>JADHUC010000001.1 GCA_016784735.1 Pirellulaceae bacterium | reverse complement strand
GCCAACCACGGATATTGTCGGCGGGCATCAGAGAGACGGTGCCGATCAGTAAGTTGCCTTTGCCATGACTGACGATCTCTAAGCGGCCGTTGTCCGTGGAGTCCTCGGATTGGAAACGCAGTGGATGGGTGGCGTACTGCTGGTCCACCGTGTCGATGATCACCGTGTCGCGGTCGCTCGCGCCACCACCCCATACCAGGCTAACTTTGATCGGCGCCACATCGGGGTCTCCGGCCAACGCGATGCGCCCGGTGTATGCTTTCCCGTCGATCAATCCCAGGCGTTCTTGAAGCAGCCCTCCCGGCTGCCCATCACCGGGTAGCGTAATGCGAGGCGTGTGGTCGCCCACAAACGAGTTGTCGGTCACCATGGTCACTGCCTTCTTGTCCCCCACGATCATCCAAGGGGAACGAGTCAGCAACTCGTAGGGATGCCCTTCACCGTCGTAGGATCGCATACCGGGCCGATACATGGTCCAGGCGGGCGCTTCCCCGGTAACCGTGTAATAGAATTTCCGGTCCTCCAGCATTTCCGCCCACAGCCCGCCGTAGATACAGCGGCCCAAGTGCTCGATAAATTGTCCGTAGATGTACTTGGAAATCGGCTCACTTTGCTGAGTGAGATCCACGTTGACCGAGAATGTCTCGGCGTGAGCTGGCATCCCCACGCTCGCTTCCAGGGACAGGAGAACTGCGCACGCTATCAGGGATTTGTTCGAGTAGATGTGGTCTATGTTCATCACGACTCCTAGTTGAGGTCCGTGTTCATCTGACGTGCTGTCATTCAACTCTGTTTTCGTTTTCCGTTCAATAGAGGCTGAATCTTCGGCTTCCCGTAATCGGGTCTTTTGATTGCGTACCACGCACGAAGGACGGCCAATAGATAAGAAGAGGCGAAAGGCCAGCCGCCTTTCGGCGGCCAGCCCGGATGAATGGTCATAGCCTCCAGTATTTGATGTTTGTAGGTTGATCTAGCGGTCCAGACTGCAGGTCGACTTCTGTGGTTCCTTGCCTCGTCGTGTTGCTCAGCAAATCGCCCACTCTCCCGCCAATAAATTCAGCGCAACATCACGGTCTGTGGGCAGTTTGCGCAGCCAACGCGTGAACTGATGCACCATCAACCCAGCGGCAACGCTTGCTGCATAGATCGTGCTTCGCGACGTGCAGCTTCCCCGCTGTGCTTCGGATTGGGCAAAAAGCGTAGAGGCGTAATGCGCGCGTTCGGCGATGTCGCTGACCGTCAGTACGCGAATGACTTCACCGAGCATTCTACCGTCGGTCAAGAATTCGCAACGAGAGTTGACGGACCGCCAAATCGCCCCACGAGCGCTGATCGAATCGACACAACAGAACACGGCCTCGCCGATAGCCTGCTTCGCACGGAAGCGATCCCGTACGGTTTCAACCTTCGCGCTTGGATCGACTTGTCGAATCGCCTCGGCCGTGGCCGCAACCTTGGGTTGTCCGGTGGTCTGCCATTACGAGCGGCCGCAGAGGACACGTGGATTAAGACCACTATCAACAATACCAATTCACGTAACGCCGCCTTCGCGGTCTTCTCGTTAGAGGACTTGGCTGTGCTCCGCCTGGCGTCATTACCTGCCGTGCTGGCAAGCGGACTGTCCACGTTGAGCGGCCCGACCTTGGACCAGTTCGGTTACCTCCTGGGGATCAAAGACAATAACGGCCAGTCGCCCTTCGCACCGGTAGTAGAGGTTAAACGTAGGTCAAGCAGCAGCGGGGCACGTAGAGTACTCCAGCTGGACATTGAGAGTCCCTTCAAGAATCTCATCGTAGTTGGCTGGTCTCCGGCTCGGTTGACAATCGAGAAGTCAGAAGAGTTGGAAAAACTCGTGACACATTTCCGCCGCATCGAGCGGCATCTGCACTTGGACCTAGGCAACGTCCATCTTTGGCAACCTGCGAAAAGAGATATGGAAGGCATCATTTTCTGTGCAAAGCATGGGAAACCAAAGGACTTCAGCGAATCGTTGAAAAGCAGCATCGATCAATCAACGTGTGAATTGACTTGGTTACCGAGCCAAGCGTCCGTGCCAAAGAATTTGCCTGCCGCGGTCGTCCAGCTTCAGGAGGCGATACTTGGAGTGGCGAATGATCGTGATAGGGAGGCCAAGTTTTGGACGAACTACCAGCGAAAGATCAATGACGAAGTGGTACGACCGTTGACAGAACAGGCAACGGCCTCGAACGAACCGACGGAGAAGGCAGTCTTGATGGCCATGGCCGGAATCAGCCAGCTCGCACATCCGCAAGCGATGGCGATAGCGGCGAAGGTCGTCAGGTCGGTCAAGGAGCGGGGCGTATGTAAATCGGGACCGCTTCCGGAAGAAGAGCTGCAGCAGTTGTTGCGCATGAGCGACCGGATTGTGGCGTTGGCCAAAGAACGCGAGCAAATCAAAGGGGGTAAATCGAAATGGTAACGGCTCCACCGGCGATCGCTACGCTGGGCCTATCGGCGGAGGAGATTGACGCTCTGCGGCACCAGGGGTTTGTGTGCCGTGACGTCCGCGGTCGCGGCCGGTCGTATGGCAAACTGCGTTTCCGATTCAACGGCAAACAGCGTGTGAAGTACCTCGGGGCGGACGAGGCATTCGTCCGGCAAGTCGAGCAAGAACTTCTTGCGCTGCAGGCTACGAGCCAATTGAATCGCATGTTGGCTTGCTTAACGCTTGAAGCGAACCGGGTGCTGAAATCGGTGAAGCCGAGAGTCGAGTCTGTCCTGAACGATCAGGGTTTTGTCTTTCACGGTCGAGCGGTGCGCAAACCGCGGACTAATAACATGTAGGGGCTGAGTCCCGCATTCTGAACAAGGAGGACACTGACAAATGGATGCTAACAAACAAGCAAGTGATCAGCAGTCGAAGGGTGTCGAGCAGACCGCCGCAGAACAGGTGGTCAGGGGCGACTCTCCCGAGGGTATCAAGGACGACCGTGAACAGCGGATCCTGGACTACCTGGAGTGTTCGCTCCGCCAGCCCGGTGCGCTACAGGCGACAATCGGCGCCGTTAACAGCGACCTGATGCTGATCGGCTATCGTCTCCACCAAGCGGTCCAGACCGCCATGAATGCGACGCCCGCAGCGCTGAACGAGTACAGTAAGCTGATGCCGGCGGTGGAGAGCCTTCTCAAGGTCTACCGGCAGGTCGACCGCTTCAGCCAGTTGGAGGTTCGTTTGACGAAGGCGGCACAAACACCTGCGAACATCCCAGAGCCAGAGCTGGCCGGTCCGACACGCAGCGAAGAAATGGCGGATTGATACCCATTTGATCTCCGAAAGAGGGAGGGCGGAGTAGGCTACTCCGCACGTTCCTTGGTTTCGATCCTGTGGTTTGTCACACCGGTGAAGAGTGTACTGGTTGACAGACTTTGTGTCTCAAACCGGTGCGTGTGACAGGGTTTGTGTCCCAAGTTTGACAACCTCTGTGTCCGAACTCGACGTAAGTCCTTACGCGAACGCGGGTCCGTTGACAACCTTTATGTCCGCCACCATGTGTGGTTGGACGCCTAATTACTGTCAATTGAGACACTATTACTGTCAAGGTTGAGACAGTAATTGTTGTCAACGCTCCATCACGTGCGCGGAGCTTCTGCTCTTCGATGGGCGACAAACTGGCGACGTTACGCCAGTTCAGTTGGCCCGAATCGACATGGACGTGATTCGCTGCAGCCATATGTCCGCGACGGGAGCCAGTGAATCGGGGCGGTGTCTGGCGGATAGATCGCCACGAATTACTGAGAATCTCATCTGCGACAGCTAACTTCTCCCTCATGCTCTTGTGACGCAGAATTCGCTCGAATTCAGGTTCTTAGATCGCGTCTCGTGTGCTGGACGACAACCGAGCGGGAGTGCAACGGTCAAGCCTGACCAGAAAGACTGGAAGTGGATGGCCTCCGCCGTCGAAGGCGCGCGTGTTACATTGCGGCGGTCAGAACGGCTGCCAAATATGCACCAGCCTACTTCTTTCTCGCAGCCTCGGCACACTCAGATACATACCAACGGCTGACGTGCCAACTTGATCTGCGTAGAATCTGAGGAACTCGTTACAGGTATACGGGGCGGAGAAACGGAAGCATGCGGATCGTCACCACGGAGAATCTCAAATGTTCAAACAACGACCGACTCCGCGATTTCGGATGGAGATGATCGCGATTCTGCTCATCTTGCCGGCGACGGCGGGTAGGGTTTCGGCCGCTAAGCAACCCACCTACGCCGATCTCGTCGCGCGCCTGACCCACCTGGAGCGACTTGCCACACCGGTTGTCGCCGGCGAGAAGACGTTCGCTTCGACCAGTCACGATCGTGGTATGTCATACGATCCATCGACTGACAGCTACCGAAATTGGAGCGCCAACCGAGACGGTAGCGGATGCATTCGGCGAGTAGGCGATGCCCAGGTGATGGTCGACCTGGAGGGCCCCGGCGTGCTTTGGCGGACTTGGTCGGCCAAAGCTGGCGTTGGACACATCAAGATCTTCCTTGACGGCAACGAGACTCCCGTCATCAACAAGCCGTTCCAGGCCTATTTCGACGACCTGGAGAAGGAGTTCCCTGGCTTGGCCATGACGCTCTCGCGCGGACGCAACGAGTTCGTTCCCATTTCCTTTGCAGAATCCTGCAAGGTCGTCGTGGAGAAGGGCTGGGGCATGTATTTCCACTGTACCCACACGCTGTTCCCGGAAGGAACCAAGGTCGAGACCTTCCCCGGTTTCACGCCGGAGGTCGTCGCCCAGCTCAAGAAGGCCAGTGACGCCTGGAACGAATGCGGAAGCAACCCGTACTCAAACGACTCCGGGACGGTTACCGAGAAGAAGGCGCTTACCATCGAGCCCAGGCAAACCGAAAGTCTGTCGCTGGCGGGGGCGGGAGCCGTACGGGCGCTGAAAGTGAAGCCGCTTGAGCTTCCTGAGGACAAGATCGCCCAGGAAGACCTCCTGCGCGAGTTGACGATTTCCATGTTCTGGGACGGCGATACTTCGCCCAGCGTCTGGGCGCCGCTCGGCGACTTCTTCGCCACCTCGCCGGGGATCAACCCGTTCGAGACGCTGGTCATGGGCTGCATCGAGGGCAAGTTCTACTCGTACTGGTACATGCCTTATGCGGACGGGGCGCAAATCGTCTTCACCAATGACGGGAAAGAAACTCGGAAGTTGGAGCTCGAGTTGGAGACGGTCGAACTCGAAAAGTCGGCAGCGGCACGGCTGCTCCGATTCAATGCCGCGTGGCATTCCGATGACTTTACCGGTCTGGATGCCAAACGCTTCCTGCGTAAAGGCGGCGACCGTTGGCCGGATTGGCCGCTGCTGGTGGTGGAAGGCAAGGGCCGATACGTCGGCATGACCGAACACATCTGGAAGTTCGGCGGCTGGTGGGGCGAAGGCGACGAGAAGTTCTTCATCGACGGCGAGAAGTACCCGTCGACCGTCGGCACGGGCAGCGAAGATTACATTGGCTACGCTTGGGCCGCGAATCCCCCGTTCGTCACCTTTGACAGCGCTCTGGCGGCAGTCTCCCGCCTGAGACCCGACGCCCAGGAAGACACTTCGGTTTGCCGCTTCCATGTTTGCGACGACCTGCCGTTCTCAAATTGCTTCCAAGGATTCATCGAGGTCATGCCCAACGGCAACTGCCGGCCCTGTGTCTACGACACGTGCGTCTTCTGGTATGCCGAACAGGACGCAAAGAACCCGTACCCGATCGTGGCGCTTGACGGGCGACGTCAATTGCGTCCTTCGCGCGAGCAGCGCGATGCGGTGCCGTCGACCATGCAGATGCCCAAGCTGCATCCCGATGCGATCGAAGGCGAACACCTCAAAGTGTTGAGTATCGGCTCCGGTAGACATTGGGTGCAGAACATGTCGAGTTACCGCGACGGGCAGTGGAGCGGCGACACGCAACTGATCTGGACCAAGGGAAAGCAAGACGAAGCCATCGAAATTGAATTCCCGGCTCCCAAGACGGGTCAGTACGAACTGATGGCGGTGTTCACCAAGGCCGGCGACTACGGCATCTTCGAAATGGCCGTTGACGGGAAAACAATCGGCAAGCCCATCGACCTGTACGACCCCAAGGTCACTACGACCGGCGAGGTCTCGCTGGGAACCGTGCAGCTCCACACGGGCACACACGTGTTGAAAGCCACCGCGATCGGCCACAATGAGAAGTCCAAGGACACCCACGCGGGGAACCACATCTTTGGGCTGGATTACCTGAGATTGAAATGAGAAGAACCATCACCACCGATTTGCTCGCCTTCTTGCTCTTCACGTCAAGTGCGTTCGCGCAGAGCGATGCTGGCAAGTCCGAGATATACACGGAGCGATACCGCCCACAGTTTCATTACACAACGCAGAAGGGCTGGATCAACGACCCCTGCGGACTCGTGTATTTCGACGGCGAATATCATTTGTTCAACGACCACAATCCGTTCGGGCTTGGCATCCCCGGCCATCTGAACCATCCCAGCAAGCCGCCTTCCCGCTGGAGTCATGCGGTGAGCCGTGACCTGGTTCACTGGAAGGAACTGCCCATCGCGATCCTGCCCGATAAGCTCGGCGCCATCTTCTCTGGTTCCGGCGTTGTTGACAGAGACAATATCGCCGGATTCGGCCAAAACGCGATCGTCCTCTGCTACACGTCGGCCGGCATCCCTTTCAGTCAAAGCCTTTCTTATAGCACGGATCGAGGCCGCACATGGACTCGCTATGCAAACAACCCGGTCGTGCCAAACCAGGGAATCGATAATACCGAACGCGACCCGCGCGTGTTCTGGCACGAGCCAACAAAGCGTTGGGTGATGGGCCTTCACTTGCGGAGAGGGCACGCCCGTTTCTTCACATCGCCGAATCTGAAGGATTGGACACACGTTTCGGACTTCCAGCACGGGAGCATCCACGAATGCCCCGACCTGTTCAAACTGCCCGTCGACGGCGACGCAACCAACGAGAAATGGATTCTCTACGGCGCCGGTTTTCAATACTTTGTCGGCACGTTCAATGGAAAGAGGTTCACGCCCGAGGCCGGACCGATCCGCGGCGATTTTGGCCGGAATTTCTATGCCGCGCAAACGTGGACGAATTCGCCCGACGGCCGAAGGGTGCAGATCGCCTGGATGGCCGGCGGACGCTATCCGGGCATGCCCTTCAATCAACAGCAGAGTTTCCCCTGCGAGTTGACGCTGCGCACGATGACCAAGGGGATCCGGCTGTGCAGGTCCCCGGTCAGGGAGATCGAGAGGCTGTACAGCGAGACGTTTACGTTGAAAGACAAAACGCTCAAACCGGGCGAGAATCCGCTGTCAAAGATCTCGGGAGAACTGTTCGACATCGAGATGGAAATCGAGCCGGAGAACGTGGCCGAGTTCGGTCTTCGCTTGCACGAAACGGGGATCACCTGGGCCGGCGGCAAGGTCTCGGCCCTCGGCTGCACAGCCGAGGCAGCGGCGATCGACGGCGTGGTCCACTTGCGGATGCTCGTCGACCGCACGTCGATCGAGACTTTTGCCAATCACGGGGCGCTATCAATAACTTCGTTCTTCATGCCGAAGGAGCAAGCGACGGGAGTCGAACTGTATGCGAAAAACGGCGACGTGAACATTCGTTCGCTGCGGGTTACGAAGCTGAAATCGTCCCATTTTCCTGCCTGCGAATGAGGCAACCTATGATGACACAACGCATTCGTATGTCGGCCCTTGTCCTTGTGGCATTGTTCGGCGTGAATGTCTCTGGCGACTGGAAGCCAGTGCCGGGGCATATCATGACGCGATGGGCCGATGACGTTGACCCCGATAACCCGCTCCCGGATTATCCGCGGCCACAGTTGGTCCGTAACAACTGGGTGAATCTGAATGGGCTGTGGGATTATGCGGTGACGCGTGTGAACGACCCTCAGCCGACGGAGTTTGAGGGGCAGCTCCTCGTCCCGTTCTGTATTGAGTCCGCGCTTTCCGGAGTAAAGCGAAAGTTCACACGCGATGACCGTCTGTGGTATTCGCGCGAATTCACGCCGCCAGCTCTGGCGGAAGGCGGGCGCCTGCTCTTGAATTTCGGGGCGGTAGACTATGAGACGACGGTGTTGATGAATGGCACGAAGGTCGGCACGCACAAAGGCGGCTACGATGCCTTTTCCATTGATATAACCGAGGCCCTGAAAGCCGGCGAGAACACACTCGTCGTTTCGGTGGTGGATGACCAGAGCGGTCCCAAGGGCAAGCAGGACTACAACAAGTTCGATAAGCCCGCCTTCATTTTCTACACCGCGACCTCCGGCATCTGGCAGACAGTCTGGCTGGAGACTGTTCCAGCGAACCATGTTTCCGGTTTGAAGATCACGCCGGACATCGACCGGGGGACAGTCTTTGTTACCGTCCATGCAGATGCGGGTATGGCACATGTTGTAATCAAGGATGACGAGACCGTCGTCTCTCAAGCTCAAGGCAAGGCCGGCACTGCCATTGTGCTGAACGTTCCCAACGCAAAGCTGTGGTCGCCCGAAACGCCGTTTCTCTACGACCTGGAAATCACGTTGGGCGACGACAAGGTCAGCAGCTACTTCGGCATGCGCAAGATCTCAATGGCGAAGGATGAGAAAGGCCACTTGCGTCCGATGCTGAACAACGAGCCGATCTTCATGGCCGGTCCGCTGGACCAGGGGTACTGGCCGGACGGCATCTACACGGCTCCCACGGATGAGGCACTGAAGTTCGATCTGGAGATGACGAAGCGATTCGGTTTCAACTCGACTCGCAAACATGTGAAGGTCGAACCTTCCCGTTGGTATTACTGGTGCGACAAACTCGGGCTACTCGTCTGGCAGGACATGCCCAATGGTGCCGCCGGCAAAGACGCCCGCGGCTTTCGAGATGGCGTACCGAGGAGCAAGGAACTCGCCGACCAGTTTGAACTGGAAATGCGGGAGATGATCCGGGAGCACTACAACTACCCCTCCATCATCATGTGGGTGATCTTCAACGAGGCCTGGGGACAGTATGACACCCCGCGTCTAACTGAGATGGCTCGAATCGAAGACCCGACCCGCTTGTTGAACAGCGGCAGCGGTTGGTATCTGCCTCCTGACTGCGGCGATGTGATCGATCGCCACAAGTACCACGGAGCGGTTCCGGTGAAACCGGAAGAAAAGCGCATCGGCACGCTGGGCGAATTCGGCGGCCTCGGCCTCGTCATTCCCGGCCACCTTTGGGTCACCAATCAGACCGAATCATCGGTCTACGGCACCTGCGTAGACCAACGCCAATATGAGAAACAGTATCTCGACTTGTGGCGTATTGTGGATCGAGTTGACCGTGAGAGCGGCACTTCAGCCGCCATCTATACGCAACTCACGGATGTCGAGACGGAAGTCAACGGCCTGCTCACCTACGACCGCAAGGTGATCAAAGCGGACATCGACCTGTTCGCCAAAGCGGCCGCCAAACGTCAATTTCCGGACACGCCCGGCACGCAAATGCTGGTGCCGACCTCGCGCGAGACTGCTCAGGCGTGGCGATACACCGAGGAGAAGCCGGCAGACGGATGGAACCAGCCCGGCGCCGATCTTTCCGGCTGGGAAGAGGGACCGGGAGTATTCGGGCATAAGTTCCACCGCAACGGCAGCATTCAGATTCGTACCGAATGGACATCACCCGACCTGTGGGTCGTGCGGACCTTCGAGCTGGAGGCACCGCAGAAGCTGAAACGCCCCGTGCTGCGGATTGCCTACGATGACAGCGCAACGGTCTTTATCAATGGCCTCAATGCTTTCGAACTCCAGAACGGAAACAACGGGACCTACAAGGACATTCCACTCCGTCCGGAAATCGCCGCAGCCCTGAAGGATGGCGGCAACACCATCGCCATCCATGTAGCCAGACACCGGAGCAAAGAGAATGTCAGCCAGTTCATCGACGCCGGAATCGGAGAAGAATCAATCAACTGGTAACGATTCAGGTTCGCGAAGGTACTCGACAACGAGAAGGCAAGAATGATAACGCTGCAAACAAACAAGTGCTTGATGGTCGCGTTTGTGACCCTCACCGCGCCGCTGGCACAGGCCGAAGTCAAACCGGCGCAACTCTTCACCGACCACATGGTGATTCAACGGGAAGCTCAGGCCGCGGTCTGGGGCTGGGCAGATCCCGATGAGAAAGTCACCGTTTCCGGAAGTTGGGGGCGCCAGGCATCAGCAGTCGCGGACGCCAAAGGCAAGTGGCACGTCACACTACAGACGCCACCGGCCGGCGGACCGCACACCCTGACGCTCAAAGGTAAGAATACCGTCGAGATTCACAACGTCATGTCCGGCGACGTGTGGCTGTGTTCCGGCCAGTCCAACATGGCGATGATGGTTCAAAAATGTGCGAATGCTGAGGAAGAAATCGCAGCGGGTGACTATCCCCTGGTCCGCGAATTCAAGATCCGAATCCATCCCACCATGACGGTCGCCAATGACGTTGAGGCGGATTGGCAGGCCTGTTCTCCAGAGACAGTGGGCCGTTTTTCTGGCACGGCCTACTACACCGCTCGCGAACTGCACAAAGAACTGCAAGTTCCCATCGGAATCATCACTGCGGCCGGAGGCGGTACGTTGATCGAATCATGGATGGATGCTGCTTATCTAAAGGACGATCACTGGGCGCAACATGAAATCGAAATCCGCGAGAAAAAGGCCGTCGGGTACAGCGAAGAAAAGGCCATTGCAGAGCATAGACGGAAGCTAGAAGCGTGGAAGATCGCAGCCGCAAAAGCGAAAGCGGAGAACAAACCGCTACCACGTCGCCCAGGCCGGGAATTGGATCCGCACAAAGACAAAAACTATCCCGGGAATCTGTACCGCGGCATGATCGCGCCGATCGTTGGTTACGGAGTCAAGGGCGTGATCTGGTATCAGGGCGAATCGAACGCGTTCATGCCGGGACGAGCAGAGTACTACGACGTTCAACTCAGGCGATTGATTGAAAACTGGCGCCGAGACTGGCAGTCGGACGAGTTGCCCTTCTACTTCGTACAACTGCCCAACTTCAAGCAGCCGCAAACGGAGCCGAATATTGAATACAGTGGCTGGCCTCTGTGTCGCGAGAGCTTCCTGCAAGTTCGGCTAAGCACGCCCAACACCGGAATGGCAGTCACGATCGACATCGGCGAAGCCGACGACATCCACCCCAAGAACAAGCAGGACATCGGCTGGCGTCTGGCGTCGACGATCCTGAATATGACCTACGGAAAGGGAACGCCTACCAGTCCGGTTTATGTCCGCCACGAGATCGAAGGCAACAAAGTCGTTCTGTTTTTCGACTACACCGGTTCCGGGCTGATGGCCAAAGGCAATAAGCTGGAATCGTTTGCCATCGCCAGCTCCGACAAAAAGTTCGTCTGGGCCAATGCCGTCATCGAGACTCGAGGCGGCAAAGACGTCGTGGTTGTCAGCAGCCCGGATGTGAAGACGCCCGCTTCGGTGCGCTATGGCTGGGCGTTGAATCCTTCACGGGCCAACCTGTACTCCAAAGAAGGCTTCCCCGCATCACCGTTCAGGACGGATTCCTTCGATCTCGTCAATACTGAAAGCGAGGAATAGCAAAGTGATCATAAACTCAAAGCGAATAATCCCCGCGACTCTGCGTCTTTGCGCGAGTTTGACCCTCGCTCTTGCGTGTGGAAGCCAATGCGCATCAGCTCTCGCAGCCGACAAGCCGAACGTCGTGATCATCTTCATTGACGACATGGGCTACGGAGACATCGGCCCGTTCGGCAATACGGTCAACCAGACACCAAATCTAGATCGAATGGCCAGAGAAGGTCTGAGGCTGACACAATTCTACGTGTCAAATACGGCCTGTACTCCGTCACGGTCTGCGTTGATGACAGGGACCTATGCTCACCGGATCGGCATGGATGGCTCCGTGGTCTTCCCCGGCGAATCCCGCGGTCTGAACCCGCATGAAATCACGATTGCCGAGTTGCTCAAGGCCGAAGGCTACACCACCGGCTGCTTCGGCAAATGGCATCTTGGGGATCAACCCGATTTCCTACCGCTTGCGCAGGGCTTCGACGAATACTTCGGCATTCCCTACTCGAACGACATGTGGCCGGGCAACAAGCGCGGCAATCCCGTCACGAATCGAGGCCCTTACACGCCGCTGCCGATCATCCGGCAGAACGAAGCGGTGGCCTATGTCAGCGACGGTGCGGATCAATCCCTGCTGTGTGAGGTCATGACGGACGAGGCCGTCAAGTTCATCAGGAAACATCGGGACGGACCGTTCTTCCTTTACCTGCCTCACGCGTATGTCCACAACCCGCGTTATGCACGTCCCGAAATTCTGAAGAAGGCCGACGGTGACGTGAATCGCGCCAATGTCGAAGAGGTAGATACCAGCGTTGGCCGCGTTCTCGACGCGTTGCGGGAATTGAGGCTCGAGGAGAAGACGCTCGTCCTCTTCACCTCGGACAACGGAGGGGCGGGAGGCATGAGCATGGGCCCGCTACGCGGCGGCAAAGGCGGCCCGAAGTACGAAGGGCACATGCGCGAACCAACTGTCGCCTGGTGGCCTGGTACGATCCCACCGGGAACCGAATCGAATGCGATTGTTACGACCACGGACATCTTTCCGTCCCTGGCCAGGTTGGTCGGCGCCAAAGTGCCTGACGATCGCATCATTGACGGAAAAGACTCGCTGGATGCCTTGCTCGGAAAACCTGGGGCGCAATCAGCCCACGAAGTTCGCTACTATGAAGTCGACGGGATTCGCCGCGGCGATTGGAAACTGGTCAAATCGCGCGGTCGTAAGAGCGAGCTGTACGACTTGGCTGCCGACCTCGGCGAAACAAACGACCTCGCCGCTCAGCATCCCGATATCGTTCGGGAGCTTGAAGAACTGCTGGCGAAACATGCCGCAAGCATCGCCGCCAATTTGCGTCCCGCAGGCTTTGTCGAGAATGCAAAACCGATCATCTCCGAGCCCGGCGATCTTCCGCGCCTCCGTGACTTCATGGGTCTACCCGATGTTATCGCGGCGAATGAAACCGCGACGAAGACCGCTGCTGTCGCTGTGACGAGAGGACGGGCCATTCCACCCAGCAAAAACACCGGCGCTGACGATATCACGCCAGCTCCCTACACGCCCACCGCGGACGACATCCTCGTCGCCGATTTTGAAGGCGACTCCTACGGCGACTGGAAAACCGTGGGCGAAGCCTTTGGCGACCGGCCTGCCATCGCTGGCGTCTCACCGCGAAACAAAGTTGCCGGTTATCTCGGCAAGGGCCTCGTCAATACGTTCCTGAATGGCGACAAGACGACCGGCACGCTGACGTCCTCGCCGTTTGTGATTGAACGAAAGCACATCAACTTTCTGATCGGCGCCGGCCGCCATGCTGGCAAAACCTGTATCAATCTCCTCGTTGACGGCAAACCCGGCCGCACTGCCGTCGGTTCGGCGCGTAAGGACTCTCAGGGACGCGAGATCATGGACTGGCAGTCGTGGGACGTCGCTGAGTTCGCTGGAAAGCAAGCTACGCTCGAAATCGTGGATGCCCATTCCGACGGCTGGGGACACATTAACATCGACCACATTTTCCAGTCCAACCGCCCCATGCCTTCGTCGCTGCCTGTTGAACACCGCGCGGCCCGATCCACGGCGCCTTCGGTTGCCGGCACCGATCCCGCGCTGCTCAAGCCCGGCCGGATGGATCCAGCCCATCGTACCTTTGCGTCCTACAGCGACGTCGGATACGACCAGAAGTTGCGTCCGCAGTTTCACTTCAGCTCGCGCAAGAACTGGATCAACGATCCGAATGGCATGGTCTATTGCGACGGCGAGTGGCATCTCTACTTCCAGCACTGTGCTTTGAGTGTGAATCGTGGTCCCAAGTCGTGGGGCCACGCCGTCAGTAAAGACATGGTGCATTGGGAGCAGTTACCGCACGTGATTCTGCCGTACAACAGGGGCGCCATCTGGTCGGGCACCGGGGTCGTCGATCACAACAACAGCCTCGGCAAACAGGTCGGCGATACGAAGACGCTGGTCGCCTTCTTCACGACAACGTGGAAAGAAGGCTTCTACCAGGCGATGGCCTACAGCACCGATCGCGGACGCACTTACACGCTGTACAACAACGGCGAGCCTGTCGTGCCAAACCAGGGCGTCATGAAAGGCGAACGTGACCCCAAGGTCTTGTGGGACGAGGCACGTCAGAAGTGGAAGATGATTCTCATCCTCGGCGGCAAAGAACGAGTCATCCGCATCTTCGAATCCGACAACCTTACCGACTGGGTGAAGGCCGGGGACATCAATCGCAAATGGGCCGCCGAGTGCATCGACCTGTTCCAGCTTCCCGTCGATGGCGACAGAAACAACATGAAATGGGTGATCACCGACGCCAGCTTCGACTACGAGATTGGCCAATTCACGGGCGCCGGATTCGAGACCGAGGGTGAGACGCATCGTGGCGATTTTGGAAAGAATTTCTACGCCGCACAGAGCTTCAACAGTGGCCCCGATGGGCGTGTCGTCCAGATCGGCTGGATGAACGATCGGCGTCCGGAGTGCCCCTTTCTTGTCGAGGGAATGCCTTTTAATCAACAGATGGCTTTCCCTACCGATCTGACCTTGCGAACGACACCGGAAGGCATTCGTCTCTTCCGCTGGCCCGTGCCGGAAATTGGAAGCCTGTATCGCAAGTCGTACGAATTCAGGAATCTCAACGCCACCGCGGCCAACCAGGCCCTCTCGAAACTCAAGCCGGAACTCGTTGATCTCTCGGTCGAATTCGAGCCTGGTGCTGATGGCATCGTCGACCTGACGGTCCGTGGGGTGAAGATCACCTACGGAAACTTGATGAAACTCAGAACACCATCTGGAGAAATGAAGGAAGCAAAGTGCTTCAGCTTCAAAGGCAAGTCCTGCCCCGCCCCGCTGATCGACGGCAGGGTCAAGCTGCGAGTCCTCGCCGATCGAGCCTCGCTGGAACTCTACGCCAACGGAGGAGGCACCGTGGCATCCAGTTACGAGTTCGAGATTCCGGAGAATCACACTCTTTCCATCTCCTTGAATCGGGAAGTGCTGATCCATTCGTTGGCAGTCAACGAGTTGGAGTCGATCTGGAAGCGGGTATTGAAAGGAACCGAGAATTGAGGATCACATCATTTGCTGCAAGCGTCTACCTGTTCTTCTTTGGCGCGTCTCTGGCAGTCGCCACCGACAAACCGAATGTCATCCTTATCGTCTGCGATGACTTGAACGACTACATCGAAGGCCTCGGCGGACATCCGCAGGCGCGGACGCTAAACATCGAGCGATTGTGCGAGAGCGGAGTTTGTTTCACGCAAGCCCACTGCAACATTCCAATCTGCGCTCCTTCTCGCGCCAGCTTCCTCACCGGACTCTACCCGCACACTTCGTGCAATTTCGGCTTCGATCGGTGGGACCAGAACGAAGTGCTGCGAAACTCGCGTACGATCATGGACCAGTTCCGCGCCAATGGCTACCACACGTTGGGCACAGGGAAGTTGATGCACCACCTGAACCGCCAGGAGTGGGTCGAATACGGCAACCTCGCCGACTACGGACCGTTTGCGTTTGACGGAACCGAACGCGTCGCTCATCCGGATGTGCCATCGCCTTACCGCGACATTGGAACGATTGACGGATCGTTTGGCCCGTTGGTCAATTTGACAGGCCGCACGTTCGCCGATGGCAAGTCCTACAGTTGGCAGACCGGAAACTGGAAAGGGATGCGATCGCTCCGAGTGGACTCACAGCAAGACCGCGACATGACCGCCGATGAATTGAATGGGAAATGGGCTGTCGACAAGCTGCGCGAACTCGCGAATCAGTCATCTGGCAAGCCGTTCTTCATGGGCGTCGGGTTCATCCGGCCTCACACCCCCCTGATCGTTCCCGACCGTTTCTTCAAACAGTTCCCTTTGGAATTCATCAAACTTCCGGTCATGAAGTCCGGCGATGTCGAAGACACGCACCACCGTTCGGTTCGCGGCATCCCGGCCGGCAAGGAGCCGGATTCCGAACGCACAGAGGACATGGGCTCGCGCTTATTCACCAAACTGGTCACGTCCTATGATACGCAGGATGAAGCGCTCCGGCGATTCATTCAGGCGTATCTCGCTTGCGTTGCTTCAGTCGACGAATTGATCGGCCAGATTCTCGACGCAGTGGACAACAGTCCTCTCAAAGGCAACACAATCATTGTCCTCACCAGCGATCACGGCTGGGGGATGGGCGAGAAGGACTATCTCTACAAGAACTCGCTATGGCAGGAGAGCACGCAAGTTCCGTTGATTGTGCGCGCCCCAGGCATTGTGAAAGCGGGAGGCGTGGCCGATCATCCCGTCTCGTTGATCGATCTTTTTCCAACGTTGATCGACCTCTGCGGTTTGACTGGCGAGACAAAGAAGAACGACAAGGGGCGTCCGCTCGATGGGCACAGCCTGAGACCGTTTCTGGAGAATCCAAAAACCGACGAGTGGTCGGGTCCCGACGAAGTACTCACCGCGCTGTACAAATGGGCGAGATTCTATGATCCCGCAAAACAAAGCTATTCGTTGCGATCAAAGGACTGGCGTTACATCCGCTACTCCAACGGCAAAGAAGAACTATATCACAACGCAGAAGATCCTTACGAATGGACAAACCTGGCCAGCAACCCGGAATACGCATCCATGCTGGAGTCATTTCGCGCGAAGTTGGACGCGAAGCTCCCCGAACCCGCATCAGCGCCGGCGAAATCCGCTGACGAAGTCTGGAAAGACAACTTCTTCAGAAAGCACCCCAAGGCCGACGCCAACCAAGACGGCACATTGTCCTGGCCGGAATACCAAATTCACAAGGCGAAAGTGGATGCGAGGAAGGCCGCCAAGGGCAAAAACAACGGCGATCAATAGACAGAAGGAGTTGATAATGACTGAAAGAAAGGAAACGTTGTTGTTGCTGGTCGCCAACCTACTGTGTCTTCCAGGTCTTGGACTTGCAGAGGACAGGCAGGTGCAATCGCTTGATGGAACCTGGGAGATCGTTTTTGACTCCGAGAACGAAGGCCGGGAATCCAACTGGCATCGCGACGATGTGTACTCCAAACGCTCGGACATTCGTCCGATTCAGGTGCCTAGCTGCTGGGAACTGATCGAGCAAGATTACGAAGGCGTTGCTTTCTACCGACGCAAGTTCCACGTTCCCGCGAGTTGGGCTGGCAAAACGGTTCGGTTGCAGTTCGATGCGGTGAATCATCTGACCGAGGTCTGGTTGAACGACGAGGTGGTTGGGTGTCACGAAGGAGGGTTCACGCCGTTCGAGTTCCGTGTCGACAACCTCATCACGACCGGGCAAGAAAACACGCTGCTTCTGCGAGTGGTCGGGCCGATCATCCTGCAAGACAAGACCATTGATGGCGTAGGGCCACTGGAGACTCCGCAATGGCGCGGCGGGATCGCGGGCGGCGTTTGGCAGTCAGTCAGATTGGTCGCAACGGGCGATACTCTGGTCCGGGACGTTTTCATCGAACCCAGAATTGAAGGCGATACCGCCACGTTCCACATGGAGCTGGAGAACAATGGTTCAGTGAGCAAGATCGTCCAACTTGAGACGACCATTCGTTCGGCGAAAGATCCCGACCAAATCGTCGCCAAGTCGAACCGTGCAGTATCTCTGAGACCCGGCGTGAGCAAGCATACGGAAACGCTCAAAGTCCCCAATGCCCGGTACTGGTCTCCGGATAGCCCGTATCTGTATCAGGCCGAGGTTTCGCTGGCAGGATCAGATCGTTGGACCGCAGGGTTTGGCATGCGCGAGTTCACCATCCGCGACAAACAGTTCTACCTGAACGGCAAGCCCATCTATCTGAAAGCGACGTTTTTCGAGGGCTTGTACCCGAACAGAATCGCCTATCCCGACAGCCGCGAGATGGCCGTGCGAGAAATCCAGTTGGCCAAGGACGCCGGCTTCAACATGATTCGTCCCTGGCGGCGACCGCCGGCGCCGATGTGGTTGAACTTGGCGGATGAAATGGGAGTACTGGTCGTGGGCAGCCCGGCACTCGAATGCATGCGACTGCCCCTGTCGACACCCTACTTGCCGTCGCGGGTGGAACACGAGATCCGCCAGGCTGTGCTCCGCGACCGAAACCGGGCCTGCGTGGTTCAGTGGGAGCTTTTCAATGAACTCCATCGGCCGATCCTCAAGCAGATGATGAGGCCCATGGCGTTGTTGACTCGGAAACTGGACCCGACACGATTGATCCTCGACGAGTCGGGCGGCTGGGCTTACGGAGCTCGGATGTATCTGCCCAACGAGTATGAACCAATTCGATTCAACGATATTCACACCTACCCCGGACCGTTCATCAACAAATGGTATTACGACGGTTTCCTTTCCATCGGCTTGACTGAGGAAGAAAAGAAGGCGAGCGGCCTGTATGCGAAGGCACCCGGGCGGAACGTCATTCCCGGCCTGATGTCCTTTGTCTCCGAACTCGGTTACGGCAGTCTGCCGAATCTGGTCGACAACAACGAGCGGTTTCGGCGCGACGGCAATCCATTGACGCCTGCCTACCGCTACCATCATCGCCTGGCCGAGGATCAGCAGCGCGTGCTCAAAGAAAGCGGCTTCGGCGGTCTCTACCCGGACCTTGAACAGTTCTGCCTGGACCAGCAGTCGATTCACGGCGCCGCCAATAAGCGAATGATCGAAGCCGTACGATCGAATCCGAACGTCAGCGGCTACTGCATCCATGCCCTAGCTGCGGGCGACTGGATCCTGGGCGCCGGGAGCGTGGGGACAATGGAACGACGGCAGCGACGGTAAGCCCTGGCATTACTGGGATCGCGACATGTACAACGCAGAGCTTGGCGGGCCGGCCAAGAGCCCGTCGGAACTGTTCGCGGAAACGCGATGCCAGCAACTTTGGCTCGAATGGCTCGCTCAGATGGTGCGTCGGTGGAGGAATCGACCGAATATCGTCGCCTGGGAGCTTTTTTCCGAGCTGGACCTTGCGACCGGGGCAACAGAGGAGGAGGGATTGGAATTCGTGCAGCGGGCGTCCAGTGCGGTCCGGAAGATGGATCCGGCAGGCCGCCCAATCACGGTTTCGTTTTCTGGCATCCAAGAGTGGCCTAGCGTCTACTCCGATGATGCAATTGATCTGGTCCAGGTACATCCGTACGCCAACCATCGCAAATACCGGGGTCAGCTTGACCGGATGATCGTCGAATCGGTGCGTGCGAGAACAAAGCGGTACAAGAAGCCTGTGCTAGCCAAACCGCGTTCGGTGTCGTTTGCGGCCTGGGATCGTGCAACGTCTAGCTCGCGTAAGGCGGAGTTGAACTGCTTCTGCTCGCGAAAGACTCTACCCGCTTCGAGGGAGGCTTGGAAGTTCTCTGCTGCAATTGTCCAGCGCTCGATCAACAGGAATCCGAGGAGCGGTGCCAATGCCGCGACCACCGCGACCGAGTAGGTTTTCTGACTCTGCTTCTTCATCTCCCGGGCCGCGACGTCCTGCGCCCCGGCAATCAACGACCCGGGATCGGCTTCCCGGTGATGGACCGGGAACTCGATCATCCGGCCGAGAGTGCTGGGTTGCTTCTCACAGGCGTCAAAAATGCTCGTGAATTCGTTCTGGTGCCACAGGGGGGCAACCGTGTCGGGCAGGCCTACCGGCGAGACAAACCTGCGGCGTAAGCCAAGTAGTCGTTCCACGGTAAGAATGATACCGGCCATGAGCAAGATCACGAGCGCCACCGAAGTCATCCCGCCTCTTAACACTTCGGCCATCCAGTCGACCTCGACAGATACCTCCATGCCGGGCTCCTGAGCGTACACCGCGTTCACAGGGGTGAAGGCGTTACGCCCGCAGAGCGGGCTCGTACTTCACAAACAGTCGCATGAAGTCACGATCGGATACGTTCGGCGTTTCATCGGCGGAATTCGACATACATCTACCTATTCACCGATCCAACAAAACCTGCCGAAGATTCTTGAGAGAATACAATATCTCTCGCCGCGTGTGATTCAGAGGATATCCCCAAAAGGACAAAGCAGGATCCGTAACCAGTTTCACTGCAAAGAGTTACCGTGACCCCGACCGACCTGTAGCCCAATTCAGCAGCAGGCGATTGCGTGAAGCCCAGCAGGCTTCGCTTGGCTTCGCGCGAAGATCGAGCACCGAGTCCAAGAATTACCCGTCGTTTCAGTACGCTGAGGTCCACTTCAATGAAGGCATTTTTCCTTCCCGTCGCGCGCGGCGGTGGCGCACCGCCGAAAACCCTGATTACGCAACAACTGCAGAGTCCGACACCCCTGCCGCACGAATCGTTCTGATTTAGCGCCAATGCCGCATGGCAACTCTTGGCGTCGTCATTCCGATACCTTCGGATTCCGGCTTGCTTCAGAGGTCGATGTGACCTACGTCAGTTGGCGAAGAGCGGTCCGAGACGAAGGTGAGGGCGTTCTTAGCGCGAGCGGCACGCCGTTTCCTGCTGAGGTGAATCGCACCTCGGCGCCTATGCGCAACCTCCAGGTCGCGTCGGTTTGTCCAACCTCGTGCAGATTGGAGCTTCTCGAATTGAGGACGGTCGATGTGCCCGCCGCACTTAAGCATCGTGCGGTTGACTCACTTCTGTGACGCCGTTCTTTACGAGCAAGCCTCGGAATCAGCTTCTTCGTTGAGCGGCATCAGATAAATGGATTCGTCGTAAATCTTGCCGTCACGCCATCGCTGGACGTGGACCTCTGTCTGGCGAATATCGCCGTACGCCTTGTGGCTGAACTCGTGGTAGATTTCGAAGATGCTTACCTGATTGTCGTCATCGAACGCCACAGTCTTCCATTCAACTCGCGGCGTTGATGTGAGGCCGTCGAGGAACTCTTGGACCCGCTGGCGGCATGTTTCCCGGCCCACCCACGGCTTTACATTGGTGTACCTCCTTACCACGTCCTCGGAATAGTATTTCTGCCAGCACTCTTCGTTGTCACCCGACCGCATCAATGTCGTCAGACTTTCGAAATTTGCTCGCATATTCACGATTCCAACTCCTTTGTTAGCGTGGAGATTAACCCTGCCACCTGCTCGGAACGCTCAAAGAGTCAATAAGTGCAGACGTTCAAATGCCCCTTGCAGCACAAAAACTGCACTGGATGTTCGCCTTCAGAAGGGATTCCACCAAGTAAGCAGAAGATGTGTAGTCTAACGCGCCGGCAGCCAATTGGGGACGCCGCATACTACTCGTTCAGAGTATCGAGCGGCGGCGTGACACATCGACCGCATTTCGCCGCCACTCAAACTTGCAGCGGTTGCATGTCCGCCGCAGTCGAGAATATAGCCGTTGCGCGCCGAGGTGAGCAGCACCTCTGCAGAAAACGGCACCGTGCAAACCAGGGTCGGCGGCGCACGCCCTTGAGATTCTTGATTGCTCAAGAACTTCAGAGGTCCGACACACATCTGAAATAATCGACTACTCGAAGGTCGCCTGTGTCGGACCCAAGCAGGTAAGTGCAAGTTCCCAACTTGCGTAAGTCGGTGCGGGACTGGAACTCACCGTGACGCGTTGTCCTTCGATGAGAATGGTTACTTGATGATCAACACGTTTGGTCGCTGGAGAAGGGTCGCCCTCCCTGTTGGCAACCTATCCAGTCCCCACACATGATTGCCCGGTTCATCACCACTTGCTCTGCTCAAAGACGAACATGCCATTCCGGGGCATGGAAATTCGGGTGTGGCCGTCGTCCGGCAGCCAGCCGCGTTTCGTCTACTACCTCGCTTTGGGCGGGATTACCGGCGGCTGGTACGGCTTAGCGGCGATCACTTGGACCGGGCGTTTCCAGACTGCGTCGGCCGTGGCGGCGTACAGGGTGTTTTCGTGCAGCCGCACGTAACACACGCGTCGCCCCTGGCCGGGCTTTGGCAGAATCAGGTTGACCCGGCCCGCTTGGTCGCAGATTTGGATGCCGCATTCCGTCGCGCTCAGTAACCAGCCCTCGGCACTGGTACACATCCCGTCGGCATGACTCTCGGTACCGATCGGTGGAAGGTGCAGATGGAAGTAGGGCTGTTTGTAGGCTAACTGTCCATCGTCGCCGATCCGGTAACTGTAAATGAAACGATCGGGAAAGTGGGCCACATACAACAGGCTTTGGTCCGGGCTGACCGTGATGCCGTTGCATCCGTCGAATTTGTCTACCGCTGTCGCTTGATGCGTGGTCGAGTCGATCAACCAGATCTGCTTGCCTCGCGGATCGGTCACGTAGATGTTGCCGTTGTGCAGCGCGACCAGGTCATTGCTGGCGAAGCCCTCGGCGATGACCTCGGCCTCCGCCGTCTTCAGATCCCAGGCGATTATCTTTTTGATGCCACTGCAGGCTCCGTACAAACGACCGTCCGGACCGAGAGCCAGCCCATTGGCCTTGCCCGAATCCTGAACGAACACCTCCGGCTCACATCCGGGGCGGACCCGGTAGATCTTGGCCGCCGGGACATCGCTGAAATACAAAGTGCCGTCTGGCGTCACAGCCAGTCCCTCCGCCCACTGATACCCGTCGCCAATCAGCTCCCAGCCCGCTCCGTCGACCAACATTTCGCGCGCTTTGCTCGACGAGCGGTCCAGGTGAGTACGGACCGGTTGCGGATAGTCCTTCCACAACCATCGCATGGCCTGGGGAAAGATCGCTGCGCCGTGTTCGTGGCTGTGGCCGTCTTTGCCCCATACGTGTTCCACGTCGTAACCGGCCCATTGCAGCGCCCGGCTCATCGTCTGGTTGGCCATCCACCAGTCACCGCAGTAGATATTCAGATCCTGGTCACCATCCTGCAAGAAGACGCGCAGCGGCTTCGGTTCTGTCTTCCGCACCAACGTGGCCAGTTCGTCACCGCCCCGAAGTCCAACGTAAGTTCCAATCATGGAATACACTCGCCGAAACGCGTCCGGCCGATTCCACGCCGCGACGAAGGCACAGATTCCGCCTGAACTAGCACCGCAAATCCCCCGGTCGTTGGCATCCTCGCTGATCTTCACGCCGTGAGTGGACTCGACGAACGGGATCATTTCCTCGATCAGAAACCGCGCGTATCGGTCGCTCACGTCGTCGTACTCGAAAGAACGATTATTTCGCGGCAGCGCCTGATCATGCGCAGACGGAACAACACCCGGATTGATGAACAATCCGACGGTGGGTGGCATCGCTCCCTCGTGAATGAGGTGGTCGAAGACGATATGAGCCCGCGATCCCCAGTTGGCGTTGCAATAGGCCTTGCCATCTTGGAATACCATCAACGGGGCCGGCTTGTCGGCGGCGAGCTGTTCAGGAAGATAGACCCAGTAATCTCGTTCCGTGCCGGGGAAGATTTGGCTGTCGCGAAACGTCCCCTGAATCAGCTCTCCTCGCGGTACGCCATCCTGGCGAACGGCTTCCGGCGGAGTCGGGTGACTGATCTTCTCCTGCGCAGAGACAGGCAGATAACTGCAGATGGCGAGTAACAGGAAACAACCGATTGACAAGATGCGGCACATAGAGACCCTTTCAGCGAATTTGAGATTACCGCCAGTGAAAACGAAGAACTCGAACATAACAAGCCTCCCTGCGCAAGAAGCTGGTCTGCGGCAGAACCACCGGAGAGCCGAGTCCCCTGGAAACTCTTTAGTTTCATGGAGACCGTGTTCGGTCGTCCTCCCGCCGTCTACTTCCCTAAGGCGATGTCGTAGAGTCGGGAGGAGACGTGACGTACGGCCTGTTCCATTTCCGGGTAGAACTCGCCGTGCGTCGTCATCAGGCCCTGGTGTTGGTGCTTTTCCTTGCCGCGCATCTCCTTGGAAGTATCGATCATGCCACACATATGCCAGCCGACGAAATCGGGCCGTGCGGTTGCCTTCTCCATGAACTCGCGCGTCCACTTGGCACGCTCGGCCTGGTCCTTCGCGTGCGGGCCGTATGGGTTGGGCATCGTTTCGGTTGGAACGGTAAAGGCTGAATCGCCATTCAGGAAGGGTTTTCCGACCTTGTCGGACCAGCGGTCCATGGTGGCCTTCTGCTTCTCCCATGACGCGTAGTGCTGGATGTTGACGACATCGGTATAACGGCTGGTAACGCTCACGATCGTGTCGAAGGCGTCGCTGTTGGCGTTAACCTTGTCGCCCAATAACAGGTGATTTGGATCAACGCGGCGCAGGGCGTCCTTTGCGACGCTGTAGTACTTGTCCACGCAGAGCAGCAGGAAGGCGGCGTTGTCGTCGCGTTCGGCCCAGTTGGCGGGCCTGCCGTTTGGTCGCCAGTCCTTGGCATCGAGCAACGCGTCCCACGACGCGAACTCCGTGGTATAGACGGCATTGAAGGCCGCGATGTCGGTGTGGCGCTTGCGCATCGTATCGACGTAGGCCTGCTTGCCGGGCGCGTTGGCATCCAAGTTGCGCAGTCGCCGCGGCCACGTCGTGCCCTTGTGCCATTCGGCGTCTCTGTCGGTCATGGGCGGTACATCGGCCATGCAGTAGCCGAGAATCATGGGATCGTTGGCGTAGGGCTCGGCCATCTCTCGCGCGGCGGCCTCACAGATCGCTTCGTACTCGGGCGAGAAGACATCGGCATAGGTCTCTGGCGTCGGCTTGCGGTAATGCGACAGCACGAGCGGCTCGTAGCGCGCGACGTAAGGGAAGAGCGCCTTGCCAGGCGGCTCCGTCAGCATCGGCGCGTCGGTATGGATGCCGAGCGTGTTAAGTCCGAGGCGTCGCAGGTCGGCCAGGGCCGCGTCGCGAAAGCCGTCGCGCCAAGCGGCGTCCCAGGGCCGTTTGGCGCCGAAGGCCTTCACCCAATGGTCGCGGTTGTAGTCCTGAGCCCACCAGCCCGCGTGGTAGTGGTTCACGCCGAAGCTGATGAAGGCGTTGCCTTCGGGCGTGACGAACCACCAGCGCTGGCCGTCGTGCTCCGTGCGGAAGAAGCCAGTAGCTTCGAATTTCTTGCCTGTCCATCCACCGAAGCGATCCAGTTGACTGGTGGATGCGGCACCATGAACACGGTTAACTCCCATTAATCCCTGGCCGAACAATGCCGCCATCGCGAGCTTGCTGAAGTTGCGCCGATTCATTTTCATTCCTTTCTTTTAATTATCGACATTCTCCGTCATACCCATCTCCTTCAGCACAGCATCCACCTGACCCAGCGCCCAGTCCACCAGCCAGACCATGTCCCCCCTGACACCAGCCTGTGATTTGCCCAGGGCGAAGTCCGCCGTCACATGCGGCGAATGCGGCGAGGACAGCGGCAAGTAGAGAAAGAATGGCATCTCGGACGACGACTCGTGATGTGCCTTAATGAAACTCACTGCCCGCTCCGTGAAACGCACATCGACGGTCTCGTTCACCCAATCCGGAGCCGCCATCCCACTGCGCCAACTTCCTGCCGGTTTGCGGTAGGTGGCCCGTTCCATGTTGAGCATCAGGCCATTTTCGATGAAACAATAGGGCTGTTGATTGGTCGAACAACCTGCCGTGTAGTAGCAACCCACATCCCCGTAACCCAGGTCATCGGCGAAAATCAGAACGATGTTCGGCTTCTCCGCGGAACTCGCGGACGTTACTGCGGGCAGCAGAGCCGTGAGGATGGTGAGAGTGCGTTTCATGAATTTGATGTGATCGCCCATTCTTGCCCAGCATTGAACGGTAGTTTCTCCGTGTACGCGTTGTAGTGTCGAGCGGCGCCAGATAAGTGCGGGCCTGCGTACGGCACAGCGACACAAGCATTTTGCAGCACTCGGCCAGATGCCCAGGCGTGTCGGATCGCGAAAGGAGTTTGTGGATGGTATCGTTATTCAATTGATTTGAACAGAAGCCAGAATCAGAGAGATCCGACGCACACGTCGAACTTCGGCGTGAAGCTGTTGGAAAAATGCGCCAGCGTCGGTGTTGCCTGCGACTTCGTCTATCCGGGTGCACCCGATGTGAAACACGCGATGACATCGAACTACCTGATCGACAAGCTCAAAGCCCCAGCCAAGCTGCAGTGAAAAGGAACTCCACCCGATGAAACATCTCTCCGCCCTATTTCTCCTAGCCGGCTTTTTGGTGGCATCAACGGTCGCCTCCCAGGCCGCGGATCTCGAACTTTCGGAGACCATCCAGCTTCCGACGAGCCACAGCATCGGCTGGGTGCGAACCAACACCCAACCGCGGAACCAGAAGACGTGGGATTGGCAGCTCGATGACGCCCAATGGCAGCGGGCCGTTCAGCAGAAGGGCGAAGGCAAGAAGGAAGACTGCACCTTCGACCTCTGGGTGCCTGACGGCATCGAGTATGTCAAAGGCGTGGTGGTCATGTCCGGCCACGGCAGTGGTCAGACGCTCTACAGGCATCCCAAGCTGAGAAAAATCGCGAGCGATCTTGGTCTGGCGATGTTCAAGTTCATCGGTAACCCGATGCAGCGTGGTTTCTGGCCGAAGAGCCTGCTCTGCGACCGGCTGAAAGCCTTCGGACAGAAGTCACAGCATCCGGAACTCCAGCATGCGCCGTTGTTCCTCTACGGTCACTCCAACGGAACCGGCTTCTCCGCCATCTTCCCCGCCACTGAGGGCGCGCGCGTCTGGGCCTGGGTTTCCATGCGACCAGGGACCACGGCCCAAGTCCACCAGCCGGGGGCCGCCCACGTGCCGGGCATGATCATGTTTGGCGAGGACGATCCTTTCTTCGCCAGGCCGTCTCAGCAGGAAAACATGGCAGTCGTCGAGACGATGCGCAAAGACCACGGCGCTCTGTGGCATTTCGTCGTCGAACCTGGCACGGGTCACGGGCCGGGTAAGAAGAGCTGGCCGCTGGTGTTTTCTTTTCTACGTCACTCGTGGGCCGCGCGCGTGCCGGCCGACTGCGACCCGCGGAAAGGCCCCGTGACGCTCCTGACATTGCAGCAGAAGCAAGGTCACTTGGGGAGGAACTGGGACGTGGAAGAAGGCGGCTATCAGACTCTCCCTACCGCCCCGTTCACCAGTTTCACTGAGGAAAAGACCGTCGCCTCCTGGCTCATCAATGCCGCGTACGCCGCCCACTGGCAGCAGTTTCAACGCGACGGCCAGTTGGGTAACCGTGGAGAGGCGGATAACAAATGAAAACACCACTCATGACATGCACACGCTCCCTTCTCACCTTCCTGCTCTTGGCTCCGCTGATCGCGCTGCATGCTGCCCCGCAGATACCGCCGCCCGCGCTCTGGGCGGACTACGATCCCGACAAAGGCGACTTCAAAGAGGAGATCGTCAGCCAGGAAACGAAGGGCGGCATCT
This sequence comes from Pirellulaceae bacterium, assembly GCA_016784735.1. Lineage (GTDB taxonomy): Bacteria > Planctomycetota > Planctomycetia > Pirellulales > Pirellulaceae > JADHUC01. The sequence continues at coordinate 196,730 of JADHUC010000001.1, read as the reverse complement.
ACTATATCGATTCCTACATCAGCGCTTACGTGTTGGGTGAGGAGATTCGGGTTTACTGCCGCTACGGCGTGAGAGTCTGCGCCATGGGAACATGGACAGAAAGGTCGCGGGCCCGGTCCGCTCGAAAACGCTCGATGGCCAATCCATCACCGATCCGAAGCAAACCTCCGACTACATTTGGTATGCGATCCAGCGCCGAGTGCTGAGTTACCTGGAACAGCAGAAAAAGGTGGACCGCACGCGCCTGGGAGCCACGGGCTATTCGTACGGTGGCACGCTGATGTGGAATCTGGGCACCGAGCCGAGCGGACAACCGCAAGACTCAAATGGAGAATCCCGGTTGATGAAGACCAGGTTCCATGGAAATCAAGCTGTGATGGTCGCGGCTAGGTCCAGATGGGAAACCATCGGGTCAAACTTGCCATCGAGGAGAGCCTGATGAACAAGTCGAATGAGAGAATCCCACGTCGACGGTTGCTGAAAGATATCGCTGCGCTGGCGACTGCTGGTGCGATCTGTCCACAGATCGTGGCTCGGCGCGTGGTTGGTGCGGAAACGGTCAGCGAGGCGGCTATTTTGGGATTCAGTTGTATTCCGCTTTGTTTTTGGAAAGAGATGCATACGGAAAGGACTATGTCTTATGAAGACTGGATACGCATGGGGGTGGAGTTCGGTCTAGATGGAACCGAGATTTTCGAACCGTTCGTGGATAGGGTCGTTCATGTGCACGTGAGTGAGCTTAAGAACGGCAGGCATGGTGTCGTTATCGGTAAGGGCGACGTGGATATTAGAGGCGTCTTCAACGTTCTGAAGAACGGCGGGTATGACGGCTGGATATCATTGGAGCCTCTGGCTGGTGGAAAGGAGGATCTTCGATTCAGCGTTGGACATGTCAGGAACGCGTGGAATAAGGCGTGAAGTGTTGAGATGAAATAAGGGCATTACCTTCCACACACTTTGTGGACGAAAACTTGCCGAAGAACTCGTGAGTCTTGAGCAGTAGACGCGGCGACTCGACGGATTTGTATTCGGCGGACGGAATACCGACGATGGAAACGATTGCTCGAAAGCTGATCTGCGTTATAGTGTTTTCCGCCTTGCTTGAAGGCGCTGACGGCGCGGTGGCTTCGGAAGAATTCTTGGTCCAGAACTGCGGTACGCCCGGAGCCAACACCCGCGAGGCCTTGGCTCGTTTACCCGGCGTTCTGGCCGGCAAACCCGACCACCTTGTTATTCTCCTCGGCATGAATGACGCCATGAACTCCGCCAAGTTGGTGGGCGTGAAGGAGTACAAGCGGAACGTGGCGGCGATGACTGCCGGTGCCGAGAAGGGGTATCGGCTTCTAGCCGACGAGGTGGCGGGGGCTCTCCGAGAGCGGGTCCTGGCCGGCGAGACTGTCGTCTGTTTTGGCGACAGCATCACATTTGGCAGCCACATGGAGGGCCAAGGTAGTGCGACCGGGAAGACCTACCCGGCTTTCCTGCGTGCGACGTTGTCATCGGAAGGCGCCGGCGGTTCGGTGAAGTCTTCCGATCCACAGCGCCAACGCTTGGCGGATATCGCGCCGCCCGGCTGGGCAATCCGAATCGAGTTCCCCGACGGCAAGCAGACTCGGATCACGAGCGCGGACGAGGGGTTGGTGCCAAAAGTGGCCGTGGATGAGACGACCGGCGAGACGCGTTTCGTGTGGTCTGGCCTCGGCTCTGGGCCGCTGGGCGAGTTGACGGTTCACATGACCGGCAAGCAACGGCCCTTGGAAACCGAATGGCGGTTGGAAGTCGAGAACCGCGGCAGAGCTTCCGTGTTGAACGTCACTTTCCCCGACGTGGCATTTCCGGTCGGCAAGGAAGACATGGTTGTCGTTCCGTCAGTCAGCGGTCGTTTGCACCGCGCGTCACAGCCCCTCGCGTACAGCGGCAGCTATCCAAGCGGCAGCCTGACGATGCAATGTTGCGGTCTGTACGGTCCGGCCGGTGGCATTTACGTTGCTGTCCATGACCCGTGCGCCTCCGCCAAGCGGCTTGAGATGAATTCCAAGAGCGGGCGCCTCACCATTCGTTGGCAATGGCCGGTGCCGAACATGGGCGTGCCGGGCACGGGATGGAAGATTCCCGGAGAAGTGGTTGTCCGCCGGTTCGAGGGCGACTGGTTCGACTTGGCACAGATCTACCGCGCTTGGGTCGAGCAGGAGGCCGCCTGGTGGCCGCGCGGCGAACAGGCGGGGCGGCCGGGCACGCCTGAATGGTTCAAAGATATCGCGGTCTGGGTCCAGATCGGCGGTCCATGGCCACGAAACCGTCCGCCGGTCGACCAAGATCAGATCGTCCCGAAAGTGAAACGCTTCGCCGAGTACATGGACGGCATCCCTTGTGCCGTGCATTGGTATAACTGGCACCAGATCGCCTTCGACGATGACTGTCCGCACTTCTTTCCCGCCAAGGACGGATTTGCCGAGGGGGTAAGGCAATTACAGCAGGCGGGCGTCCGTGTCATGCCGTACATCAACGCCCATGTGTGGGACAAAGACCTGGATGATTTCAAAACGATGGCCTATCCCGCCGCGTGCAAGTCACGTAACGGTGAATTGCCGACAAAGACCTACAGCGGAAACAAGTTCGGCGTCATGTGCCCTGCGACGCCGCTGTGGCAGAAGACGGTGGAGGATCTTGTTCTGCGACTCGCAGGACCGGAGTTCAACGCCGATGGCGTGTACCTCGATCAAGTCTCCGCGCAAGCGCCCGTGCCGTGCTTCGACAAAACGCACGGGCACGCGCTCGGCGGCGGTTGCTGGTGGACCACAAAGGGCTACTGGCCGATGCTGGATCGTATTCGCGCGCGACTGGCGACGGAACATCTCGACACCATTCTTACCTCGGAGAGTTCTGCTGAACCGTACGCCAATCGGCTTGACGGCTATTTGACCTGGGTCGGTTATCGGGATGGCAGCAACGCAATCCCGCTTTTCCACGCAGTCTACGGCGGGCAGGTTCAATTTTTCGGCAGGCTCTACAAGTGGGATTCATGGAAGGGGCTGGCGATGCGGATGAAGACCGCCCAGGCGCTGGTTTGGGGCGAGCAAGTCGGTTGGATTCGCACCGAGGTGATCGATGACCCGGTAGCCGGTCCTTTCCTGAAACGCCAAGCCCGACTTCGTTATGTGTTACGCCGATACCTCTCCCACGGACGGATGGCACGACCACCGGCGATCAAGACGGATGGGACCACGGTCACTGCAAACTGGGTCTTCACTCGCGACCTGATGGTAACCACGCCGACCATTCTGTCCGGTGCTTGGCAACGGGATGACGGAAACGCAGTGGTCTTGATCCTCGTGAACGTCGATGACAAGCCGCACTCCGTCGACCTGCCATTCGATGCAGCCGCCTACGGTCTAGGCACGAAGCTCCTTGCCCGCAAGTGGACAGGCAATGAAGTCGGGAACGCAAAGCCTAGGGCCAGATCCGTCAAAGCAACTTGGAACCGACACATCGATCTAGCGCCCCTGGCCTCATTGGCCATAGAAATCGAGACTGCGGAATAGGCCTGTTCCGAATCTGTGGGTATCTGAGTTCGGTGAGTTCGGTACAATCAACGTTGTAGCCACGACACATTCATATTGTTGAGAGCAGACCCATGACATGCACTCGAACCGTTGCTTTGACAACCGTTTGCTTGCTGACCGCCTCGGTGGCCGCGTCGGAAGCCCCGCTCAAGGGCAAGCCTTCGGGGGCGGCGTCACATGTCAAGCCCGCTCCGGCGGACTGTCCGGCCTGCGCGATGGGGATGACGGCCGAGAAGGTCTTTGCGCGGCTGGACGTGGACGGAAATAAGACGGTGACGGTCGAAGAGTTCATGCGGAGCCCGGGCATGAGCGACCAGGGCGAGGCCCGAGCGGCCGTCGGGCGGATCGACGCCGACGGCGACGGGGCGCTGTCGTGGGCAGAGTTGGCCAAGGCGTACAAGGAGCGACACGCCAAGTGCCCCAATGTTGATCCGTCAAGGGCGGGTGTCGAGGGACGAGGCAATCGCAGCCGGTTCGCCATGGTCTTCATGATGCAGAACGACAAGAACGGCGACGGTGCGGTGGACAAGTCGGAGTTCCGCGGCTCGGACGCCCGTTTTGACCAGATGGATAAGAACGCGAACGGCAAGTTGGAGGCTGACGAACTGGCCGACCTGCACGCGAGCAGGATGAACGATCCCAAGTCGATGCGCGAACGGCTGGCCTCGGGCGACCTGCCTCACCGCCCGCCGAGCAAGAGCCCCAGCGGGATCGGCGGGCCGAGGGGCACGTCGAAACCCCAGGCCGAGGGTCGCAAGTGTCCGGCTGACAAGTTGGTCATTGGCGGGCAGGACGTTGCGATGATCCTGACGATGCTCGGCGCCAAGCGGGAGGTGGGGGCCAGCGACGAGCAATTGCGGTCATACGCGAACCACTTCGACCGGACCGATCCGAACCATGATGGCCAACACACCCGAGTGGAGTACGTGGAGCGAGGCGGTTACATGACGCCGCAGGCGCGGGCCGGCATCTTCCGTGCGGCGGACAACAATGCCGATGGATTGGTGACACGTACGGAGTATGTGCTGAATCGCATTATCACCGACGAGGCCAAGGGCATTGTACAGCAAACCGACGCGGACAAGGACGGCCGGGTGACCCGGTCCGAGTTCGTCGAGGGCGCGCCAATCGAAGACAAACCAATGTCGCGGGCGGTGTTTGACGCGCTGGATACCAGCGGCGACGGGGTGATCACCGTCCCGGAGTACCTGCGCGTCTGGGGCGGTTGGGCCAGGCCGAACTACAAGGCGCAGGAAGCGACGCTGGCCGCTCGGCTGGCGAAGCTGGGTCAGGACCGCGACGGTAGCACGAGCGGCAAGCCCGATCGAGGCGGCCGACCCGCTGGCGGGCCGCCGAGCGTCGAGCATATGTTCCAGGTCATGGACCGCGACCAGGACGGCGAGCTGAGCAAGGCCGAGTTCCGCGGGCCGTCGCATGTCTTTACCGCCGCCGACAAGAACAAAAACGGCCGGGTGACGCGTGCAGAGATGGAGGCCTTCCGGGCCCGCCCCGGCAAGTACGGCCCCGGCGGATCATCCCGTCGCGGTCGCGGTCGGGAGCGCACGGAGTTCGCGACACCCCACGCGCTCGATCCGGCTATCGTCAAAGAAGGCCACAATCGGGTCGTGGACAGCAACGGCAACGATGTGCCCCCCCAGGGCCGGCCGATCCAGCAGGGCTACCGGTTGATCCGCGTCGACCGGTTCGTCGAGGACCAAAACCAGCGCGCCGATACGAAGGTGTTCTCGATCATGGCGCCAATCCGCGATGCCCTCACCCCGGCCGAGGCCTGATGCAGTAAAGCGGAACGGCAGTGCAGTGTGCCTCTCAAAGGGGAGCTTGTCGGTGGCATCTACCCAGCGGCTGACGAAGAAGAAAGGACGCCGGTCCGACACACCGCACGCAGGAAACCTACGCCGGTCGGTGTGACCTTTGAAGTTGTTGATTGCGCCAAGACTGCCGTGCGGTGGCGACATGAGCAGATTGGATCATGGCGTTTGCCGCCTTGAATCACCGATTCCCCCTGGTATGCTCAACTCCGTTGTCCAAATCAAGATTCCTATCCTTTCAAACGCCACGATCGTGGGTGGCTGCCCATTGTTTTCGGCGGTCAGACATCGCTCCCTGTGGGCAGTGATCGGTTCCGAAAGATACTTGGCGAGGAGGTCATTAATGATAGACCTGCTTTTCGTTCCGTCGGCGATACTGTATGCGTTCGCCCCCGTGCTCGTGCTGATTGCCGTAACCGAAGCCCATTCGGTCCCAGATCTCCGGTGAAACAAATCACAAGAAGGTTCAAGAGAATGAAAACTTGCATGATTATGATCACGCTCGTTTTGCTGTGCATGGCAGTGCCCGTTGGGCAGTCGCGGGCGCAGGGCGATAAGACGGCGGAGACTGCCCAGCAGATCACGGATCTATCGGGCTTGCGTGGCGGCCTGGCCGTTCACCATGACTGTGGAGATGGCGGACTGATATTCGCACTGGGCGCTGTCGACTCTTGGGTTGTGCAGGGGCTGTCGCGCGACGCCCAGCAGGTGGAGCGGTGCCGCCGTGCAATTGAGTCTCGAAAATCGACGGGCAACGTCACGGTGCGGCTGTGGCAGGAAGAGTTCCTGCCCTACTCCGACAATCTGGTCAACCTGTTCGTCGCCGACAGCGCGACCATGCCGCCGATGTCAGAAGTTATGCGCGTGCTCGCGCCCCATGGCGTGGCCTGCATCAAGCATTCAGACGGTTGGCGCAGGACGGAAAAACCGTGGCCCAATGAGATCGATGAATGGACACACTGGCTGCACGCGGCCGATGGAAATCCCGTGGCCAACGATCAGCTTGTGAGCCCGCCACGATCGATCCAGTGGATTGCAACACCGAATCGGGCCAGATCACACGATGCTCCCCCGTCGCTGATGGGCATGGTATCGGCCCACGGCCGCTTGTTCTATGTTGCGGATACAAGCCCGGTAGCCATCGGCGACCCTAACTACGAATTCGATTCCTGGCATCTCTGCGCACGGGATGCCTTCAACGGCGTCATGCTTTGGAAGCTTCCGCTCAAGGACTGGGGAAACAGAGCCTGGTCACCTGGGAAACTGCCCAGCGACGTCAGAACGCCCTGGGCCGGTCAGGCATACGGCGGGATCGGCCCCTGGATCAGCAACCCGTACGTGATCCACAAACGGTTGGTAGCAAGAGGAAACAGGGTCTATGCCACCTTGGGGTTCCACGCCCCCGTGACAGAACTTGACGCGGCAACCGGGGAGATACTACGCACGTTCGATAGTACAGCCTTTGCCGATGAGATCGTTGTAGAGAACGACGTTCTCTTTGTCACCGTCGACAGGGCAGCGCAGCGGGCGAAGCGCTATGTTGAAACGCCGGAGAAAAGCGTGCTGGCCATTGATCTGGATTCCGGACGAGTTCTCTGGGAGCGACGCGGATTCCACGGCGTGGTTGACGACAAGTATCGTGCGCTAAAGGGAACGCTGACCCGATTGAGCCTGATCGCTGGGGGAGGCAAAGTTTTCGTTGGCGACAAAGAGGAAGTTGTGGCGATCGATGCCCAGACGGGCGAGCAAAGTTGGCAGTCCGCAGCCGAAACGACCATGTCCGAGCCACGCGTTGCACCAAGAGCCTGGCAAGTACGCATACCTTTCGGCGACATGCTATACAGTGACGGCGTTGTATACACCTGGCAGCTTGCTGCGCTAACCGGTCACCCCACGCCCATCGAGCTCATGGCCTTCGCGGCTGAGGACGGCTCCTTGTTGTGGAAGAAAGACTGCGGCTCCGGCGGTTTCCGATCGACATTCAGCGTCTACAAGGCGCGCGGCCTGGTGTGGGCGATGGGCAGCCCCAGCGTCCCCGGAAACCGGCAAGAGTCTTACGAGTTGTGGGGAATGGATCCGCGTACTGGGCAAGTCGTCGAGAACTACAACATGGATGCTGTGATGAAGACGACCCATCACCATCGGTGTTACCGAAACAAGGCAACCGAGAACCACATCATCTTTTCCCGAAACGGTCTGGAGTTCATGGACCTGGAGACCGGAAAGCCCAACATCAATCGCTGGGTGCGCGGGATTTGCGGCTATGGTGTTATGCCGGCCAACGGCCTGACTTACGTTCCGCCGCAGCAATGTGCCTGTTTCCCCAATGCTCACATGCCTGGGCTCATCGCCTACGGCGGTACTCGTGAGCCAGACCGTGAGCGCCTTATTTCCGATGAGTGTCGCCTGTGGAAGGGTTCGGCTTACGGCGAGAAGGTGACCGCCCCGGAACTGGCAGCCGACGATTGGCCGATCTACCGCCACGACGGGCTCCGATCTGCCGCCACGCCCGTAGTCCTGGCCGAGGAGCCCTCGCGTATCTGGGAGTCCGATCTTAACGAGCCGGTCACCGCGCCGACCCTCGGATGGGGCAAGGTGTTTCTGGCGGGACTTCGCACCCACACGGTGAAGGCCCTTGACGCGGAGACGGGCCAACCGCTCTGGACCTTCCGTGTCGATAACCGCGTCGACACGCCGCCGACGCTGTGGCAAGGCAAGGCCTACTTTGGAACGGCCGGCGGATATGTCTACTGCCTGCGCGCGGACGATGGGGCGCTGGTGTGGAGATTTGACTCAAATCCCGCGCACGAGTCGATTGTCGTTCACGGCAATGTCGAATCCCCCTGGCCAATTCACGGCAGCGTCGTCGTGAACGATGGAGCCGTCTATTTCGCAGCGGGGCGTTCCAGCTACGTCGGCGGCGGTCTTCGGATCTATGCCCTGGATGCCGAAAGTGGAAAGCCTCGCCATTCCGCCACGTTTGATACTGCGGATGCCGAGAGCGACCGATCCGGATTCGAGTCGGGTAGACCGAGCAACCAATTACTGCGCGGAGCGGCCAACGAGCTGCTGGTTCATGACGGGGACAACCTCTACCTGAAAAACCTACGTCTAGATGCCAAGCACTTGAGCGTTCACCCCACGGTATGGCCGTACACCCAATTCACCAAACAGCCACCGTGGGAAAAGGATTTTGGTGAAAGCCCCTTGGTCAGCACGGGAGGTTTTCTGGACGACACCTTTTATGATCGCACCAGTTACATCATCGACCAGCAGCATTCCGCGAGAAAAATTGCGTTCACGGATGACTTGCTGGTCGGCTTGAGGTGGGACGAGGCAAACTCTCGTATGCTGCTTCACAACCATTTCTTCCAGCTCGGCCGAGACCGATACACGATCTTCGCCAGAAAGCGCAGCGCGGGAAAGAGCAAAGGTGATCAACCCCGCGCTCGATCGGCGCCAGACTTATGGGTGCAAGGGATCGATGTTCGAGTTGCAGCCATGGCGATGACCGGCGCTGCCGTGTTCGTCGCGGGCGTCCCCATGCCGCTCGGCGAGGATCCTTCCGCCGAGTTTGTCCTGAGATCAATTCGCGGCGAAGAAGGTTCTGTTCTTGTGCGGTTGGATCTAAAAGACGGAACTCCGTCGGAGCTCTGCAAACTTCCGTCACCGCCGGTCTGGGACGGAATCGCTATTAGCAAACAGGGCTTCTTCATGACTTTGCAGGACGGCAAGGTCCTTTGCCTGCGATGAAGACGATCACTCCGTCTGCATTTGCCCGCCTACTCCCGCATAATTGTCAGGCCCAATTGGAGTAATACATGCTTCGTCTAAAATCGTTTAGCAAGATAGACACACACGGAGACATGATGGAACGGTCGATTCACCTCCTGCCCGTTCTCGTAGCGTTGGTAGTAACTTCGGCATCCGGTCAAAGTCTGGAAGAACGATACTGGCTCGCGCTGAACGAAGGGCGGGATCTCTCGAAGATGCACTCGGTTGCCCAGATGCTGGCCGGGCCGGGGCGGCAAGCCCCTCCGAAGCCCGAGATTCGGACGGCGTCGAGCCCTGCGTTGGCGCGGATTGGCCGTCGATGGGCGGAGATGTTGCACACACCGGAATAACCACAGAGCCGGGGCCCACTCTCGGTAAGCTGGTTTGGCAATATCCGGTTGGTTGGCCTTGGAAAGCGGCTGCCCATATCGATGACGACCGGGTCTATTTGACGACGCCGGCGCTCAATACGGCCGTGCTCTGTCTTGACCGAAGAACCGGACGGGAGATCTGGGCGGCCGAGAACCCACTCTTTGGCTTCAACCGACAAGCTCGAGCATCTTCGACCCCGGTCGATCTTGGTGACGGTGAATTGCAGGGCCAGCGCGCATAGGTAGGCAACCCAGGCGAGCTAGCGCGACAACTTTCATTGTGTTATACATCATCCAGTTTGCGGTGCGCGGTGCGCCGCGCGTGGTTGCGATCGCATGGAGGATGACCGATGGCTGGTGCTACCGTTTCGTTGGATTCTGTTGTCAAGTATTTCGAGTCGCTGCCCGATCCGCGGCATACGCGCAACCGTCGCCATCTTTTGGTGGACGTGATTGTGATCGCCGTCTGTGGCGTGATCGTCGGTTGCGAAGGACTCACGGCAATCGAGCGTTGGGCCAAAGCCAAGAAAGACTGGGACAATTGCTTGAGTTGCCCAATGGCATTCCATCTCGGGGCTGTTTGCGTCGCATTCTCTCGGCGCTGAAGCCCGAAGCGTTTCAAGAGTGCTTTCAACGTTGGATCGCCGAATGCCTTACGGGCGACGCGGACGGTTCGCATCGCACGATTGCCATCGATGGGAAGACGATGCGTCGTTCGCACGATGGCGCAGGTGGCCTAGGCCCGTTGCACTTGGTCAGTGCCTGGGCGAGTGAGCAAGGCATCGCCTTGGGACAGATAGCGACGGAGGAGAAATCGAACGAAATCACGGCAATTCCCGACTTGATCGACCAAATCGACATCCAAGGCGCAGTGGTCACGATCGACGCGATGGGTTGCCAGAAGGAGATCGCCAAGAAGATCAAGCGCGGCGGTGGCGACTACGTGTTGGCCGTGAAAGACAATCAGCCAACGTTGCATCAAGCGCTTCAAGAGTTCTTCGTCGAAGAGTTAGACGATCTTGAGCATGTGCCACACCGTCGACACGAAACACATGATAAGGGCCATGGCCGCCCGGCCGCAGGAGCACATACTGATCGCGTAGCCGGACTCGCCGGCATTGCCACGACTGAGAACCCGTTGGGAGATCGGTACTCGATGCGTTTGGTCATCGTCAGTGACACGCACAGCAGGCATGAAAACCTTGCTCCGCTTTCAGGCGAGGTTCTGATACACTGCGGCGACTTCTGCAATGGATTCTCTGGTGACGAAGACGATCTTGTTTGTTTAGACGACTGGTTTGCACGTCAACCTTTCGATCTGATCCTTTGCACTGGTGGAAACCATGATTTCGTCGCCCAAGGACGTCACGCGGCCGGCCGCAACGTGTTTCAAAACGCCGTGTATCTTCAAGATAGTCCCTTCGTATTCCGCAGCGTTCACTTCTATGGTGCGCCGTGGGTACCGCAGCTTCAGGGATGGGCATACTACCTGTCGGATTCCGAACTGAAAGTGAAATGGAAGCTCATTCCGGACAACACGGATGTACTTATCACTCATACGCCACCCTGGCGCATTCTAGACAGCCCGACCAATCCCAGAATCCATGCGGGTTGCTCACATCTTCTCGCACGTGTCGATGAACTCAAACCGACAATCCATTGCTTTGGGCATAACCACGCGAGTCATGGCCGTCGCAATACTACATCAACGGCATTCCTGAATGCATCCGTCGTCAATTCGCAGTATGAAGTGGTGAACCAACCGTTCGTGATTGACCCGTGATCTCACGTGGTCCCCCATCATGGCGTTCAGTCCAAGCCGCTGCGCGGCCGCCCTCGGTGTCGGGCAGGCCCCGCAGTCCCAAAAAACGACCGGTATTGGCACACGGCCATCCGGCGTGCCCGGGGGCGCGCGGCTTATTGATTCTTGGGACCTCGAACATCAGAATGATGACACGCATTTGCGGCACGAGGTCTGTGGGACGGACGAATAATCGACGGGCCGATGCGCACAGGGAGTTGTCGAAACGTCAGCTCTGCGGCTATGGAACGATCAGGATTGGGTCCGGGTTGGGGGGAAGGCGACCAGCGGGATCCTGGCCCATTCGACAAAGATTGTTCACGAGAGCGGCATTGTCTATCTGAACGTCAATGAATGGCTGGAGAGACCGGAATGACATCTGGATTTCTGCAAGTATGCTGCAAAGCACGCCTGGCTGGGGCGGTGCTCGCTATATGGTTTGCCGTGGCTGGCGTGTGCGCCGCCCAGCCTCAGGCCGGCGTTGTTGGAGGCGCTGGCGAGCCGGCTTTGTTTTACATTGATCAACGGATTCCGCAGAGCAGTGACGGGAATACCGGGACTTCGCCGGACCTGCCGTGGAAGACGATCGGGAAGGCCAATGCGACGTTGACCGCCGGGCAGACGGTGGTCGTCGGGGCGGGGACGTATGAGGAGGAGATCGCCCCGAGGAACAGCGGCACGGATGGGGCTCCGATCGCCTATGTTGGCAGAGGCGGAGACGCGAAGCCGATCATCCGGCATGTCGGTCTCCTCAGGAAGCAGTACATCCGGGTCATCGGCTTTGAGATCACGCAGAACAGCAAGCAGTACCGTCATGGGATCGAGGTATATGCTTCGCATCATTGCGAGTTCCTGAACAACTACATCCACCACACGCTTGGCCAAGCCATCCGCAACAACGCCTACTACGGCACATCGGACTACAATGTCATCTGCGGCAACGTGATTGCATGGACCGGATATCCGCAGGGGCTGCCCGGAGAGGCCAGGGGCCACAACGCAATCAACCTCCTGTGCAACCACACCTTGATCGAATACAACGACATCTCACACGTGCTGGACTTCGTGGATACGAATGGCGCGTTCAATATCATACGCAACAACTACTTCCACGATTTCAAGAATTCCGACTTTCCGGACGGCAGCGGAGACAAGGCGCACGTCGACATATGGCAGCCGTACGGCGTTCCCGGGAAACCTTCCGACCACAATGTGTTCGAATACAACTGGGCGTCGGCCAACCTGGAACTCAACTCGCACTTCAACCAAATCCGTGACGAAACCCGGCCGCGCTCAGGGGAAAAGGAGTTCGTGATTCGCGGCAACGTCGCCCTGCGCATGGGCAGCTACGCCTGCCAGTTCGGCGCCATCGACAACGTCCACTTCTACAACAACACGCTGGTAGACCTGTGCGTCGCCAGGCCGGACAAGAAAAGCTGGGTCATGATCGGCTTCAACACCGAAGGCGACAATCCCAGCGTCGGAAACTACGTGCTGAACACGATCTTCTACGCCGTCTGCCGCCCTGAATTCGGCCGGATCATCTCGGTGGGCGAGGGCTGCCAGGCCGAACTGAGCAACAACGCCTGCGAGAAGTCCGGCGGCCACGCGAGCTGCGTCGTCACGGCCGGCATCAACTTCGCCGACTACGAAAGGGATGTTCTGTACCTCGCAGAGAACTCACACGCCATCGATGCGGGCAGGCCGCTGACCGTGGTCGCTTCGGCGGCAGGCATCGGGAGGTCGTTCACAGTCGAGGAAGCCGGGTTCTTCATCGACGGGCATAATCTGGTCTTGGGCGACCTGATCAGGGTCGGGGCGGATGCCGTGACACGCGTGGTAAAGGTTGACCACGCCACGAACACGTTGACCGTCAGCCCTCCCATCACCTGGCGGCAGGGAGATTCGGTTGTCCTGGCCTACCAGGATGCCCTGCCGGACATCGGGGCATTCGAGTTCAGCAGGGACTACTCCTACGACGTGGCGCTGGAGCCGCCCGCGGCCACAGACCGTGGGACACGGCGAATCACAGCAACCGTGGCGCAACCGGAGAATGTCCGATTTGTCACGTTCTACGTGGACAACCTGCCCGTCGGCACGGATGCGACCGCGCCATTCACCTGTGACTGGACGCCAACCAGACGGGGAGCCGAGTATCATCTAACCGCCACAGCATACAGCCGATTTGCATCCAGGCAGCCGACTAAGAGCGTCTCCGCCGTTTACACGTATCCGGGCGAATAGCGACGGGCTCTAGAACCAGGATCGCCACCTTGACCGCTTTGAAACGAATGGGGACGTTGCGTTGCCCCGTGATCCGCGTCCGTCAGGCTTCCGAGGTTCGCAGCCAGTCTCACCGCCAGTTTTGGAACTGTCCCATCAAACCACCCATTGATGACGCTTCTCTGCGCGATCACAGTAACGTTACTTCCGGGCTGCGAGTCGGCGACGCTGGCTCAGAATCGTGTGAGGCGTAACCAACAAGCTTGGCAAGCGTGAAGTAAACCTCGACCCGTGGCGATTGTTCAGGCGACGGCCTTGGCGACGCGATCCGAGGCGAGCTTGCGAGGGTGTGGATTGGCGGCCCGCCCGGGCAACGTCGTGAGCACGACGCAGATCGTATGGGTCGCGGGATCGGCCCAAGCGAGAGTGCCTGTCGCGCCGGTGTGGCCAAAGGTTCTCTCCGAGCAGCCCGGACTGCCGGCCTCGGCACCGATGGCAAAGCCGAGCCCGCGGGGCGTCAGACCTTCGCGATTGTGATTGCGCACCATCAGGCGAGCGGTTTCCGGCTTGACAACCTTGCCCGCCGGATGAAGAAACTCGGCGAAGAACCGTGCGACGTCCGGCGCCGAGGCGTGCGCACCGCCCCACGGCGCCCCGAGCTTGCGCCAGTATGCACTGTTCCAATCCCACTCCTTGGCCGTTGGCTCGCCAGCGCCGGATTCCGGCGCGGCATCCAGGACTTGGCAGCTTACTGTTTCTTCGAGTTTGAACCGTCCAAGCCCTAAGGCGGAATGGCCCATCTCTAACGGGCGGAAGACGGTTTTGTCGATGAAGTCAAGGAATGCCGTTCCACTGATACGGTGCGCCACTTCGGAAGCCACGAGGATCCCCATGCTGGAGTACTTGTACCGGGAGCCCGGCTCGAAAAGTAGCGGCGTGCGGATGGCCTCGTCGACGAACTCCGATAGCTTGGCGTGGCGCCTTCGCAGAGATTGGTTCCCGGGCAATTGATCCGGAAGGCCCGAAACATGCGTGAGCAACTGCCGAATCGTGATTCTGTACTTTACACCGCCGGTGAACTCCGGGATGAACTTCTTGACCGGGTCATCGAGATGAAACTTGCCTTGGTCGTTGAGCGTCATCAGAGCCGCCGCGGACATCGGCTTCGAGATCGAAGCCAGCAGGAAAATGTCGTCTGCTGATGTGGACGCGCCGAAGGACTTGGCGAAAACGTCCTTGCCTTGACGGACACAGAGGACCGCCGCGTAGACTTGGCCTTCCGCCGCCGCTTTCGTCAATACTCCGGCTGCGGCGTCCAGCTTATCCTGCTCGACAGCGGAGATCAGCGGGGCCGCCAAGGCTGTTCCAAGACCGCTTTGAAGGAAGGTTCGACGTTGCATCGCACGTAATCATAGCACGTCCTCGGCGGTTCTACGAGCGCGGGGCAGTCGATGACAGAACAGGGGGATCCTACCTCGGATCCCGCCGAGCACCAAGCTGCGCAACAGATGGCGGCCATGCCTCAACAGACGCATAAGACATTACCTCGCCGGGAAAACCGATTCGCGCAGAATTGCACCTGGCGGACCGCCGGGCTAGATTGATGGCAACGCGAGTTTCTAGGATGAACCGGAATCCAAACCTTTGCCGGGACTGGTGTATGGCTCAGTGGAACACGAGCGCCTTCCATGGTAGAGTCGCGATCGCTGTGGAATTGAAATCGCTATCAGTCGGCCGGAGTAGACGTGATCCTCTCGCGTCCATCGGTAAGGACGTTACAGACGACTAGAACGTTTTGCAGGTGACGGGGGATTGACCATGACGCGGGGGAACTTGTTGCGTTTCGTGATCGTCGTTTTGCTGTTGGGTAGTGGAAGCGTGCTTGAAGCCGACGTATTCAACATCAAGGTACTGAGCGACAACACGCCGGATTTGACCGATCTGCCGAGTTTTGCCGCCAGTGCCACTGACAATTGGACTACCAACGACGAAAAGGCCCGGGTCCTTTCGTACTGGATGTTTGCCCTCGGCGATCAGGCCTCCTCCAATCATGACTGGGAGCCGATCGAGCCGATTCTCACATTCAACAACCTTCCCAATCCGGGCTTCTGCGCCCACTGGACCGCCGCGTTCATCGCCGTTGCCGAAGGAGGCATGGGCTGGGTCGGCCGCCATTATGAACTGAGCGGAGGCCCGGCACCGACCGTCCACCACACCGTCCCCGAGATCGAATACGATGGTGGACGCCACTACATCGACGGTTCGACCAAATTCTACGGTCTGGACTGTGACGGCAAGATCCTCTCCATCGTGGAAATGGATGATGTTGCCGGTTCGTGCGGTATCTGGCCGAACCGGCGCTATCACAACCTCTTTTATCATACACCTGGTGCAATCTGCCGCGACACGGACGGCTATCTACCCAATCGGGACGGCAGCGATGACCACACGCCGATCATGGCCTGGATCACTGGTCGCCCCGGTTCAGGTACGGTTTGCTCCCGCATCTGGGGAAATCCAAATGAAGATACCATGACGGAGAATTGGCTGACCCTGCCTGATTCGGGAAGGGATCCGAAATTGGTCACATACCACACGGGTGGGACACACTCGATCTACCGGTACGTTCTCAACCTGAAGGACAATCAGCACTACACTCGCTACTGGAAGTGCCTGGACCCCACGCATTCCGACATGGATTACTTCTATCCCACCAGCACCGGCGGCTATCCCGACAAGAATCACAAGGCCCAAGGCAACGGTGAATGGGTGTTTACTCCGGACCTTTCCGATGACAATCAGTTTGAGTCCATTACCGACTTCCAACGAGGCACGCCTGCCATCCATCCGTCGGCCATGGGAACCGAGGCTGTAGCCGTATTCAAAGTCGAGTGCGCCAACCTGCTAACGGCCTGTACGATCGAGGCGGAACTTTATCGTCGGGACGCCAATGATACGGCCGTCATCGAAGTGTCCGCTGACGCGGGCGGCAGTTGGCTGGAAGTGTGGAACAACGGCTCCACCGGCACGGTAAACGTCGATCTGAATGCAACCGACACGCTCAAAGGCACCTACGCGGCCGACAACCTCCGCATGATCCTCGACTACTACGTGCGTGTGCGTATCATGGCCAAGGACTCCGTGACCGATTGCGGTCTGAACAGCATCACCATCAAGACCAGGACCACGGTAAACCGACAGTCGCTTCCCACGCTCAGGCTGGGCGAAAACCTCATCACGGTGGACATTGACACGAACCGCCAGATCGAGACCAAGACCCTCAGGCCCATGCTCAAGAACGATCAATATCTTGACTACGTAATCGACTCGAGCAACATCGCGTGTCTGGCCGACCAGTCGTCGAGTCGACCCGTGATCGGTCGCGATGATCCTGCTCGGGAAGCGTGGGTCACGTTCCAACTCGACGCCCCGCGCGCAATTTCGCGCGCACGCATGGGCGGTGACATATGGGTATCCAACTGGGGCGGCGCCGCCACCAACTATGTCAAATTCCAATACAAGCTGTATGACGGCAGTTGGAGTAGTACGTGGACCGACGTGGGCCAATACAATCGCGATACTCAGGACACGCCGACACAGAAGCGTCGCCATCAGACACACTACGAGCAGTTCGATATCACCACGCCGAACGTGACCGGCGTGCAGTTTCGATTCCTCTTTCGCGGGGCCAACAGTTGGGCCGGCTCATCCCTCCTGCGGATGGAAGTCGACAACGAAGCCGCTGACACAACCTTCAAACCGATTGAGGTCACCTACAACTGGACCGAGTACTACGAACCTCTGCCGGCCGACCCGAATAGCGGCGGTACTACCCGAACGCATACCGAACGTGTTACGTGCCTGCCGCACAAGTACAACGTGAACTGTGGAGGGGACATACAGCCACGGATGAATTGGATACGGGTCAATCTCGAAGGGTCATCGCCGGAAACGGTGACACGGGGCTATTCAGACGCTACCGACCATGGCGACAGGTATGCAATTCCCCAGGAACGTTTCGACTACTCTCAGGTACTTTCAATCGGCAAGCCGTACACGCAATCGACCAACCCGGCTTCGGCCACCTACGGCGCCGAGGCTGGCGAGTTGACCGATGGCCTGATCCGCTTTCCGCAGGTTGAAGGCTCATGGCCGGCCACCGAACTGGCCCATTGGCCCAACGGCGTAGGAACTCTCGATATCACCGTGGACCTCGGCTCGGCTCAATCCGTGGGCGGTGCACGAGTGGATGCCTATGCCTACA
Source organism: Pirellulaceae bacterium (assembly GCA_016784735.1). Classification (GTDB taxonomy): domain Bacteria; phylum Planctomycetota; class Planctomycetia; order Pirellulales; family Pirellulaceae; genus JADHUC01. The sequence goes on along the minus strand of JADHUC010000001.1, from coordinate 178,905 downwards.
GCCCTTCTGATGTGCGTTTTCCTTACTCCGTCGAGGTACAAACGTCCATCGATGGGACAACCTTCACCTCCCGGGGAACTGATCGGCACAAGGGGGCCCGCTATGCTCACAACAACTGGAATGTGGACTGGCCGCTCTACCCGCGGCACGACTCGCCGGACTGGGACGTATTCCCGGACTACGGGTTGCGCGGCAACTACATATTCGTGCCGTTCGGCGCTCCTGTCTCCGCCCGGTATGTCAAGTTCCTGGTAACCCAGACAACCGGCAAGGGCCTCATGCTGAGCGAAGTCAATGTATACGACAGGCTGACGGCTGAGGAATGGACCCCCCGGCTCACACACGAACCCTCCTTGACCGCCCCGGTCGCCTACGTGGACGTGGATCAGGTCACCGGCCATGCGCCCATGACCGTCAACTTCGATGCTGCCGGATCTTCTGATCCGGACGGCGGCATCGTATCGTATGTCTGGGACTTCGGGGATACGAACAGCGGTACCGGAGCCAGCGTTTCACATACGTACAATTCAGCCGGCGCATATACGGTCACCCTGACCGTCACGGATAACGGCGCCAACGAGTCCCAGGTTACGACCTATGTTTCCGTGGCGGAATCCCGTCCGTAACCCGTCAGGTCCGCTGGCTGTCTCGGCCTCTTGGCCGGTTCGTGGACCGCTCGACGCAATCAGCGGGAGAGACGCTCTTGGGCAGTCCGAGCGGGCGCGTGTTCTGCGACGCCCGCGTGCGGTCAAAATACTTGGCCCACATCGAGACCCCTTGAAAATACGGACTTCACGCTCACCCATAGCATGAATCTCAGACGACGTTCAGGAGCATCGATGAGGACTGATGCGGCAGCTACATGACCCACGTATTCGGGGTTCTGTCTCATCAACTCATAGGTATTCCGAGACGCTGCAAGAAACGACCGGTTTTGGAACGGCCGGGGCCACCACCCCCGCCGGGCCAATCCTTGCATTGATTTGCAGACTGCCTGGCGTTCCGTATAGTGTTGGCTAAGCAGGGGTTTGCCAACGAAACAAGTCACCGCGAAAAGAACCAGAACCATATGTTGCCCAAAAGATTCCATGCTCTCATCGCCGGTTTGCTCGTAATCAGCTCAGGTCTTTCCCGGGGAGCCGAAAATATCGGAGGGGCAAAACAACTCTTTGTTGATAATCGCATAATCGGCTCCCTAGGCAGCGCCAAACGCGTCTTTAAACAGGCGGTCAAGACGGGGCCCCTGCTGTCTGCAAGCACGGCTTGGGAGAGGCGGCGATCCCTTGCTTACCCGACCGTGAGGAGAGAGGGCGTGAATTCTTGGAAAATATGGTACCGCGCCGGCACCCCTTCGGGCGAAAGGGCCATCTGTTATGCCACCTCCAAGGATGGCGTCACCTGGACCAAACCGAAGCTCGGCATTTATCCGCATAATGGCGGCAACAATAATATCGTGTTGATCGGCTCAGAAACTTTTGTCGATACCCCAAGTGTGTTCAAGGAAGACGATGGATATTACCTTTATTGCATCGAAGGCGATGTTCGCTATGTGATCTATCATTCGCCGGACGGAATCCACAATTGGAGGAAAGCCAGTCGCGGACTGCACGCCGATCACGCTCGCATTGTGCAATCGGGCACTTATGCCCCCGCCTCTCACAACTACGATATCTGTCTCGGGGTCTATGACCAGTACCAGAAAGACTATATCTTTCATTTCAAGGTCGCCCACAAGGAGAAGCTCTTTGGCCCCAACGACTGGCAGCGGAAATTCTGTCAGCATCGTTATTCTGGCAGCCTGGCCAGGATTCAGGACACACTCTTTCCCCTTGTTAGACCCCACCATGAGCTTGCGGACAAGACGGACGAAGCCCTTGAACCGGGAACACTGCGAGCGGAGAACTATGGCATGGGGATGTACCCGCAGGAAGACGGCAGTGTCATTGGTTTCAGTTGGCTCTTCAGCATTGACGGCCATAACGGCCTGGTGAGTGTGGGCGGCGACGGCACGAGTGACGGCTTCTGGCATTATGGTCCCATCAATGTAATGCTCGTGTACTCGCGCGACATCGACGGGCCATGGCTGCGGCCAACCACAACGCCGATCCTGCCCCGCGGCCCTGCCGGTTCATGGGATGGAGGGATGGTCCATACGGCAAACACGCCGGTGGAAGTTCCCAGGGCTGAAACAAGTGGCGCTACTACCGACCAAGTGTGGATGTATTACGGCGGAGCCAATCATCTGCACAACCGCAATCCTTCCAGCGGAGAAAGGGACCACAGATTCGGGATTGCCAAGTGGCGCATTGACGGCTTTGCCGCGCTGGAAGATACAGACGGAGAGGAAGACACGATCATCAGCAGAGCGATTCGGTTCAGCGGAAATCAGCTCACCCTGAATGCCGATGTAGAGTCGAATGGATATATCAAGGTGAAGTTTAGACCCGCCGAAGCCGGCGCCGATCTGAAAGGCTGGTCCGATGCCGTCACCGGCGACCATCAGAAACATGTTGTCCGGTGGGGCGGAGAAGATGATATAGGCAACTGTGCCGGCAAAGAAGTGATCCTGGAGTTCAGAGTTAAGGACGCTGCGCTCTATTCACTTGATTTCACTCCCGACGCCTGAGTTCGAAGAAACTTTGGATGAATCGGACATGAGACGATTGAAGGTAATCATTCGGCGGGTATTGTCGGGCGACTCGAAAAACGACCGTTTTCGCGGACGAACATCATTGGCGAGTTCTGGGCCAGCCAAGCCGCGTCGGTGGCATCGCCCCAGGCGTCAGGCGGATCTCCGCAGCGCGCGGAGGTCGCCCCAAGAATGGCAATTGCCAACCTGCACCGGTCACATCGACCGAAGCATCGAAGCGACATTGACGGATTCGACTACTCAAACTCGACTTGCTCGGACGATTCGCTGTAACCTCTTTCAGCAGGCAACTTGCGTCGGAGCTGTCCAAAACTGCGGTCTCGCAAGACGAGACTTCGAGAAGCCGTGGCGGATTCGATTTCCGGGGGGGCTCGATGGCGTCGCAGATCTGAAGGAGAAGAGGGTTGCTCTGACCTTTAACGACCTGCCATCATCCGGACCATTCGACATCACCGTGCATGGCTCCGACAAGGAGATCACCGAGGTCAACAACCGAGCGCGAGTGAGTACACGCTGAAAGGGGGATCGCCGTCATGAATGTACACATACGGCTCTGTATCGGATGTGGCCTGATCGCCAGCGCGGTGCTCTCGATCCAGGCCCGTGCGGCCGACTGGCCGCAGCTTCAGGGCAATCCTGCGCATACAGGCTATACGGCGGACGAGCCGAAACCCGCGTATCGTCTGTGTTGGTTCCGGGATCTGGAAGAGCCGACCCAATCGGCCGCCCAGCCGATCGTCGCCGGCGACAAGCTGTTTGTCGGGACGGGCCACGGGAACCTGCATGCACTGGGTCGCGCGGATGGCAAGACTCTCTGGACATACCATACGGCCGCGCCAATTTTTGGCACGCCAGCGTGGGCTAGGGGGATTGTGTACGTCAATTCATTGGACCACTGCTGCCATGCCGTCCGCGATGCCGACGGCTCACGGCTTTGGACTTTCGAGACTGGCGCGCCGCTTTGGGCAGCGCCGGTGATCGCGGACGACAAGGTGTTCGTTGGCGGCCGAGATGGTTTTGTCTATGCCCTCGATGCTCGCAACGGGACCGAATTGTGGCGCAGCCCATTGCCGAACCTGGTGATGTGTACGCCCGCCTACTCCGAGGGCACGCTGTACGTGGGCGTGGGCGACATGCGCGTGTACGCGCTGGATGGCGCTAGCGGGCGGCGGATCTGGCAATCGGACCAACTTCCCGGGTCCGCCATGCGGGAATACTGGCTGGTTGCCGCGCAGGGCGTGGTGATCGCCGCGGTCGAGCACGCCATGTCGTTCCGGGCCCGTTGGCGTGAGATTCAGCGAGCGGTGATGGAGCCATTCATCGAGGCGCACAAGAACGATCCGGTACTGATTGAGGATGACGTGTTCCCGATGTTGGCCAAGCGGTTTGAAGAACATCCCGAGGAACAGTCGATCTTCGTGCTCGATGCGCGCACAGGCCAGCAGAAGTTCATCGTCCCGCTGGTGCCGGTCGAAGGCGGTGGAGGCACGGCGATCCCGCCGGCCGTGGACCCGCAGGGTTGGGCCTACTTCGTGTACGCCAACATTCACTTGAGCGCCTCGGGCAACGCGTTCTTCGGCCGCTTGGATCTGGACACAGGTCGCATGGAGCCGTTGCTGAAGGACCGCTTCGCCGGGCCCTCGCAGTTGCTCGGTTTTCCCGGGCACACGTTCCGTCCCGGCCTCGAGTGGCCGCGCGGCAAAGGGGATTTCTATTGCGGGTTCTGCGTGATGGACCAATCCTGGGCGGTGAGCGTGGGCGGGAAGATTGCCTTTCCGGTGCGCGATCCTTCCTGGCCTTTCGAGGCCCCATTCCACAATTGGCATCATATCGTTTCGGGCGAAGGGGGCTACGTGGCCGGCGACCTGATGGACCAACGCCGACTCGGCGGCAAGGGACTCTTTGGTGGCGGCTTCCATAGCACTTGCTCGCCGGTCGCGATCGCTGGCGCGCAATTGTTTCACAAGTCGCCCCGTAGCGTGGTCTTCGCGTTTGCAGGACAGGAGTGAGGAATTATGCGAATGACAGTCACGACACCAACGGTTTTGTTGCTCGTGATAGTGACAGCGTCGGCGCCATCGGCGGAGCGGTCGGCCAAGAACTCACGAGACCGCATGGCAAGTGCCCCGCGCGCTCGAACGGGGTTGGCGCTTCGTGTTGAAATCGAGCCGGGGCGAGTCACGCTGCGCCGCCCGCAAGACCTGATTACTCCCACCCGCGGGCTGCCGGGCGTTTACACCGGTGCCGCCGATCCCCTGTTGGCCGTGGCGCTCGGCGAGGGCGAAGTGCGACAGGCCGAGGGCTCGTGGGTACATCAAGATTACCGGTACGGGAGTTCGCCCGATGCGGCACGCGTGATCGTTAGCCGCCTCTCGCCCGCCGTTCTTTTCGACATCCCCGAAAAGACGCTCCGGCTGGCTGCGGCCGGGCCGGAAAGCCCGCGCCGAGCGACCTTGCCAGGCGCACGCCGAAGCGATCCAACGGCGGGCGTCCAGGGCAAGCTGCCTCGCTATTTCGCCTGGGCCGAGGCTGGCCGCGCGGTGGTTCGCAAGTCGTCCGACCTCGGACCGACCGCGCCGCTGCAATTGGACGAACCGTGGGTGCTGGCGTGGTTCGGCACGGATACCGCGGCTCGAGGCCATGCCGAGATCTGTGATGTCGATTCCAAGGCCGGGCCGCAGAAGGCGTTGATCGGACAACCTCAATGCCTGCTGGATGTCCCCCTGCTGCTGCGTTTGGAGCATCGCCCTTCGGCCATCTGTGTGGAGGGCGACCAGATCGTTTTCGAGTTCGCCACAGCGGCCGGAAAGGTGGCGGTGATGCCGGTTTTCGGCCGCCGCGCCTGGTTGCCCGAAGAAACGGAATCCTGGCACCGCGAATTGCCCGAGCAGGTGATTCAGCAATGCCGGCTGTGGTCGCGGTGGCTGCGGGATTTCCCGCTAACGGTGGCTGAGAGCTTTGAGATCGAAGAGGGTGGCGATGCTCTTCTGGGTAGGCAAGCCTTCCAGTGGATCTCTCTCGAAGACGAGTGGGGGACGCCGCCGGTGAAGGCCGCGCCGCTGTCCCCCATGCTGGCCCTGGCCCTGGGAGGCGGCGTGCCCGTGAGCTTGCTGGCCGACGGAAAATCGGTCCGACCGGCTGACGGCAATCTGATGGATTTCGCCGGGAAGATGATGGTCGTCGAGGGCGCGGAAAGCTATGAGTACCGGCTCACGGGACTGGGCGATTTACTCTGGCGCTCTCCCGATGCTGCGGCCGTCGCAGCCGAGGCCCGCCCACTTCAGGCTCGGCTGGAAAACCACGTGGCCGACATGGTATCGGCGGGCCATCTCCGCCCGTTGTTTATCCTGCACGGTGGTCCGGGCTCGTGGAATGCCAGTTGGTATTGGGTCGGGACGCCGGAGACCGCCTATGCCCTGGCCCGGGCGATGCCCTACTTGTCGACGGAACTGCAGGCTCGCGTGCGCGAGTACGTCCGCGCGGAGTGGCGGGAATACGCGCCGTTGGAACTGGATGGACGCTATTATACGCAAGGGTCGCCGCGCGAACCGTACACCGTCGAGAAGACGGAGCAGCGGTCGGATGTGGTGCGCAGGCGGGATGAATGGTACCGCAGGCGGAATTTCTGGTTGGACCTGTATCGCATCGAAACGGCGACCTCGGTCATCGGAGGTCTGCCCGAGGATGGCAAGTTACGCGAGCGCGCCGCCGCGCTGGCCGCAGATCTGAGCGGTCGCCTGGACTGGGCGATCCTGGGTCCAGTCCGTCTCCAGGAACTCCGCAGCTCGCAGGAAATCCGTTTCACCACGCTCCAAGGCTCGGCGGCCTACAACGGCTGGCTGGCCGGCGCCATTGGCTACGCACGGCTGGCGCGCAAGCATGGCTGGCGGGAGGAAGAGCGCCTGGCATACTGTCTGGTCGCCAAACTGGCTCTGGCCCGCGTTGGCCAGGCGCGCTACGTGGCGGAAATGCATCGCATGGGACTGGTACGCGGCAACCCAGAGGGCGATTATCGGGCTGTCTCGCACGTGGACGAGCGTTGCACGGTGGTGCGCTGGGGGCCGCTCACGACGGGCGTCGCGGAGGACCAGGAGTTTCCGCCGTTCATCGACTTGGTTCCGGAAGTCGGCCGCCTGCTGGCTGACTACGCCCGCCCCCAATGCGAAGTCTACCTGAATTACCTCGACCACGCCGCGCCCTACTGGTACTTGAGCGAAGCACCCAAGCAAAGCGCTACGGAGCACCATTTGTGCCCGTTGTGGCATCAAAGCGGCAATGTGCCCGCCCACGCGTGGATTCTCGGAAAACGCGGCAAGGAGTTTTCTCGCTATGTAGACGCCACACGCTTCCGCGGAGATCTGTTTACGATTCAGAACCTTGTCACAGCGATCGAAGCCTACCGGCCCTGAATGGCCGGGCATTGACATGATCGGCGGCGGTGGACTCCTGGGCTGTTTTACCAAATAGTCGCTCGGCGAGAGGGCGAACCAATCGAATCGCGGCGCGCCATCTACATTGCCGCCTCGCCATTCGAGTAACCCGATGTTGGTCTACCCGTCGCTGCTGCCGTCCTCCCCAGTGAACTGCAGAGCGTACACTTTCGCACCGCGGGCGTAGATCCTGACCACGACCGGTTCGGCAAGGATCGAGTCGAGATCTCCGTCCCCATTCCATGTGACGGTACGGGCCACGCCGTCCGAAGTGATCGTATCCGAGTACCCTTTCAGCTCATTGCCTCCCATGTCCTCTATCCGTACCCTGACGGATCCGCCCGCCGCATCCACGTTGAGCTGCAGGTACCTTCCGTCAGTGGTAAGCGGCTTGGTGGTTATGACCGCTTCCTGTCGCGGAAGACTGTCTATGGAGACGAACCCGTCGAGCCGCCACTTGGCGATCCCGATCGAGGCATCGCCGGGGTGCTGATGCAGTCCGGTATTGCCGTTGTAGTACAGCCAGAACTCGTCACCCACAACGATCGGCGAGGTCGAAACACCGATTAAACCGTCATCAAATGATCCGTCAGGCCCGTTGGGGATGATCGGGTTCTGGTCCCTTAACGGCCTCTTCCACTGCTTGGCAAGGTCCCTTGAGAAGACCAAGTGGGTATTGATATGCCCGTCCTGGTTCCCAGAAAGGTCGGTGACTCCTAGTATCCAGTCGAAACCGACGTACGCGCCTTGATAGGGAAAGATGGAGATCCCGTACGGCTCGGCCCTCAACCATCCCCACTGCGCCTCGTCGATGGCGTCGCCGAGCGATCCTTGCCTCGTGCTGAGTGGAAACTTTTTCAGGGAAGATGACGCGACCGTATAGAATTCGCGTTCCTTTCCTCCACCCAGCGAGCCGTGCCAGTCCACGATCTTATGGGATAGTATGTACTTCTTGTTGATATCGTCGTACACCATATATCCCATGTCGCCAAACCTCCTGTTGTAGACAGGATGAGAGTAGCAAGCGTCTATGACAGACTGGTTTATATGCGTGGAAACATAGTTCCAGCCGCTTATCCCATTTTCGGAGAACCAGATCTCGCTTTTCTGCCCGACGTTATATTTGCCGACCACGTAGGCGTAGTACCCGGATCCGTCCGGGTTCTTGATAACCGATAGCTGGCCCGCATTGGCGCAGAAATCCCCTTCATTGAATCCCTCGTTCAGGATATTGTTATCGCGCCCGAATGAGCCACCGTAATCGCACACGCCGACATTTGGCCTTTTCCAGTTCACGCCGTCAGTTGAAGTAGCGTAGCAGAAGAACTCCTTGTCGCTGTTGCCGTCCCAGGTCCAGTACCACATCTTGAAATGACACGGGCCTTCCTTGATAACCGTCCCGTTTATCTGTATTCCGTCCAGCTCCCACGGTTTCACTCCTTTCATGATGGGCCCGGTCTTCCGCGCCCGGTGGAGCCGCTTTTCCCCGTTCACGATCCCCTCGATGATATAATCGTCGATGAAAAGCTGCCTGAGTTTCCCGACGGCAATGATCTCGTCCCCCAAGACCACTCTGTCAAAATATGTGACGCCCACGTTCGCTCCCCGGCTATAGAAAAGCGCCTCGGCTTTGACTGCGTCCCCGCGCGTGTGGACAGATACCTCGGCCGTGGCCCACTTGTTCTTTTCAGTGCACGTCACAAATCTGTTTTCGATGTTGATTCCGACGGAATTGTAGAACTTCAGGTAGATCTCAAGGGGATCGGGTACGGTGGAGGAGTCGATGAAATAACGGACCCTCATCCTGATGTCCCTATCCGGGGTGACATCGAACTTATCCGAGACGATCCCCGCGCCCTTGGAGGACTGGGTATCATTGATTCTGAGGCAGTAGTAGCTGTCAAATCCGTTTCCGTGACTCACCGACGCGGCGCCCGGCTGATGGTGGGTGTCGAGCCAGTTCGCTGCAAAGCCACTGCTGTCGAGCGTCTCGAAATCACCGTTCAGCAGGCCTCCGGCCAGCAAAGAGGAAGCCGGGATGAGCATGAACACCGTAACCCGCAACATGGCGTTTTTCCAGTTCTTCACGTCTTGCCGATTTTTCACTTTCGTCGCGCCTCTACAAATCTCTCGCAGCGACTTGCTGATGATCCGCACTCCGCAACACAGCCACGCGTTTAGCGAGACCTGAGCTTGCGGCGTCGATGTTCTCATGGCGTCGGACGGAATGCAATACCTCGCACTGCAGGAACGCGTCGCTTGGCGTCAGGCCCCGCCGCTGGATCGCATCTCACTCCATCTCGGCCGCCTGAAACCGAACGCGGTAAGCCCGCTCTGCGTCGCACTTCCGCGGGTTGGGGATGAGGATGAAGTTGTCGGTTATCAGCGGGCGGAGGTGGGCGCCTTCGAGGATCTTGACGTCGCGCACCCGGTGCGGGAGCAGGTGGATGATGGGGCGCCAGCCGCGTTGCGAGCCGTTGGTGTTGATCGGCTCGAAGGACGTTTCGCTGATCAGTTGCGTCAGTCAAGATGATCCACCCGTCATGCAAGTGCCCGGCGACAACGATACAACCGTGCCGATCGAACATGCCCGCAACTTGCACGAACGGCTGAAGACTGCCGGAGTCAATACGGAACTGGTCGTCATCGAAGGGGCCAATCACGGTGTTGCCGGTGCCGCTTCCCAAGTAACCAAACAAGCCGAGAAGTTCGTGCGCGAGCAACTGGCCCGACCATAGTCAGCAACTGCTTTGGTGATGGGGTATCATCCAGCTATCGCACGTAGCGTTTGGCTAATGAAGCTGTGACCCCAAATGCGCTGGTACGTCTGTTCAACAGTCCGCGATCCTCGGCGCCCAGACCTGCAAGCAGGGGCAGGTCAACACGCTGTGGCCCAACTCCGGGATGGTCTAGGGTGACTTCATCAGCCCAAGAACCACAAGCCCCGTGGCGCACGAATGGTCAAACGGCAATTCTTGCAGTCGACCACCACTTTCAGATCTGCACGATGCAGCGCCCGGAATCCGAGCAGCGGCAGCCGCGGACGGTCGTCTCGCCGGTCGCTCTGTTCGGGCCTGCGCAACACGAACATCCCCTTGAACAGTTCCATTCGAAGCGGCGGCTGTCCGGACGGGGACCGAGAATTGGGGACGTTGGAGTGCAGCCACAGGTTGGCCGCCCGCTCGTCTGCGACTGCACCTCGTAACCGCGACGTGCGCACTCGATAAAACAGACGAGGATCGAGGCCAGCCCACTCGCGGAGCTGCTCCTCCCGAATGGCAAACGTGCCATTGAATCCAAGATCCACAACCGCGGGGATGCTAGGTGTGCGCGGGTCGAACGGTTCCGGCCCCTTGGACACGATGCTCACCCAGACGACTGCCTGAAACGGCAACACGGAAACGGATCGTCCACCGATCGGGACGTCGGTGCGTGCTCGCTCGAGTGGAAGGTTCCGGATGATGCTCGGCACGTGCGGTTCCCGTCGTCACACGCCAGATGACCAACTGATCTCGTCATCCGGGATTTCAGGCTCGATGCTGCAAACGAGAAACTCGTCGCGTTTCAGCCCGCGGCGCAAGCACTTCTGGTGAAGCTCGGTTTCCGTTCGGCCAAAGCCGAGTTGTTCTTCACCATGGTAGACAACCCACTGGCGGTAATGCGTTTCAAGCAGCGCGGGCAGGTCGCGACGGAACGCTTCGAGGGAGCGAGCGATCATCGGCGGAACCGGATCGTCCCTACCGCCTGTCTCTTCATCGTACTGCGCGGTGGCGCGTGGTGTTTCAGCAGACATGGCAGCCTTTGTTCGTAGAGGTGTTCGGTCGTTTTACCGCACCTCGTCATTATACACCACATCGCGACCGATAACACACTGCGGCATCGTCCCTTGGGCGACACCAGGGTACTAATCGAAATCGGATGTACGTCTCGACTTAAGACGTAAGACGAGGCACCATCGAATTCCCGCGATTCTCCTCACAGAGCGCGCGGCGGCCAAATTCTAAGTCAGGACCTGACCCGTGCTGCACAAAGCCATCGAATCAAGACGACACACGGGTAAGACAACCGGGAATTGGCCTAAGGTGAAAACAGGCGATTCACATGCAGCCCCCGGAGAGAACTGGAATGCGATTGACGGTGCTCTGTCTCGAGGCGGACGTGGTTTTCCCGGTGGTTCTTCACTGGCCACACTATTGGCCGAGCACCGGGGAATTCGGAAGAGGAAATGGAACCGTGTATGCGCTCCTTCGGCTCCGACTGATCCACGATTAGCCTTCGCCAATCACTCTCCCTCAAGAGCGCCGACATCGGGACCTTCTCCCCGGTAAGTGTACGTGACCGGCGTCGCTTCCCGCCACTGGAGGTTCCGATCCACGATCAATTGCGAGGCTCTTCGGTCCAAAGCCAGAATTCTGGCCCTGACGTCGGCGATCATGATCTCATCTCCAGGGACCAAGACTTTCTCCGATCGGGTCTTGAGACCGGCCGAGAAGCAACTCACGTCCTCGACGGGTACCTTCGTTCCCGTCCCCGCAACGGTCGTCCAAGTCAGAGGTTGAGCCCGGTCCATCGCCACGCTGCCCGGAGTCAAACGGAAATCACCCTGTTGAAGACGTACACCATCGACCGGGGCTACCAGAGAACGAACATCCTGGCCCGTAGCCTGCCGATACTCGGCCAGCCCCTGGGCGTCGGAGATATTGTAGCTGGCCTTGCGGCCCTTCTCGTGCCAGAGCACCTGAAAAGGCCCCGTGCTGTGGTAGATGTTTCCGTCCAAGACCGCCGGCGCGCATCCAACGTAGACCGGGTGAGCGCCCAACGTGTTTTGCACCAGGTTGTTGAGCACGCGATTACAGCCGATCCGGGGATAGCCGGAAAGGCCGTGCTGAATCCCGCCCCACGCGCTGGTTGGTGTTCCGTTGCCATAGAGCGTATTGTGCACGAAGGCGTTGTGCTCTGCTCCCGGCGGAGCACCCATGTGCGTATGCCGTCCGCCCGAAAACCAAAAACCTCCGGCATTGCTTCGGCAGCCATCGGTGTTCTCGGTCACGTGCTGGGCTCGGTTGTTGCAGATCACGTTTCGCCGCGCCAGGACCCATTGGCATTGAGTAACTCCAAGCCCTTTTTGGTTCTCGTACAAAGTGTTGTTCTGTACGACGGCGTCGATGGTTTCATCCAGCCAGATGCCCGTCTCATGGCTGTAGGCCATGCAGTTGGCAAAGCTGACGTTGCCGTCGAGCCAGACGCGGCGGCAAAGGCTTTCAATCTGAATCCCCGTCGCGCCATTGTGATGGGTACGGTTTCCCTGGATCAGCACCCCCTCCGCCCGTTGCACCCAGATGCCCTGGACGGCGCCATGGTCCACTTCGTTTCGCAGGATCTGGATATCCCGGTTGGCCACGTCCGGACTGAAGGTGTAGGCCACATACACATGCTTCGCCCGGGTCAATGCATCCAGGTCCGCCTGACCGACCTCGAATAGGCCGGTCTTCCCATCGGCCGAATAGGGTTTATCATCCCACTCGGGGTTGTTGCGGAGTACGAACCAGCGACGACCGTCTTCCAGGCGAACGGTTCCTCCGGGAAGGGGGCGGCCGTCGGGAGCCGGATTTGGGTCGGGAAACAGTAGAATCAAGCCTGGGTTCGTCACCGAACCGGCTGCATCTTGCCCCGTGAGAGTGCCTTCCCGGACCTTGTGGAGTTCGAGAGTTTTGGTGGTGAACCGGGCCAAACCGGATCCCTGTGGTTCGACGGACACCACGGCACCTTCCCCGCGAACCGCATCACCGGGTGCGTAGATGCTGAGACTGTGTCCCTCGAAGCTGTGATGGATATGATTATCGGCCAGGACAATGTCGGAACACCTGGATGACACCAGGACATTCCCTTCTCGACAGTGATGTACTTCACTCTCTTCGAGTCGGCACCGCGAACAAGCGTTGAACGAGACCCCGATCCTCGCACCGGAGATATCGACGCCCTTGAGAATCACGTCCGTTCTTTCGTCAATGGAGATCCCTGTGCCACCGGCGCGGAAGTTCTTCAATGTCAACTCTTCAATGACGACATGATCAGCGCTCCCGTCGCGCGCTAGAACGATTCCGCTGCCACGCCGACCTTCCCCGTCGATCACCGGCTGCTCTCCCGGGAAGGCTTTGATCGTCAAAGGTCGATCCGCCGTGCCTCCGGTTCGAAAGATGACTGTTTCCGGATAGACGCCCTTGCGGACCCAGATCGTGTCGCCGGCCTGTGGACGAGGGTCCGTTTCCCCCGTGGCCCGGCTCAAGGTGCGCCAGGGCTTCTCCAGGGTGCCTGGGTTCGCGTCGCTCGAGGGTCCTCCACGCGATTCCACATCTACGTAGTACTCGGCCCCGTAAGCCGCGGAGACCAGCAGCAGGCAACCTACACTGAACCGACATCTCATGTTTCACTCGCCTCACGACAACGGGGGTACGCTTGGCCGCGGGACGGTGCACCCATGGCCCGTTGCGACTGCACCGCGCCGATGGTCCACACTCCACCGGCAGCCATCGTCTTCAAGAACGTCCGTCGTCTCATGGTTACTCCTCCCGGCTATGCTTCTCGGCCGGTTCCGTTTCTTCCCTTCCGATTACTCTAGCGGCTCGTCACGGTTGGTGAAATCGGCTCGGTACGTCTTCCCGCCGTAACCCTCGCCGGTGAAGGTTACGGCCAGCCAGGTCGGAGGCCAAGAACCGCCATGCCGCGCCGTCAATCTAATGACGCCGATTGGCCGCTCTCGGCGGCGGAAACTGCGGTCGGTCGATGTGACCTATGTCAGTTAGCGAGGTGCGGTTCGATACACGGGTGGAGGCGGCCTGGAACAGTTGGCAACTCTCTCTTCCTCTCTTCGGCGGGGCGACCTGCACAGGCTGCAGCTGGGCAGCAATGCGGACAGATCACTCCGATAGATCGGTGGTTTCTTGGCGTGTTTCACTCGCGACGAGTTTCTGACGTGCAAGCCGGCTTGCCCGGCTCTCAAACCAACTCGGCTGGACTTGACCGGACCTACTCGCTCGACAGATTTCGGGCCACGCGAAAGCCTGCGCGGCCCCACCGCACGTCGGGCTTAAAGTCGCCGCGCTGGGCCGGCCGGTAGCTCCCGCTGAGATAGGCCCAGCCGCCGCTACGGCAGACCCGGGTCACGCCCTCCGTCGGCCCCGTCGGGTCGCTCTCCGGCGACGCACCATAGTAGTCCTCACCGTACCAGTCCTGGCACCACTCCCACACGTTGCCGTGCATGCCCTTCAGGCCCCACGGATTCGGTTTCTTCTGTCCCACGCGAAGAGAGGACCTCTCGCCCACTTCCCGGTAGAACTCGGCATATCCCCAAAGCTGTGATTCATCGTCGCCGAAAGGGTACAGGCTGCTCGTGCCCGCGCGGCAAGCATATTCCCATTCCGCTTCGGTCGGCAGCCGGTAGGTCTCCCCTTCCTTGGCCGATAATGTCTTGCAGAACTCCGTCGCGTCCTCCCAGTCCACGTAATTGGCGGCATAGTCCGGGCCCACTTTCACACCCTCCTCCCCACTCCACGGCTCCGTTCCCATCACCGATTTCCACTGCCCCTGAGTTACCTCCGTCACGCCAAGGTAGAACGGACGCGTGATCCTCACCTTGTGCTGAGGATGCTCTCTGGTAAATCGCTTCAAATTCGCGTCGGACAAATCGTACCTACGCACGAATTCCTGCGGCGACTTGGCGCTGCCCATCATGAACTCACCATCCGGAATCAGTCTCAGCTTCATACCGATGCTGTTGGTGATTTCGACGGGTACTCGCAACCTCAGGCCACACTCCTTTTGTTCGGCGACGGTCGCAGCGCCGATGGATAGAAAGAGGGCAACGGTTAACGCGGTCTTCGCGAGCATGTTGTCATCTCCTACCTTTGTACAACAAGAGGTCTATGTGGGATCCTAGTCGACTTTTGTCGCGTTCGCGTCCATCCGGCGGAACAGGAACGTCTGTTCGGCCTTTTTCTTGCCTAGCGACGTGTCGATTTTCACATCGCCGCGTGGGGAAACGAGTCGATAGCCGTCCGGGGACACCTCGACCCAATAGCTCCACTCGTCATGGCGAGGGCCGACGTAGCGGCGGAAGTAGCCTTGCTCGTCGGTGTCCATGGCCTGGTCATTGGGGGCGATTTGCGGAGCACGTCGGTCGTTCGACCGAGCTCGGATGGTGCCATCGACGATCGGTTGCGCCCACACTTCCATGTACACGCATTCTAGGGCAAACCTTACGTCGGGAATGCCTTTGCCCGTGTCCGCGTCGACTGCGCGAAGGACCAATTCGCACGGGTCTGCGAGAACCAGTTCGATGGCCTGTTCACCCAGTGCTCTTTCCACACGGATGGATCGAGAATCGCCCAATCCGTAGAGTGGGTCCACCCCGATAGGCAGGTAGGGCAAGTCTTTTGGCGATGTGAGGCTAACGCGGTGGTAACCGTAAGGCAGGCGTAACGAGGCGACACCATTCTGTTCCGTCGTCGCGGTGTAACTCTCCGTGCCCCCGGAGGAGACAGATAACTCCAGCCCAGCGAGCGGCTTCCTTGCTTCACCACCAAGCATGCGAATCTTGACATTGCGGAAATTCGCCGCAGGACGCTTGATGTCGATGTCGACCGCACGACCATCGGGGCCGATTTCGATCGCGTTGCTCAGCACTCGGCGGCCACGGCGGCCCGTCTCCGGGTCCAGGAGGTAGAAGACCGCCTGGACGGTGTGCCTGTCCGGCGTTAGTTGAAGCGGCTTTCTGTTCTCGTTGTTCATCCATACTTTTGGCCAGGTGAATACGCTTCCCGTGAGTTGAAGCGGCTCCACTTTCTCATTGTTCGCCGATATCTTTGGCAATGAGAATACGCTTCCGCGGTCTCGCGATCGAGGTGCGATCGGTCGGGGCCTGATGGCATACCAACCGACGTTGAATCGCGCCATTCGATACGAAATGCCATCGACGAGAATTTCATGGGGATAGTCTCCCGGCGCAAAGAACCTTGTCATGTTCGAATCATTGGCCGCATGGACGGTCAGCCTCTGCTCTCCATATTTGAACTCGCCGGGTAACAGTACGGCCTGGATTGCTTCATTGTCCGACAGCCGGACTTCGCACTGAATGACATCTCGACTCGTGCCGCCTTCCGTGACGGTGATCGGCTCCGGTAGGTCCCTCACAGCAATCACGGCCTCTCCCGACTCGTGTGTGAGGCCTATTGGGACCAGATCACCTTCGGCGGGATAAGCCACAACCAAGCGGCCATTGCTGTCGGAACGCGTCGCCCTTTTCGGTGGGTTACGCAGAGCTTCCCGGCTGAGGTACTTGTAGCCCACGCCTTCGGCCGGTTTGCCTTGAGGTGTGAGCACGGTGAAGCGGATTTCCGGCGCCGGTTTCATTTCGAACCGATGACTGGTTCTGTTACCCGGTTCGAGTTCTTCCTTTCCGATCATCGGTTCCGTTGGCAGTTCGCTGCCCTGGGCGCTGCTCGTGTTCTCGGCTATGTCGTCTGTCGCGGAAAGAGACTCCCGTTGGGACGAGCTTTCCGCCTCGTCCCGCGCTCGCACATAACTCGTAATCAACAACACAGCGGCCAGCAGGAACGCGAGTGCCAAAGACCCTACCCCCGCAGCGGTAGAACCCAAATCATTAGTCGGTTTGCCCATCAATCGGCGGACTCGCCCCAGAAGCGATCCGCCCGTGGCGCCGAGAACCGATGCCGGAACTGCCGAACGTCGTTCTTCGAGACAAGCAAGCGCCTGGACGTAACCTGTCCGATCATTGCTGGCGGCTACGGCCATGTCATCGCAACAGTTCTCGCGCTCCTTGCGGATCTGATTCGATACCCACCACATGGCAGGATGATAAAAGAGCAAGGCTTCAATCACGGTTTGGGCGAAGTTGATCAACCAATCGTGGCGTCTTACATGGGCCAATTCGTGGGCCAGAATCAACTCGATCTGGGCCGTGCTGAGACCGGAAATCGCGGAAGCGGGCAACAGAATCATGGGCCGAAGACAACCGACAACCGTTGGGACCTCGACCAGCGCCGACTGGGCAAACCGAACGGCTCGATTCACCCGGAGACGCTGCTTCACCCGCTGTGCCGCATGTCGCAGGGCATCGGACAACGGAGACAGGCCGCGCCGCATAAGACGGCGAACGTGAAACCACCCCCACAGCGGCCGAAGCGACAGTAGCAGGACTCCCGTCAGCCAGGCGGCGGTTATCCAGGGGAGAAAGCGGCGCAATTCCGATAAGAGATCGGTCGTGATTGGTTGGGCGGCAACCGGCGCTTCGGTTGTGGTCGTCTTGGCTATGGTCGTCTCCGGGGTCACTCCCTCGGCTAGGGAAGAATCGCTGTGCATGCTCGGAGGTGATGGGCCGGCCGCAACGATGGCTGGCTCAGTCGAGTTGCTGTGTGGTGTCGCCAATTCGGCTGCCGAGGGCAGATCATGCGGCTGCAGCACGTAGGTCCCCACGGGAAGCCCTAGCATGGCAAGAATCGCAACGCAGCCAAGAACGTACCGACAATCCGCCGAACGATTCCGCAGCAAGCAGGCGGTGATCGCGTAGGCGGCCGCCACTACCGCGATCTGCCACAACGAATGCAGCAATGTCCAGCCTGCTCGTTCGGCCCATTCGGCTTGAAGAAACACGGCAAAGGCGTTCATTGTTCGCTTTCCCCCAGTTCATCCAGAATTCGGCGAATCTCGGCCAGCTCTTCCGGTGTGGCCTTTTGTGAAGCGAGCGCCTGAAGTACCAAGCTACCCATGGAACCATCGTAGACCTTCTGGATCAACTCCTTTAGCATCCGCTGCTGAGTGCGCTGTTGCGTGGCAGCCGGCCGAAACACCTGAGGGCGCACCGATTCGTCGCGCCGAACAAGGTCCTTCTCCAGCATGACCGACAGCATTTTGACGGTAGTGGAATAGTTGGTGTCACGAACTTCGGCAAGCTGATTATGGATTTGCCGCGCTGTGGAGGGACCCTGTTTCCAGAGAATGCGAAGAATCTGCAGCTCGACCTCCGTCGGCTGCGAGGAGGGCGTTCGGGGCATGGCGTGCCGATCTCTTTTGAGTTCAACAACAGTAAGCAGCAGCGAACACGTTCACCGCAAATCGATTATGGCGAATATGTTCGCTAAGTCAATGCAAAAAGCGAATTAATTCGCCATTGCTTCTATGAGAAGACCCAGGGAACGTGCTTGGCGCCTCCGGTGTTCAGCCGAAAGAGCGCAGCACTGTGACTCGCGAGACCATTCCTTGCCGCAGGGGAACGTTCCCCCAGACCGCTTTCAAACGTAGCTACAGGCCCACGAGTGGCGAACTGCCGTCTCGGTCGTCAAGGTCCCAAGACCTCGTGAAAATGGGACATGAGTAGGGTACTGACTGTGGTCAGCCCACCCGAGCCCGATCCGCATCTTGCCTCTGAGGCGAGCGAGCCCGAACCTGCTTGGGTCCGACACGCCTACGCAGATTCGACCTCACGCGAAGACCGCGGTGCACGGAGGCGAAAAGCGTCGTCGAAATGATCACATCCGCTGCCTGACGTGCCAGCTCCGAAGTGCATAAGGTGGGCGTGTCCTGAGCGCGCAAGCGATACTCTGCTCATCGCACATGTCGACACACCGCTGTACTTGGCAGGTTGCAGTTACCTGCGTCGGTGAAAACGACCGACGAACGTACGGGTCTGTGGGAGCCGCGGGTCGGTAACGACCCGGGGCCACCTGGTCTGAAGCAAGTTACAGCCGGGCTGAGATCATTGACGTGCCAGTGGGTCAGTCACCGGTCATGCAGGTCGGCTCCCGCAGTGCGCGTTTCGAGGTCTGCTCGGCGTTCACTCACGTTATGACCTGCGTGATTGCTGACTCCCCAAGGGAACCTCTTCCAGGAGTGTTTCAGTCCAATTCGTTACCTCCTTGAACCGCTCCAGGTGGCACCGGTTGGAGCGACCAGTTACCGGGCGGGATTCGCACTCGCTGGAATCAACAAGCCTTTCACGGCACACTGACCGACGTGCGCAACAAGCCGGATCTGACAGCCTGAGTCACCGATACATCACTCTGGCTCGACCGGCAACCTCGCTGGTCCAACCAGTCATGTCTTTCGGTCCTTTTGGGAAATGTCCCACATTCCACAGACGCCAAGAGTGCGTCTTGCCCCAAAAGAAATCAGTACGTCGAGGGATACGGTGGCTACGAGGTTCCTGCTATCATCTTCAGGACTGGATGCTTCGGATGTTCTGCAAGATGTTGTTCCCTGAGCAGCGCGAAGTTAGGAGATGAACGCATGGACGTTAACACGCTTCACCATCCACGGTGCAGAGACTGCCCGAATGGAACCAGTCTTCAAGGTCAAGGGCTGGCGAGCGGCCGCCCCCGCCTCCGTCATGCTGGGGAGCGAGAAGCTCGCTGCCGGCACCGACTTCAACGCCTCCGTTCAGGAAGGGGTGCTTCTCCTGCAGATCCTCAGGCGGGTGAGCAGTGACGTCCAATCTCTAGTGAGAAATCCATGAGCATGATGACGCGGGTGACAAGAAACTTCCATTCTTCTTATGCGTCCATCTACTCTGAGCTAGCCATCGGGCCAATATACGAGGTGGCCGCGACCACGTCGTCGTGCCACTTCCGGTTCGCGCGGTTCCTGTTATTGGCAATATAGAGGCCGAGTCCGAAGCGGTCTATCTCGAGGTCGTCGACATCTCGTAATCTCAGATTGGGGAAGTCCGCGATGAGTCTGCCATCGACCCACAGGGCGATACGTCCGTCGCGTTTGCCCGGCGTGTTGGCTTTCACCATATACTCGTAGCAATACCAGCGATCGGTTTGAGGCGAAAAATCCGGCCGGGCCTCGAATTGCTTGCCGAAGGTGGCCGCACCCGATCGCTTAACGGAGAACGGCAGTACCGTGCCCGAAGGGAAGAAGTGATCGCCCCACTTGTCGCCTTGCTCCGGCCAGTAGATATAGACATTCATATGGCCGGGAGCGTCGCCGGTCGAGTTCTCGTTTTCGAAGCTGACCAAGAACTTGTTGCGCCCGTCGGCCCGTATCCCGGGCGTCGCGCGACCCCGGTCGAAGTACTTGGATGAAATGGATGCGCCGTTGTGGACCGACCCCCCCGGCACCGACCATCCGCCGTCGAACTTCATATACCAGCGCAAGAAGAGGATGTCCTGTGTATCGGTGAGCAATTTGGCGACGCCGGTGGCGAGCGGAGCATTCTGCCTGGGGAGGGTCATCAGCAGGGATTTCTCCCCGCCGTGTTTCTGGCCTGCCCCTGCGGCAATGCTGAGATTCGCTTTGTTCGTCAGCACTTCCCACCTCTTCCGCAGGTCCGCGACGGATAAGCTCCGCTCGAAATCGTCGGCGAACAACACCGCGGGGTCTTTGTCGATGCCTTTGTCGCCAGGATACTTCGCGGCGATGCCGGCGTTACCCTCGGGCAGTCTTCCATCTCGCTGCGGACCGCGCCTGCCCGGCCACTCCGCACCGGCACCAGGCGTCGTCGGGCGGTCAGGTCCCGGGCGGCTCTCTTTCTCGCGGGCCCTTCTCCGTGCGAGTTCTTCGCGCAAGTAACGCTGATCCTCCCGGCTCAACCTGCCAAGGGGCGCGATCGCGGTTTTTCCGTGTTTCTTCCGAAGATGCACCGCCCCGTCCTGATAATCGACCATGGCGGCTTCCGTTTGATATTTGCCGGCCGAGTCGGTCCACGTCCGGTACTGCAGCGGTTCTTCATTTGTCGACGACGGGCGCTGGGCCCGGCTGAGACCACCGCCGGTGATCAGGAAGGCGACGGTGAGACAAAAGGTCATGTTCGGCTTGGTCATCATTAGTTGCTCTCCATTAGTGATCTGTCAATCTTCGAATGGAGGCGCTAGCGACGTCGCTGAAATCGTGAGAGTTTGGCAGCCAGAAGTCTCACGACTTCTGCCACCTGTCGACCTTAACCCGTAGTAGAATAACTGAGGCCAAAAGGATCAACACTTTCCCGGCAAACGCGAGGAATCAGCCCGTGGAAACTCGCCTCGGCAGAATGAGTAGTAGGCACACTCCGACGCCGTGAAATATTGCCTGCCCACCCGGCCCGCTACGTCGGCTAGCGGCGACACCCGGCCGGCCTTCCCCTCCGAATCGCCACCCACGGGGACCGGGCAAAGCCAGCCGTCTGCAATGACCCCCGTCGACCTGGCCAAATGGTCGAACGTCAACCTCAGCGAGGCCCTCGCCAAACAAGTCCAGGAGGACAACAAAGCGACCGCCGCCAAGGACCCGGGCGCCAAGCTCCTGCGCGTCCCGGAGGTGGTCGGTGTGCCCCCGGTGAAGATCGAGCAGTCCCCCGAAAACGCCACCTCCGGCAAGGGTTGCCTCAAGCTCACCTATGCCGGAGGCAAGCCGCCAACAGTTGGAGACGGAAGCACCAATTGCCGGGACACCTGCTTCCGTGTAAGCTTGCGGCGCTTTTTTCCGCACACGAACAGTCCCTGTTGATCAGGGCGCCCGAGACGAAGCGGTTTGGCTAAGCGCCACGTCACAGAGCAGAAAGGGATGGGCCATGTCGAGACGGGTATCGAAGTCGGCGGCAGCGGGACTGATGATCTGTGGGGTAGCGGCGATCGTGGTGATGTCGCTGGGGCGGTGGACCCAGGGGGCCGACGAACCCGCCACAGCCGCCGTCAAGAGCGAGTGTGACAACTGGCAGCAGCTCCATCCCAACTGGATTTTCGCCGACGACTTCGAGACCGGCGACTGGTCCCGCTGGGGACACCAGCCCTCCAACGCCCGCCTCATGGTCAGCGACGAGAAAGCGCTGGGGGGCAAACACTCCATGAAGTTCGCCTTCGGCGACATGGTGGTCCCCGGGTATCAGTCTGTCACCTTCCAGCGCAAGGACCTGGAAGAAATACGCATGCGCTTCTACGTCTTTTTCAACGAATATTGGCACTGGGGGGCCCAGCCTTCCGACCACTGTCTGGCCTTCTGGGCCACTGGGGCCAAGACCGTCTCCAGGATGGCCGCTGGACTCGACCTGGGGCCGTGGGGCCCGGTGATCATGCGGTTCGGTCTGCGGTGCAACATGGGGAAGCTGAAGGACCGGGTGATGCACAACGGGAAGTGGTACCGCCTGGAACTGCACCTGAAGCTGAACACGATCGGGGCGTGCCGGGACAAGAACGGCAACGGTAAGTTCGACGACCGGGGGGAGTCGGACGGGGTGTTCGAGCTGTGGATCGACGACGTGCAGGTGATGGGCTACTACGAGTTGAACTACCGGGGCAACGACAACCCCGATTACCGCGTCAGTGAGCTGCTCTTCAACCACTACTTCCGCACCGGCGGACAGCTCTACTTCGGCAAGCCCATCACCGAATACCGTGACAACCTGGTCATCCTGGCCGGCGACAACAACGGCAAGCTCATCGGTCCGGCGCCCGACGAACCCAAGGACCTTGGTACCCCCGACCCCTATAGTCCCTACAAGACCAATCTCTACAAGGAATGGTTCGCCTTCGACGCCAAGGGCGTGCACATCCGCTCCGGCAGCGACGGGATCTCGGCGGGCAACTTCGAAGCTGGCTGGTCCCAGTGTTCCTCGCCCTTCACCCTGGTCAGCTCGCCCGCACACAACGGGACCAAGTCGCCCTACGCCGCCCGCGTGCCCGCCGGAAACGACAAGGCGCTGGCCGCCAAAACCCTCCAAGACCGTCAGTTCTCCGGCAGCGGCTTCGACGGCATCCAGAACATGCCGGGCAAGGGTCAGGCCGCGGCCCTCAACGTGTGGATGTGCCTGGACCCGGAATCGTTCCCCGCTCCCAAGGGTGCGGCGCTCTCCGGGATGATGCGCGCTGGAGGGGGTCGCTGCAATTACATCGCCTTGGGCGTGGACTCCGAAAACCATCCCACCCTGCTCAGACAGGCGAAGGGGGGCCGCCAGGCCGGACTCCCTGAGGTGCTCGACGTCAACAAGGAAATCACCCTCGAGCCCGGCAAGTGGTATCGCTGCGAGGTGCGCGGTTCGCGCGATCACAAGTGGTCGATCCTCTTGGACGGGAAGGAAATCCTGAAGGCCGACGGCGTCGATGACGACTACCTGTGGAAGTCCTACTGCTATCACTACGGGATCAGCGACCACCTCGATAACCCGAAACCGCTGGTGGTCTATTGCGACGACGTCTCCTATGGCACCACGTCCTTCGAGGACGGCTGGGGCTGGAATCCGGATGTCGTTCCGGATGTCGTCGGGAAGTGATTCGGTGGCTCTTTTGCGGCGGGGGACGATAGGGTGTGTTGGGTAACACCATTCGAACGGGGAATCCTGAGCAGGGATTCGGAACGAAAGGAGCCACACGATGAAACCGATCGTAGCTGTGTCCGTCTTCATGCTGGTCGCCGCCGGCGCGAGCGGGGAGATCCTCCTGAAGGAGGACTTCGAGGAGACTCCCAGGATCCTCGGCTGGATGGAGCAGGGCAGCTGGTTCGGCGCCGAAGTCGGCCCCAGCAAGGGGCTCGAGATCACCGACAAGGTCGCGATCTCCGGAAAGCGATGCCTCCAGTTCAACCTGACGAAGGGGGAGAAGTCGTCCGGCGGACTGATGCGATTCTTCAAGCCCTCCAGGCGGCTCTACATCCGCTACTACAGGATGTTCGAGAAGGAGTGGGAGTGGCCCGAGGGCTACGGCCCTCACGACAGCTCGGTCTACGCCTTCAAGGGTCCGCGTCTCAAGGGCGGTCCGACCAGCGCGGACTTCTATACACACCTCGACTTCACCCAGAAGGCCGACACCATCCTGCGAATCAGTTGCGGCAAGCACGACCCGTCCTGGGTGCGCAAGGCGCGCTGCCCTCGCTACAACAGGTCGAAGCCCGACAAGATCGAGCCCATGCAGTGGCACTGCGTCGAGATGATGCTCCAGATGGCCTCACCGGACACCGACGACGGCGAGATCAGGTTGTGGGTGAACGGCAAGCTGGTCACCGAGCACGTCGGCATCCCGCTGCGGAGCCACAGGGAGCCGGACCTCCCGCTCAAGCTCTTCTTCATCTCGAACTACTTCCACCCCGGCTCGCCCAAGGACCAGACGCACTGGATCGACGACCTCGTTATCAGCACCGAGTACATCGGGACCCGCGAGCAGCCGGTCAACCGGCCGCCACGTGCGCGCTTCAGGCACTCGCGCGACTGGGGTTCCATGACGGCGAAGTTCGACGCGTCGCGCAGCTCCGATCCAGACGGCTCGCCGCTCAGGTACGCCTGGCACTTCGGCGACGGGAAGACGGCGGCCGGCGAAACCGCGTCTCACGCCTACGCGAAGGAAGGCGAGTACGCGGTCGAGCTCAGCGTCACCGACGACAAGGGCGTCACCCACCTCACCGAGCACCGCATCACGGTGGGGAGGTCGGCCGGGAGCGGCGAGGGCCTCCGGGTGGACTTCTACGGCGGGACGAAGTTCCAGAGCGAGCCGCACGTCGTGGCTTGGTGGCGCGAGAACATCAATCACCAGCGGAAGGGCTACTCCGGCCGCTACCTGTGGCCGATGCTCGGCAACAGCAGGGGCACCGACTACTCGGCGCGATGGACGGGCTTTGTGCAGCCGACGAAGTCGGAGGAGTACAAGCTCACCTACGAAGTCTGCGAAGGCGGCGCCGTTTGGTTCGACGGCAGGCTCGTGATCGACCTTCGCGGGCAGCCGGCGGGCAACAAGGTTCTCACGAAGAGTGCGAGCGTCGGGAAGCTGGACGCGGGCAGGAAGTACCCCATCAAGCTCGAGCTCTTCAAGTCGCCTGTCGATCAGAGAGGCCCCCAAGACTGGCGGGGCAGACTCTTCTGGGAGAGTCCGTCAACGAAGAAGGAGCCCATCCCCGCGTCGGCCTTCTACCCGCCCGAGGGCTTCACGGCCCCGGAGGATTGAAGCCAGCCGCCTTCGGCCGGCCATCGACTGTTGGCATAGACATGGAGACGGTCACGCTCGAAGGGACCGCGTGAAGATGACGCTTACGGTGAAGAACGGCTCAGATAAGCTGACCTTGCCTGACATCAACTCGTTGCTGTGCTATCAGTATTCGGAACTCGCGGGGTTTCCGGGCGACGACGTGCTGGCATCCGACTGCAATTTGGACGAGTTGCGCGTACAAGATGACACGGTCGCGTCGCGATTGGAGGGCGCACCCGAGCCGGTGGACTGCGACCTGGACGAGGCCCGTCTGTTGCAGGAGATGGATCTCGCCCGCGCCACACTTGATAAGCTCGTTGAGCTGCAGTTTCGCGGCGGTTGGGCGGCGAGCTACGGTTGGCCGATTTACACGCCGTCCGGGTATGACGGTCTGGACGAAACGACACGCAACGGTTCCGGTTGGCTGACGATGTTCGTGTTCGACGAAGCGAAGAAGACGATCACCCGCTTCACGTTTTCGCCGCTGCTGGGAGTGTGGGCGACGGACCGTCATCGCCGGAGCTCATCAGCCGCTGAGGAGAGCTCATGAACAAAACTACGCGACGAGGGTTTGTCAAAAGCGCGGCGGCCGTCGCCGGCGGATTGTGCACTGCGGTAGTGTCCGGCGGCGCCGCGGTCCTTTCCGCGAGCACAAAAAAAAAGCGACATCTCTTCGCCACCAAGGGCGACAGACGTTGGTACCAGCAGAAACAGAACCGTTCAAGAATGGTTTTCACGCGGCTTCGATTTACACATCAGTATTCTCTCTGCAGCGTTGCATTTCGATGAGTGCGAACAGGCGACGCGGATTGCGCCGTCCACTCGCCCTTCCTCCTTCGATCGTCGTAGCTGAAGCTCCCAACACTCCCCGCGTCATTCCCTCGTCTAGCCCTTCCTTGGTGGAGCCGTGGAAATCTACTCGAGGACCGGCACCTTGGCCATATACACTTGGTTGATGTTACCCCAGGCAACAGGAGCGAAGTTTGGGGGCGAATAGGGCGGGACCACTAAGTTGACCCAGCGGCGATATTCCCAAACGGTGATCTTGCCGTGGGTGAGATTCAAGGGAGAAGCCCATGAACCGTCGGGCTTCCTGCGGCAACACAATACAGGCGCCGAGCCGCCCAGGCCTGCCGTAAAATACATAACCGCATCATCCTCAACGTCCGTGGTCGTCCCGCACACGGTAAGACAGCCGCCTCCAGATTCTCCTTTCAGTTCGTTGTCCCATGTCTTACCGTCTTGCTGAAGGCGCATGATGCCCTGGGTCCGTCCCGACGTAACATACACTTCATTCATCCCGGCGGTCACGGCCGATAGAGACGGCCCTCGTGCCAAGGCGAGCCTGCCCTGATCGTGTATTCTTCTTACCGCCGACCAGTCCTGACCGTCAAACACAGACCACAAGAGCCCTCGGTCGTTTTCCCAGAAAACAGCCACGTGTTCTCCGTATTGGGTAATGGCCGTCTCCGGCATCTGGTAAGTGTCATCCGTCCAGGCCGGATGCCGCGAACCGGGAACACACGCCTTACCGTGCTTTGGGAAATACCATGTCTTGCCGTCGTCATCGGAGTAGGCAACGACAACCTCGGGGCCGTGCAGCCTGCCGTGCTGACCCCAACTGCACCACAATCGGCCCGCGTTCCTGCCATATCGTTGGCGTATCACGAACTGCGTCGTATGCGCGCAGTGGCGGGTGTCTCCGTCCAGGATCGAGGTAGCCAAACTGGACGGATCATCCCAGCCGCTGCCGTTAAAACTGACTTTGAAAAGGTGCTGACGCGCATTGGGTTGGCCTATGCCGGCGCAGCCGGCACTGCTGGTTATGAATACGGCATTTCCACGATCATCAACGGCGTTGCCCCGGTTGGCACCATGGTCCAGGTTATACAAACCCCTGCCTATCGTCTTTTCGGACGACCAAGTTTCGCCACCATCGGTAGTGAAGCGAAAGAATGCCGAACCTCTGGAGCCCGAAGCCCCGCCATACACGCCTTTGTTATAGCCGACAACAATATGGTTATTGTCGAAAGCACCTATAAACCCGAACGGCGTTACCGTGCCCGGGCACACCTTTTTGCGCCGCACCAGGGTTATCGGGCTCCGGTCCGGCACTGCCTGCAATTCAGGAACATCGATATGGCTTGGCGGATCGGGTAATGCCATGGAACGGCGATCCTGCAAAAGAGGCAACGATGGAGAGTCATCTGCCTGGGCAAGGCGTATATTGTCGACAGATACCCTGCCGTTCGCGAAACCGAGTATCCAGAAATTCGCGATGCGTTGCAGATCAATTTGCCGTTCTTTTACCGCCTGCTTCAGGTCAATCTCCAGGGTAAACCATTCGCCGCTACTCATCTCGAACGCCCTCATGACCGCAGGCGTTACCATTTCATCTTCCAGGGCAACCTGCACCCTCATCGCTGTGCTAACCTTCATGTCGATCAACAGCTTGTCATAGCCGGACCAGTCTCGCAAAGCGGGATTGTTTGTCAGCCACAGAAACGTGTTCATGACAATCGCCGCTTCGGGGTTGGTCGATGTCTTCAGATTGGGATAATAGTATGTCCAGTACGGAGTCCTCTCATACGTATCACTCTCTTGTTGGCGCGGACCCAGACCCGATACTGTTTGCGCCAATGCATATTGCCCCTCGGTGGCATCACCTCGCGTGATATGCCACGTCCAAGCGAGGCTTGTTGTCGTCGGCGCCTCAAAGGGCGCTGAGAAACGGAAGCCGCTCGCGCTGCGGTCCGTTATCAGGCATCTGTCCACGCCGCGTCCCCGCCCGAGAGCCCCACCCGTCTTCCGCTCCATCTCGGGTAATTCAAAGCCCACAATGAGCTTCTCGGCGCCGTAAGCAGCGCCTGCCATGCAAACAAAGAACAGGATTGTCAATCGGGTCATCGGATACTCCCAGCGGCCGGTGGTTGGGGAGGTAGGACGCCCGGCCGACGCAGTCCCGGAATCTCAACCTGCATCATGGTCTATTTGTCACTGCTCGTGCACGAGCGGTCTCGATCTCCTCAGTCGTGACCATCAGGTACGGATGCCGCACCGGAATCCGGAGTGCACCGGAATCGGATCCAGCGGCCAACACGGCGAGCGGCAGGGCCAGCAGACCGATTAGGGCGATGGTGGGTTGGAGCAAATTCAGAGCCATCGGATCACCACCAATGCGGATTGCTGTCGTGGACTCCTCCAAAACCACTACGAGTCTTCGCCATTCTTGCTCATTATGGAGACCCGTGAGAGAATCGGACTCTTGCCTCCGTTTGCACGTCGTTTGCTGCGCGACGATTCTCACGGTTGTTGCGGGCTCGCGACGCGTGACCGCGGAAGACGCCAAACCAGGCATCATTATGTCTATGAAACGATTGGTCAACCCGCACCTGCAGTCCCGCACCTTCGAATCGACCGCCGGCTGTCCCGCCAGCAGGATCGCAACTGGGTATACGAGGATTTTTGGGTGATGGGGTAGATTGTCGTGTGATGAAGACGCGACGTGGGCATTGTCAAAACTGCGCTCGATTGATCGAGACATCCCTCGCGGATGTCTTGCCAGCGGTCTCATCTGTCACCACTTGTACGGTGTATTGGCATTTCGGATCCGGACATGGCACAATGGACCTGCTGTTGCGTGCAGTGGATGCATCCGAACTCGGCAGAATGGCATGGAAGCTTCCCGGACGGTCGCTTCACATCCTTCACCGCAAGGCGGTTTCCTGAAGGAGATTTGCAGTGCTGAAACCTCTTTGGCTGTCGTGGCTATGTTCCATCGCGCTCGGCCTCATCACCGAATGCGTGTTCGACCACAACTGGAGAACCGGTCTGTTCATCGAGATCAGCCGCGACATTTATGTGCTGCGAAACCTGTTCATCGGGAACGGAAATGCTCCAGGAACGAACCACTGGGGCGACGCCGGCATCAAGATCGGCGAGAGCATGAACTGCGTCGTGGCCTACAACACGTGCATCGGCAACAAGGACGGCATCACCATGCGCGAGGGTCAAGGACGCCCCATGCAGACCGAGGATTACGGGGACATCCTCTATCACTGCCGCGGCAATGTGATCACGGCCAACGTGTGCGCCGACAACGACGGCTACCAGCTCGGCCTCTGGTACGACACTGGACTCTTCGGGATGCACCCGCAAGACAAGCGGAAGTACCGGGATGAAGAGGCCTACGCCGCGCAACTTGACCCCAAGAAGGTCTTCGATCCGACGAAGACGGACCACCTCATCGACAGGAACCTCTACCAGGCGAAGCCGGGTCAGAAGATCGCGCTGTACGGCGTGCCCTGGCGGTCCAAACACCAGGAGTTCGCGGAATTGGTGCCGTTCGCTGGCGCAACTGGGTTCGACCGGAACACCCGGGAGGGCGATCCGATGCTCCTCAACCCGGCGAAAGGCGATTGGCGACCGAGCCGCGACGGTCTGGCGTGGGAGATGGGGGTTGGCTGGCTAACGGCTCCACAAGACGTCGACGCGTGGATGGCAGAGTTCCTGCCGACATGGGTCCTGGGAAGTTAAGGGCGATAGCGTGGGGATTCACCATCACGGCAATCGCGTAGCGAGCCGACGGTGTCGATCGACTTTCCACTTTCTACGGAACGCAAGGCAGTACGTTCAACACGACCCGGGCTGTGGACATCGATTCCGAAGGCAATATTGTCTTTCGCGTGGAGGGCAATATCGATCCGGACGGCTTCCATGCTGTGCCGATCCACAAACATGGCCCCGTCCATCCACGTAACTGCGGCGGCGTGGCGACGGGTTCGAGAAATCCTACAAAGTCGTTATAGGAAACCCAATACTATGATCCTTGATCGCCACAGTATGATCACGCTTGGTCGGGTTCTAGTCGCAGTTGCCGTCCTTACTTCAACGTTGGTCGCATCGCTTGCCGAGTCATATGAGTTGGGATTCTCCACGTATATTGGTGGCTCGGGAGAAGGTCAGGTAAGAGATGTTACCGTCGACCAGCATGGCAACGTCTACATCAGCGGTGGCACGAGTTCGGCCGACTTCCCTCGTACCGTGGGACAAGCGCATCAAGGCTCCTATGATGTGTTCGTGGTGAAATACGACAAGAGAGGCCAACTGATCTGGTCCCGCTTGCTCGGCGGGCCCAATTACGACCGAGCGTATGCTGTCGAGGTGGACGAGCAAGGCTACGTCTATCTAGGCGGTCGCGCGGGGCCGGGATATCCTACAACTCCCAACGCGGTGCAACCGCAGTTTGGTGGAGATTCCAATCCGAATGCGCTTTACGGCCTGCAGGACGGTTTTGTCACGAAACTGTCGCCTGACGGGACTCAGGTCGTCTGGTCCACTTTCTTCGGTGGAAATGATCGGGGATTCTTCCGCGATATCGACATCGACGACATGGGAAACGTGTATGGCGCACTCTGCGCCAACTCGGTGGTCAACCCGCACATCACTCTGGGCGCATATTTCACGAATCGCCCGTCTTCTCCATCATTCGGCATAGTGACCAAGATCTCCTCCGACGGCACGGACGTCATCTGGGCTAGTTACCTGGGAGGACAGGATGGCGGGTATTCGTTCGGCACGCCATCGATCCGTGTGGATGACCAGGGGTACGTTGTCGTCGCCAGTCACACCGCATCTGCCAGCATGCCCACCACATCCGGCGCCTATGATCGAGTCAAGAATGGCAACAGCGACATGCATATCGCCAAGTTCCTCCCGGACGGCTCGGATCTTGTATTTGCCACATACCTCGGTGGCTCGGATATCGAGTATGGTGATACGCATAACCTCGCTTTGGATGCCAATGGAGATATCATCGTGGCGGCCACCACAAAATCCGCCGACTTCCCCGTAACTTCTGGCTCATTTCAGTCACTCCACGGCGGTAACGGCGGTCAGTATAGCCAACTGGGAGACGGATTCATTGCCAGATTGTCCCCGGACGGCAGCCGACTCCTGGCAGCAACGTTCTACGGCGGCTCCTCGGGGGAAGGCCTGGAAGGCGTCGGTGTGGATTCAGAGGGAAACATCTATGTAAGCGGCGGCACATACTCCACTAACCTGCCTGTTGCAGGTTCACTCTTCGGGCCAAATAGTATCGGCTCCGGCCGTCCGGACGCATTTGTGGCCAAATTCTCGGCGGACCTCTCGAAGCTTATCTTTGGCACATGCATCGGCGGCAGTAACTGGGATCTCGGTTTGACGACACCCGCTGAGTCAGACGGCGCGTTGTACTTAGCGGGCGAGACGAAATCATCGGACTTCCCAACGGGTGACGCCGTGGACAACGACCTATCGGGGACCAAGAACGGGATCTTGGTAAGAATCGATATCCCGCCGTCAACTCTCGATCGCAACCGATAGCCGAGTTCGCAATCCACTGAGTGTGTTTCTGAGGCTCTGTTTCATGGGACGCGACTGCTTGACGAAAGGGAGGAATCAATGACAGAGAGACTAATGAAGCCGCGGCCAATGGCGTTGGCAACGGCTCTCTTCGTAGTTGCGTTGTATGCCGACATCGTTAGCGGCAACGACGTGACGGTGAACGTCGATTCCGACGTCCACTACCAAACGATTCTGGGCTGGAGTGCGATGCCCTGGTACCTCGGGATCTCGCCCGAAGTCAGCGATCAAGTCCTCGATGAAGTGATCCAAGAACTCGGGCTGACTTGGGTGCATTGGACCGTGCCCAGCGGTAACCGCAGCAATGTCCGATGCTGGGAACGGGCCAACGACGATGGCGACCCTCACCACATCAATTGGTCGGCGTTTGGCACGGAGTCCGTCGATCGTTCTGTCACGACATGGGTGTTACCGTTCAAACAGCGCGTCGAGGCCCGGGGTGATCGCTTCGGTCTGGCGATCACGCAGGCGTTTCACAATGGCGGCAGCACGGGTCCCGTACCGCAGTGGTTGATCGAGGACCCCGAGGAATTCGCCGAGTATGCCGTGTCGCTGTTGCTGCATTTGAAGAAGAAACACGGCGTCGAGGCGGACTACTACGTGATCTGCAAAGACGCGGGGACTCCCGGCGACAATCCGTTCAGCGTGGAAGTCGTGACGCGGATGACCAAAGCCGTTGGCCCACGATTGCGCGCTGCGGGACTGCGCACTTCCATCTTGTTCCCCGAGTGTCACGACGCGAATACCAGTTGGAGGTACATTCAAGCGGCCAAGGACGACGCCGATTTCTGGCCGTTTGTTGGCATGCTTGGCTACCATGTTTACGGCGACGAGGCGCACAATTCGGATCGGGGCAACATCCGCAGGTTTGCCGCTGCCAAGGGGCTCCCGACGGGTCACGCCGGGTCGGATCAATTGAGCATCGACACGCTGTACGACGACCTGACCGTCGGCGGCGTATCGTACTGGTCCATCTCCGCTTTGGGTGGCCCCGGACCGGGCGGGCGGAATTACCACTTCCACCTCGACGGCACTTCGTTCAGCCGCGGCGGGCTGTTCTGGCCCTGCCGCCAGATCATGCACTACGTCCGGCCCGGGGCCGTTCGAATCGACGCGAGCAGCGATGCACCGGCGATTCGACCGCTGGCGTTTTCCGGCAATGGCCGAACCGTCGCGGTGTTGTTCAATACCGCGCCGCTGGCGGAGTCGCACTCGGTCACGATCCGTGGTCTGCAGCCGGGGGACTACGGCATCTGCCAGTCCGTCGACGCCAGACCGTACGAAGAATTGGGCCTTAAGAAGGTGGAAGCCGACGGTGTTCTCCGCGTGAAAGTACCTGCCGGCGCCGTGCTGACCGTCTATCCTCATCCGGACGAAAACTTGCCGCCGACAGTCACCGGTTGGGAGGCGCAGCCCAGTTTTCTCAAGACGCCGGCCAGCGAACTCGTCTTGTCGGCGGCGGCGCAAGACGCGGAGCTTGACCGAATCTCCTATTCGTGGACGATCCTACGTCAGCCGGCCGGAGCCAAGGTCATGCTGGCTGCCCCCCACTCGGCGACCACCTCGGCAACCGGCCTGACGTCGCCCGGCCGGTATGTGTTTGAAGTGGTTGCCACCGACGGCCACAGCCGCGTTCGACGCGAAGCTCCGGTGAACGTTTTCGCCGGCAATCAACCGCCCGCGCCCATCGACGTCCACAACCGCCTGCCTGTCGTGGTCACGTTGCCACAAGATACGACCGAGCTGCGTGGCGGCGGCTTGGACCTGGAAGGGGACGAGCTGACGTTCCGGTGGTCCGTCGTGAGCCAGCCGGCGGGTTCTGCCGTCCGGCTCGAATCGCCCGGCCAGGCAAAATGCAAGGTGGCCAATATCACCACGCCCGGCGAACACGTGTTCCGATTCGAGGTAAGCGATGGTGAGAACACGGTTGCCGAGACGCTCACCGTACGCGTTTATCCCGCAAGCGAGCAACGTAATGGAGGAGAAAGTCCATGAATTGCACCAAACCCTTGACCGTTGTCCTCATCGTCGTCGCCCTCGCTTTGCTTTCCGCTGGCGATGCCCGGATGTCGCGAGCCAATGACGTAGTCGTCACGGTCAATGCCAACGTCAAGTACCAGACGATCCGCGGCTGGAGCTGCAATCCGCACTACTTGGGAGGCAGCCAACAGCAGCGGGAGCAAGTCATCGACGAGGCGGTCGACAGTCTGGGCATCACACGGGTGCGGTGGCAGCAGCCCAACGGCAATCGCAGCAACGTGACGCGATGGGAGCTGGAAAACGACAACGACGATCCCGATCAAGCGGATCTGTCCAGATTCAATACCTCCGACGCAGACAAGTTTGTCGAGGGCTACGTGTTGCCGTTCAAACGACGTGTCGAAGCGGGCGGCGATCCGTTTGAGCTGTGGTTGAGTCCGTCGTTCTTCGACGGCGGCAGCACGGGCAGTGTGCCGGCGTTCCTGCTGGAAAGTCCCGGCGAGTACGCCGAGTATGCTACCTCGTTCATCACGTATCTGCGCGACAAGTACGGCGTCACGACGAACCACTACGCCATCTGCAATGAAGCGGGAAACAATAACGTCTTCAAACCGGCGGTCGTCGCAGAGATGACCAAGGTGCTGGGTGAGCGAATGGAAAGACTCGGTCTGCCGACAACGGGTCAGTTCTCCGACGGGGTCAACGCTCGCGTCACGTGGAATTACATTCAACACGCCAAAGACGATCCGGACGTATGGAAGTACGTCGACGTGCTGAGCTACCACTGGTACGGCGGGCAAAACCAACAGTGGATGGCGAAGATCCGCGAGTTTGCCGACGAAAAGGATCTCGATACGGCGCAATCGGAGTTCATGCACCTGAAGATCGACCACCTGTACGACGACCTAACCATCGGCGGCGTATCATATTGGTCGATCTACGGACTGGGCGGCCCCGGCCCCGGCGGCCAGAACTTCTGGCTCCGGCCGGATGACACCTCGTTTCGTCGCGGCGCACAGTTCTGGAACTTCCGTCAGGTCATGCACTATGTGCGCCCCGGCGCAGTGCGGATCCAGGTGGAGGGCGACGAGCCGTCCCTGCGGCCGCTGGCCTTCTTGCACAACGACCGCATCACCGCGGTCCTGATCAACACAAAGCCGCCAGCCGCGCCACGGCTGCTGACGCTCCGCGGTCTACCTCCGGGCAACTACGGTTTGTCCCAGTGTGTCAATTCCAAGCCGTGTGAAGAACTGGGCGTCACGGCGGTGGGAACGGACGGACGGCTGAGCGTGAACGTGCCCGGCAACTCCGTGCTGACCGTCTATCCCCATCCGGCCAGGAACCTCGCTCCTGTTGCCGTGCGTTGGGAGGCGAACCCGACGTTTTTGAAATCACCTAACAGCAGAATCACGCTGTCTGCCGCCGCACAGGATCCGGAGTTGGACCAACTTGTGTTTTCGTGGACCGTCACACGTCAGCCGCAAGGAGCTACCGCAGCGATCGCCAATCCCCAATCGGCGACGACCGAGGCGAATGGGCTTGCCGCGGCTGGACAGTACGCGTTCACCGTCACCATTTCCGACGGGACCAACGAAGTGAAACGCGACGTGTTGCTGAACGTCTACGAAGGCAACCAGCCACCCACGCTCATCGACGTTCACAATCGTATTCCCGTGTTGGTTACGCTGCCGCACAGCGAGACGCTGCTACGAGGCGGAGCCTTCGACCTGGAGGGTGATAAACTGTCGTTCAAGTGGAGCGTTGTGAAACAGCCGTCAGGTTCTGCCGCGCGATTGGAGTCGCCCCACGAAACGGCCTGCAAGGTGACCAACATCGCCATCCCCGGCGACCATGTATTCAAGTTCGAGGCCAGTGACGGCACAACCGCAGTCTCGGAAGAGCTGACCGTGCCGGTCTATCCCACCAATCCCCCACCCGTCATTTCGGCGACGAAAGCCACGCCTGAAATCTTGAGGCTGCCCGAGGACAGCACGCTGTTGTCAGCAACGACAAACGACCCGGACGGAGACGTGATCAGCCATTGGTGGAGAGTCAGAAGCAAGCCGCCTGGAGCCAAACCGGCATTCGCTAAACAGGGCAGCCCGGACACAGAGGTAGACGGACTTACCGTCGAGGGCATCTACGCGTTTGAGCTTACCGTCGTCGATCGCACCAAGTTTGCCCGGAAGGATGTGATCGTTACCGTTGCCGCGAAGGCGTCCGCGGCTGCACCGGCCGGGGAATTTACCGATCCGCCCGAAGAATGGGCGAAGGACGAACGACGAATCGTTGCCCGTGGAACCGTGGTGGGTACTGTCGTGGAAAAAGGGAGAGCGTTTGTGATCATCCGATCGGACTCGGGCAAGACAGCCGGCTACATTCCTCGTTGGATCGGTGGGAATCCGAGTGATGGGGGCGGTCCCGAGAAAAGGATCGTCGACGCGATTTCCCGCCTTCGCGTCGGAGACCGCGTGACGGTCAAGTGGTACGTGAACGATCACATTCGGATTGAAGAAATATGACGATACGTTGTGCTGTCCATCTGATGAGTATCGTGCCGCAGGTCACTCCGTCCCGTTGGACGCTATCGACTCATAACGCTGGAGCGCATTCCGTGAGAAAGAATTGCAGATTCTACCCATTGTCCGTGATCATGCTGTGCGTCGCCGCCTGCAGCCATGAAGAGCCGGCCGGAACAACGGCACAACCAGTCCCTGCGGCGGAAGCTCCCGCTGCAGCCAACTTCAATAGCGCCCGTGTCGCCGGGACGGTTCCCGAAACGACAAATGCCGCCGGTCACCCGCCGATAGGCGTCACCTCGACCGGGGCGCTTGTCGCGGCCGATCCCGTGCTGGACGAAACCGCCTGCTGGCGCCGCATCTATCGGTTCGAGGCCAGCCAGGTCTCGCCGGACCTGATGAAATCGGTCGGCCGGCAGGTGCTGGGCGAATCGCGTTACCAGAAGGTCATGCGCCAAGTCCAGAAGAAGCAGATTGGCCAGGGTGGGGATTGGCGCGACCGGGTCTTCATAACCTTGAACGGCCACCGCGCCCTGGACCCGGTGCCGGGACCATTCCCGCCGGACGACTGGGCGAGCGTGGATTTCGACGACAGCGGCTGGGTGCTTGAACGCGCGCCGTTCCAAGGCGGGAGCCTCGCCCGCATGACCACGCTCAACCTGGGCCAGTACGACGAGAGCGTGGACCTGCGCCTGCAGTCGGCGTTCTACCGGACGCGATTCCAGGTGGACGACCCGGGCCGGGCGGGCGTGCTTTCCCTGAGCGTGGTTTACAGCGGCGGAGTGCGCGCCCTGGTCAACGGCGTCGAGGTCGCGCGGGCAAACCTGCCGGACGGCCCTCTGGGGCCGGACGCGGCCGGTTCGGACTACTCCGAGAGCGCCTACCAGCCGGGATCCGAAGCCGCAGCGCGGACCCTTGGGGTCAAGATTCCCGCCACGTCGCTGCGCAACGGTTCGAACGTGCTGGCGATCGAAATCCGGGCCAGCCGGTTCCACCCCGTGGTGCTTACGAACCCGATCCAGCCCAACTGGGGCGGGCCGCAGCGGCCGTTCCCGCACGCCAGGCTCTTCCGTCTGGAACTGGGGCCCGCGTCCGCGGCCGTGCCCTCGCTGACGCGCCGCCCCGCGGGAGTCCAGGCCTGGGCGGAGGACATGCACAGGCGCGTGCTGTCCTCGGAACTCCGGGCCGGGTCAGAACTCGCGAATCGAATCCGACTGGTCGCGGCCCGAAACGGCACGTGCTCCGCCCAGGTGGTGGTGGGCACGGACCGCGCGCTGGGCAGCGTGGGAGCGCGAACCGGTACGTGGAAGAACGCGGTGGGCGCCGCGCTTGCCGCGGACACCGTCCTGATTGCTCCCATGGAGCCGTACCCGGTCAGCGAGTGGAAGACCGAACGGCTCGGGGACGAGCGTGGATTGGGCGGTTCCTTTCCCAAGTGCACGGAACTGGCGAAATTCGGCCGGATCGCGTCGCCCGAGGACGTCTGCCTGTACGATCGGATCGCGCCCCCGGGAGAGGTTTCAATGGCGGCGGACACGTCGCGGCCGTTCTGGGTCTCAGTGCGCGTGCCGAAAAACGCGGCGGCCGGCGTGTACCTCGGCACGGTGGAGGTGACGGCCGACGAAGCCGAACCGATCCGGCTGGAGGCGGAACTCGAGGTGCTGGACTGGGCCCTGCCGGATCCGACGGAATTCCAGACCTTCGTCGGCTGCGAGCAGAACCCGTACGCCGTGGCCCGCCAGTACGGCGTCAAGCTCTGGTCCGCCGAGCATTTCGAACTCCTGGAGGCGAGCTTCCGCGAACTCGCCCGGGCAGGCAACACCTGGCTCAACGTGCCGGTCCTTGCGAACACCGAGTTCGGCAACGGCGACGATTCCATGATCGGGTGGACGCGAAAGCGCGACGGGAGTTACGCGTTCGACTACGACGTCATGGACCGCTACGTCGATCTGGCTGTGAAGCACTGGGGCATGCCGCGCGCGATCCAGTTCGTCGTGATGCAGGGCATGCGAAGTTCATCTACGCCTCCCGCGCCGCCAAAAGTGATGGTGACCGACGAGCGTTCGGGCCGACGGACGCCGTTCGTGGTCGGGCCGGCCTTGGCCCAGGGCCCGGTGAAGGGCCCGCCGCCCCCGCTGGACGATGCGCAGAAGGAGGCCTGGAAGGCGTTCGCCGCTTCGCTGACGGCCCACATGAAAGGGCGCGGCCTGGAACAGACCCTGGTCTGGGGGTTCCCGTTGGAGACCGAGGCCGACCCCGGCTTGAAGCACTTCCTGGCCGCTTGCGCGCCGGGCGTGTTCTGGGCCGCCGGGCCCCACGAGATCATGGCCAATGCCAAGTGGGCCCGGGACGACCGCTTCTACAGGATCATCGCCGACATCCGCTGGCAGGGCGGGTGGCCGAAATTCCGGGATGATATGGGCTGGAAGAGCCCCATCCTGCACTTGGCCAACCCGCGCGCGGGCGGCACTTGCTTCGCTCTCCGGACGTTGTCCTACCCTTTCGGTTTCCGGGTCATGCCTGAAAAGGCGTTGGCCATGGGTCGCGGAGGTTTCTTGCGGGTGGGGGCGGACGAGTGGGCGGACACCCACTACAGCGGCGCGGAAATTCCCAAGTGGCTGACGGGGCTGCCTGTCTTGTTCCTGCTGTGGCCCGGGGACAAGGGCGCGGAATCCAGCGTCCGGTTCGAGGCGTTGATCGAGGGGATTCAGGATGCCGAGGCCCGGATATTTCTCGAGCAGGCCCTTGACCGGAACAAGATCTCGGGC
Organism: Pirellulaceae bacterium; assembly: GCA_016784735.1. GTDB lineage: Bacteria > Planctomycetota > Planctomycetia > Pirellulales > Pirellulaceae > JADHUC01. Next base: position 140,217 of record JADHUC010000001.1, on the reverse strand, counting down.
GAGCTGGCCGCATCGGTCCGCACCGCGCTGGCGCGGGATTCTCAAGAATTAAGCTTCTTCCAGGGTAACTCGGTGATCCACTCCATGGAGCGGTATTCTTTCGGTTGGCAGGAACGTGCGCGGGAGCGGTACCGGCTGGCGGCCGAAGTAGAACGAGCCACGGGCGTCCGGTGAAGGCCGGATCACGATGCAGCAAAAAGGAGGTTCGAGTGGTGAGGCTATCGGGACTCTATCTGGCGTGCGCGGCCGCCGTGGTGCTGGCCGCGTCTTCGGCGTGGGGATTCATCGATCCGGATTTCACGCCCGTCCATCTCGCGCGACAGTCCGAGCGGATCCTGGTCGGAACCCTTTTGGCGGCTGGCACGCCGGAGCACTGGTGCTTCCCAACGCCCGACGCCCTCAAGGGCCCGGCAGGCGAAAGGGTGGAATTCGGGATCGAGGGGTGTCCCGCGGAGCAGAAACCGACGATCCGCAGCGCTCTCCAGGCCGCCTCGTCAAGGCCGGCCGTGCTGTTTATAGGCACATATTCGGCCGGCCGCCTGGGCTACCTGAATGTGGGCGGGTTGTGGCTTTCGGCTCGCGAGGTCCGGGGTAAGGCGTGGGCCGTGACGGGCGTGAACCAGAAGATGTCGGGGACCTACGCAGGGGGCACCGACATGCTGATCCGCATGACCCGCTACATCCTTGCGGACCCGGAGGGGGCGGTTCCCGTCAACGTGGGCACGGCATGGTCGTATCAGATCGGGATCGCCCCGTCGGGGCGGTCCGTCGCGGGACTTGCGGTGGTGGAACCGCTGCCGGGAAAGGAACGCTACCTCTTCGCCGCGTCGGTGGAGGGTGACCGGATTTTCCTGGGAGTGCGCAACGACGAGAAGTTCGAGGACGCCACCGAGCGTTTCGACCTCGCGTCGTCCTCGTCCTGCTTCGCGTGGGTCGACTTGGACCGGGACGGCCGAATGGACCTAGTGTGCGCCAACGGACCGCGGTTGCTCTGTTTCCACCTTGGCAAGACGGGCCGCCTGGTGGCCGAACCGGCTGGGGCCCTCGACATGGTCGCGTCCTGCATCGGGCTGGCACCGGCTGGGGCGGCCGGGGACGGCGCGGTCCGGATCGTGGCCAGCACACCGGGGCGGCCGGTCCTGCTGGAGTGGCGGGACGGGTGGAAAGCCGCGGACCTTCCGGGAGCGGTGGCGGGCATCGCCGGGGAAGTTGTTTTTCCGTGCATCTCGGCGGACCTGGACAACGACGGCTACCCGGAAGTGCTCCAACCGCGAAGCGGCGGGGCGCTGTTTTGGAAGGGTGCCGCGGACGGTTTTCGCCCGGCCGTTCGAACCGATATGCGAGTGGGCAAGCGGGCGACGGCCCCGGCGTTGGGGGATTTCGACGCCGACGGGTTCCTGGACGTTTTCCAAAGCGATCGCGACGCGAACCACCTCTGGGTGAACGATGGGCACGGCCGGTTCCGCGACGTGCTGGAGAGCACTGGCAGCCTCGCCTATAAGGGTGCGACCGGCGCGTCGGACGCGCGTGCGGTGGACTTCAACCACGACGGCCGGACCGACCTGCTGCTGGCCTACACGGACGCGGACATTGTGTATCACTTCAACCGCGGCTTCCGCTGCCTGGGCGAGGAAGGCGACCTGCGTCTCACGGGACTGGTCGAGCAGACCGATGGCGCGGCCCCGGGCGTGGTCGCCTGCGCGTCGATGGACTTCAACGGCGACGGGTCCGAGGACATGGTGGCCGCGTTCACGGACGGGAGCTTTTCCTGCTTTTACAACGACCTGGTAGACGCGCCAGGCATACACGTGCGTCTGGCTCCCGGGGTCCGCGGCCCGGTCACCGTGCGCGCGTGGCAGGGCGAGGTCGTTCCCGTGTGCACGGGCGCTTGGCCGGTGGGCGCGAACGCCTCGACGTTTATCAGCCTGCTTAAGCCGGGCGAAGTCACGCTGAAGTGGCGTCTGCCCGGCAAGCCCGAGCAGATTCGCACCCTGAGCGTCGAGGGCACGCCGCCCAACATCGCAATCGAGTAGCCATGCCTTTCCCGGTGAGCGCGACAACCCTGGAATTCCTTTCCCAACCACCGGTCGCGGTGGTGCCGGTGCTGGTCGGCCCGCTCCAGGCGCTGCTGGTGGTTCTCGGAGTGCTGGCCGGCGCGATCGCCAGCACCCTGCTGGCGCTGTTCCGGCCCCGGACCGTCGTGGCCCTCCTGCGCCTGCTCTGGGCCCAGAAGTGGGTGGTCGCGATGATCGCGGTCGCAGCGTTCGGCGCGGTGCGTGCGACGGCCCTGCTGCGCGAGACCGGCCGCGCCACGGCGGCCGCAGGAAACGAGTGCAGTGCGGCCATGTTCCGCGGCGGGCCGGACCGTCGGGGATGGTTCGACGAGGTTCCGGGGCCGGCTGCGCGGGCGTGGAACTGGACGCACGGGGATTCCGGAGCCGTGTACTCGTCGCCGGTATCGGATGGCCGATACGTATACCTGACCACCGCGGACAAGGGCCTGTTCCGCGACGCAGGCCGCATCCTGTGCCTGGACGCCGCGACCGGTGGCCTGGTGTGGTCCGATTGCCTGAAGGGGTACCGCGCCACGTTTTCGTCACCCGCGATTTCCGGGGACTTCCTCGTGTCCGGGGAGGGCCTGCACGACACGGACGACGCGAGGATCGTGTGTCTGGATCGCGTCACGGGTCGGACCCTGTGGGAGTTCCGGACCGCTTCGCACGTGGAGAGTTCGCCCTGCATCTGCGACGGGCGGGTCTACGTGGGCGCCGGCGACGATGGCATCTACTGCCTGGAACTGAAGCCCAATCCGCCAGGCGAGCCGCGAGTGGTTTGGCACGCGGGGGGCACGGATTACCCGGACGCCGAATCGTCGCCGCTTGCGTGGGGTGGCCGGATCTATATCGGCTTGGGCAAAGGCGGTCGCGCAGTGTGTTGTCTGGACGCGCAAACAGGTACCGAACTCTGGCGCTCGCCCACGCCTTTCCCCGTGTGGGGCGCGCCGGCCGTGGTCAGGGGCCGGATCGTCGTGAGCATGGGAAACGGCGATTATGTGAACACGGCGGAGAAGGTCCTGGACGGGATGCTGACCGATCTCCGGCGCCGCGGCGCCGATCCCGAAGAGATCGAACGCGCCCGGTCCGAAGGTGTCCCCGGCGGCGCGGTCCGCTGCCTCGACGCAGCCACGGGCAAAACCCTCTGGGAGTTCCGGACCGAGCGCGGGGTGCTGGGCGCCGTGGCGGCGGGGGATGAGCGGCTGTTTTTCGGATCCCGCGACGGCCGCTTGTACAGCCTGAACACAGACGGCGGGAGCCTCGGCACCTGGAACGTCTCGGTGCCCCTCCTGGCGTCGCCGGCACTGGCCGGCGATCGGGTGTACGCGGTCACGTCCGGGGGGATTCTGTACGCGCTGGACGCGCTCACGCTCGACGTTGTGTGGGAGATGCCGCTCTTGCCGCCCGACGAGGGCGAGTACTTCCTGGGCTCGCCCGCCGTGGCAGCCGGCCGCGTGTTCGTCGGCACATCAAACGGGCTCGTGTGCGCGGGTGGACCCGGACAGCCCCCGCCGCGCGTGTGGGCCGGGCTCCTGGGCGGGCCGGGCCGCAGCGGCGACACCGACCGCGTTCCGCTCCCCGGCCGGGCGGAGGCGACCTGGACGTCTTCGGACAGTGCCACTGCGTGCCGGCCAACCGCTCCGATTGGGATTCTCGACGGTGCCCTGTACGCGCCGTGCGAGATGGCCGGGAGCGTGGGACTCTCGAAGTGGATCCTTTCCGAAGACCCGGACGGTGCTCCGTTGGTGGATTGGTTCCGGGGTACGGCGCTGGCGATCTCGCAGCCCCTTGCCGTGGACGGATGCTGTGTGTATGCGCTCACCGGACGTGCCGGGGAGAGCGAGCGAGAACTGCTGGCGTTCCGGGTCAATGACGGGACGCCGGCCTGGTCCTGGCCTGTAGCCGCGGAGGCGGACGGCACGTTCGCGCTGGGCCAAGGCAGGCTGCTGGCCGCCTCGGGGAAGGGCGGCGCGGTGGAATGCCTCGCACTGGACGGGGATCGCGCGCCCAATCGGCTTTGGCGGTTTGGTGCGGGCGCGGGCGTTGGCATGCCCCTGGAGGCCGACGCGCGGGTGATCGCAGCATTCGCTGACCCGGCGTTGTTGGTCGTCTTGGACGCAGAGACCGGGGCGGAGCTTTGGGCTCGCCGCCTGGATGTCGTGCCGACCACGGGCCCGATCCTGCAGGGGGAGCGAATTCTCCTAGGAACGGAAGGCGGCGTGATTGCCTTGTCCCTGTGCGACGGCGCGGAAACCTGGCGCTGCACGGACCCGGCGGGTGTGGTCGCACCCCTGGTAGGCCAGGGGGCGTTCGCGGCGGCAGTCACCGGTGACGAGCGGATGATCCTGCTGGACGCCGATGCCGGGCGGGTCCTGAAATCGTATCCCGGTCTCGGGGGGCGTTTCCCGCCTCTGCTTGCCGGCGATTCCCTGTTCGTGTACCGCGGCCGCGGCGTGGTGCGCACGTCCTTGGACACCGTGACCACGGGGAGGACGTTCCTGCGGTTGTCCGGGGACGAAAGGATCTTCACCCCGCTCGTCGCGGCGGGCGGTGATGTGTATTTCGGGACCGCAACCGGGATCGTCCGCGCGGGCCAGCGCGCGGCCAGCGTCAGGGGGAATGTGCCGTGAAACCGACGCAGGATCGCTCGCGGGAAAGGCTCGTCTTTTTTGGCGGCCGCGACCGGGCCCGCACCGAAGACGCGGTGCCCGAACGGGTCGGTGGCAAGGCGGCGGGCCTCATCCGGATGAGCAGCACGGGCCTGCCGGTCCCTGCGGGGTTCGTCTCGTCGTTTTGTGCGTCGGCGGGGGTGCCGGCGCGGCGGCTTTTGGAAGCGGCCGAGCGGGTTGGTCTGCCGTCGCCGGATCCGTCGTCCCTGGCCCCGCAACAGGCCCAACGCCTGGCTTCGGCCTGCGAGGAGGTTTACGAAGAGCACACCGGGCAGCCGTTTCCGCACGAGCCCTGGGCACAGTTGCTGAGTGCGATCGGGACGGTGTTCGATTCCTGGCACTCGGATCGGGCCGAGGCGTACCGCCGTCACAACGGATTGACGGGTCTCTCCGGCACGGCGGTCACGGTGCAGGAGATGTTCCCGTCGGAGGTTTCCGGCATCGCCTTCACCGCGGACCCGAACCGGCCCGACTGCGACGACGTCTTCTTCCTGCGATGGGAGGAACTGGATCGCTTCGAGGGCGAACGCGAAGTGCTGGGCGACCGTATCCGCGACCGCACGCGCCTGCACCGGGTCTGGCGGAGGCTGGGACTGCCGGACGTGATCGACTCGGACCGGCTGGACGATCTCGCGACCTGCCCGGCCCGTCGCGCATCAAACGACGCGGCGGACGGTGCCTGCCTGCAGGGCGTGGCCGTAGCCCCGGGCCTGGCCGCAGGCACGGCCTGGGTGGTGCACGACCCCGGGGAAGCGTCGGGCCTGGAAAGCGGGTACGTCCTGATTTGCCCGACCACGGATCCGGGCTGGATGCCGCTGTTTGCCGGGGCGCGGGCCCTGGTCATGGAGCGGGGTGGCGTGCTGTCGCACGGCGCTATCGTGGCGCGCGACTGCGCGATCCCGGCGGTGGTCTTGCCGGGCGCGATCGATCTCTTGCCGACCGGCACCGCGGTCCGCGTGGACGGCGCGCGGGGGACCGTCGAGCGCATGGAAGGGGACGCCCGTGTGGATTGACCACTTGATCCGGCTCGGTGATCTCACCTGCGGGTGGATGCTCCGTCTGCCCGAGGGCTGGGTTCTGCCCGCGATGTCGCTGGCCAGCGCCCTGGTGATCGTGGCGGCCCGCCGCTGGGCGGCCGATCAGGACCTGCTGTGGCGCATCCGGGCTGATCGCCGCCGGTTGGCCGAACGGCGCCGGGAGGCGCGCCGCGAACGGGACGCGGCGGCACTGGAACGTATGCGCAAGACCGCGCTGGATCTGGGGCTCAAAGCACTGCGGGCCGAAGGCCTGCCGTTGCTGGCAATCCTGTTGCCCCTGACCGTGTTAGGCACGTGGGCGTTCGAGCGCCTGCCCAACCTTCCCCCCAGGCCCGGCGCGCAGATCGTGCTGCGATTGCGCGGGCCGGCGTCGGCCGCGGGCCGGTTGGCCCACGTGGTGCCGGCCCCAGAGCTGAGCGCGGCCACGGGGTGGATCCGGCGGATGGAACCGTCGGACGCGCAGACCGCGGCCGAGTGGCGCGTCGAGGCGGAGGCGGCCGCCGCGTTCAACCTGGTGGCGCGCTGCCACGGCCGCACCTTTTGCCACCCGTTTTCCGCCGGCCTCACGACAAGCCCGCCCGCGCAACTTGCTCACGGGGAGGGCTGGGTCACGGAACTGGACCTGGAGCCGCGGCGACTCTTTGGCGTGGTGGGAGGCGTGGCTTGCATCGGGCTGGCGCCGTGGCTGGCCGGCTACCTGCTCGCGACCATGACCGCGACCCTGCTGCTGAAGCGGCTGTTGCGGGTAGCGTGAAGCGAAGAGTACACCGAAGGAGGACTTCAAAAAAGGCCATCGACCTGTCAACCTTGAGTCTCGCCGATACCCTGCCGCACGACAACACCCATTTTCACGGCGGAGGATTCGACCTGGAGGGCGGCAAGCTGTCGTTTGCCTGGAGTGTCTTACGGCCACCAGCAGGATCGGACGTGAAGATTGTGACCGACGCCAAGGGGCAACGCAAACTCACCAACATCTAAGGGTACTCTTGTGAACAACTCGACCTCCAACAACGATTGGACCGGTCGCAACCCACCTACGATCCCGTGGCTGAGCGGGTGCTGCTCGACTTCCTCGGCCGGTAGACTCACGGAGATTGCACATGTTACGCAGAAGAGCCGAACGGTGTTCCCGCCAATGTCGGCGCGACGCCTTCTGAACTGATCGAAGCGGCACAGGTCGCCTTATACAGGAGAACCGACAATGATCCGCAGATACCACAAGACCTATCTGGCGATGCTCATCGCTGGGGTGTGCGTCTGGCAGGTGCAGGCTGAAACTCCAGACGCTCGAACGCGTCCCGTGCCCAAGCTGGCTTGGTCGACGTACTGGGGCGCCGGGGGCGCAGCGAATCGAACCGTGTCCGTGGATCGCGCCGGTAATGTCTACATGTGCGGGGGTACGCCCAGCCGCGACTGGCCGACAACAACCGGTGCGAGCCATGCTGGCGGCAGCAGTGACGTGGCCATCGTCAAGTTCGATCCATCGGGCAAGCTCCTGTGGTCCACACTGCTGGGCGGCCCCTCGGAGGACTACGCCTATGTATCGGCCGCCAGTGTGAAGGGGGAACTGTTCGTCTCCGGGCGTGCGGGCGAGGGGTTCCCCACTACGCCGGGCGCCTTCGACCGGACGTTTAACGGAGGCCGGGGCGGCGGACCGCACAGTCCGACTGATGCCTTTGTCGTGAAGCTCTCGCCGGACGGCGAACTGGTCTACAGCACGTACATTGGTGGCGACGGGGATGAGAACGGGCGTGCGATCCATCTGCTGCCCTCGGGCAAGCTGCTCGTCGGCGGAGGGAACACCGTGTCGAGCAATTTGCCTACCGATCGCGGCACGATTCCGGGGCCTGTGCTCAAGCCGCGGCGCGGGGGCAATAAGGACAGTTGGGTCGCGATGCTCTCGGCCGACGGCAGCCGCGTGGACTTCTGCACTTATTTTGGACCCAACGACGACCGTCAGCGTCGCGGGGACGAGACGATTCGCGCCCTGGGCGTCGACGCTGCCGGCAATATCTGGATCGGTGGCACCACGCATGGCAGTGACATGACGCCAACTCCCGACGCCTTTCAGAAGACCCGCGGTAGCCCGCCGCCCGCCGGAGAAGCCTACGTCGCCAAACTGTCCTCCGATGGCAAGCGGCTGGTTTACTTTTCCTGGCTCGGCGGGTGCGGCAACGACGAGATCGAAACGGAAGGCGTCTCCGATGCTGCCGGCAACTTCTACGTGGCCGGCTGCACGGCATCGAGTGATTTCCCGACGACGCCCGACGCCTTTCAGCGGCAACTGAAAGGCGGCGGTCAAGGTGTTTGGGACGGTGATGGCTGGGTCGCTAAGATCAACAACGATGGCAGTCTAGCGTTCGCCACACTTTACGGAGGAACCACCGTGGGAAACGAAGGGTTCTTCGGTCCGGTCGTGGACCCGCAGGGCAACGTTTACTGCACGGGGAGATTCCGATCGATCGACTGTCCGGTCACCGCCAACGCATTTCAAGAACACAAGGCCGGGGCAATGGCAAGCCAAGATGCCGTGCTGGTGGCATTCAGCCCGGACGGTCAGCGATTGCTCTACGGAAGCTACTTCGGAGGCTCGGACACCGACCATGGCCGCCACATCGGCGTCCATCCCGACGGGAAGTTCGTGTGCATCATCGGAGAGACCGGGTCAAAAGACCTGCCCTTGCTTCGCGCCGCGCAGTCGAGGCCGTCCGGTGCCTTCCTAGTCAAGTTTACCGTCGCAACCGAATGAAGAACGGTGAACGTGTCAAAAGATCGACAACCACAGCCGAGCAGTGCTTTACCGATCCACCCGAGAAAAGGCGACCGACACCATGAGAAAACTGAAACGCTGCCTGGTATTTAGCGCGTGTCCACCCCTGCTGCTTTTCTGCTGGTTCATCCCGGCGACCGCGGCACCGGCCAAGGCACTCGATGTCCACGTCACGCGGAACACGGACAAGCTCATGCCGTACCAGGTGTTCGAGCTGACCTTTCAGCATGACGGGAAGTACGCCAGCCCCGCTTGGGACGTGACGATCGCCTTGACGTTCACGTCGCCGACTGGAAAGAAGGCGAAGGTTGGCGGGTTCTTCTATGGCTCCTCCAAGCCACAGAAGGTCGCTGTCGAGCCCCGCGCCGGTGTCCGCGGAACGCCGCCGGCCATCTGGACCTGCGACCCGGCCGACCTGTGGAAGGCGCGGTATGCGCCCAGCGAGACGGGCCAGTGGTCGTTCGAGTACGTCTTCCGCAACGAGGCCGGTGCGGAAGCGACCGGTAGTGGCACGTTCGCGGTGGTCGAGGGTCGGCTGCGCCCGCGAGGATGGGTGCGCATCAGCCGCGACAACCCCTACCGATTCGTGTTCGAGGATGGCAGTGCGTACTTCCCGATTGGCTACCAACACGGCATCGGCGACGGCAACCAGAACGGATCTGTTCTCGACGGCTTGGCGATGGACGGGCCGTTCCGTCCGGACCCGGCGGGAACGCGCCCCAGACCGCCGGCAGGCGCAATGTTCGCTCGCGGGCCTTCCATGGGAATCCAGAACGGCGACGTGAAGATCGGGCGATATGCCCGTGCCGGCTTCAACATGTGGCGCTTCAGCCCCAACAACGCCGGCATGAAGGTCCTCTACACCGGCCCGGTCGCTTGGGAGTCCGGCCTGGACCGTGTCAATTACAAGGAAGCCCAAATGGTGGACGAACTGCTGCAGATGACGCGGAAGTACGGGCTGAGGAACTTCTACGGCATCTTCGGCTATACCAAGGTCTTCAACGACCAGCCCGACAACCGCGAGGGGATGGACAAGGTCCGACGGATCATCAAGTACAGTGTCGATCGCTGGGGGGCTTACGTCGACCTCTGGCAGTTTCTCAACGAACAACACGCGGACGCCCGCTGGTACGAGATCGTCATCCCCTACCTCGAATCGATCGACCCGTATGACCATCCCATCACCACGAGTTGGGAGCGTCCGGAGTTACCGGGTATCGAAGTCAACGCCCCGCACTGGTACGGCAACGAACCGGAGCTCGTATCGGATCAAATGACCGCCGACCGGGTGCGAAGCACGAAGAAGTTCGGGAAGCCGGTCGTTTACGGCGAACAGGGCAACTACCGTGGCCGCGAAGACAGATCGGCCGAAGGCGTGGGCGGCGTGTCGGATCCCGGCAGCGCCAGGCGAATGCGGGTACGATGCTGGACGGCGATGTTCAATGAGATCAGCTTCATCTTCTGGGAGACGTCCTACGCGAAAGACGGGCACGTGCGAAACCTCTGGATCGGGCCCCAAGAACGGCAATACATCCGTGTGATGCAGGACTTTGCTTCGCTACTGGACCGCGATGTGCGTGTGGTTGAGGTTCCGCTGTCCGGCGCCACGGCCGGTGACGTCCGCGCATACGGGCTCCGCTCCGATCGGTGCGCGGCCGCATACTTCCATCATCACACATGCCAGCAGTGCCGGAAGGCAGACGACACGGAAGGCAGGGCACGCCATACTTGGAGCCACGATCGAGGACAAGTCCACGGTTTGGGGGTGACAATCGACGTTCCCACCTCCTCGACCGGCTATTGGTATCGACCCACGGACGGCGCCATTGTGGCGCCCTTTGCAGCGGAAGCAGGCCGCCGGACAGTTACCGCTCCCCCCTTCTCCATCGATCTGGCCCTGATTGTCACCGCCGGTGATTTGCCTGATACCGACGGCGACGGAACCGCCAATCACCTGGACGCAGACGATGACAACGATGGGGTACCCGACGCCCGGGACGCTTGGCCCCTGGAGCGCGAGGAGTGGGCCGACGCTGACGCCGACCGCATCGGCGACAACCTCGACGCCGACCTCGATGCCGACGGCAAGGCCGACGACCGCAACAACAACGGCACGCCCGATTGCGACGAGCAGGACTGGGACGGCGACGGTCTCCCCAATGCCGGGGCGATTCCCTGGGACGCCTTTCCGCGCGATCCGAAAGAATGGCGCGACACCGACGGCGATGGAACCGGGGACAACGCCGACACAGATGATGACGGCGACGGCCACACCGATGCGGACGAGAAGAAAGCCGGCACCGATCCACAGAACCCCCTGAGCTTCCCATGACGGTCCGTGCTCAATCCAGTTGGGTAAAGGGATAGTCGTGCATGAGGCACAATGACACAGGAGGCGCGAGACGATGAACAAGAACCGGCACCTCGGACGAAAACCAGGGAATTCCAGAAAACGATTGCAAACGGCCCGAGGAGTTCAATTCATGAAGCGTAGGACCTTTCTCAAATCAGTTGTAGTCGGTAGCGCCGCTGGTTTCTGTAAGGGCGACGAGCATCTGACGGCATCCACGACTCGACCCGCGCTGGATCCCGCCGTCGTCGCGCGCGAATTGGCGGCCCACCGCATTGCCAAGATCGAGGCCAGACGGTCAAACGATCGCTATGCCCGGTCGATCGGCCGCAACCGGACTGGCAAACGCGTCGGCCGCGGGTTCGGCCGGCAGATTCGCGTACTCACTACCGACCAAGGCGTCAAGGGCGGCGCTATGTCCGGGTTGCCCGACAGCGAAGCACGGCGCTTTGTGGGGGCCAAAGTCTCGGACTTGTTCGATCTGACCCACGGCACAGCCGATGAGGCGGCTCCCCTCGACCTCCCGCTCCATGACCTCGTCGGCCACATCCTCAATCGGCCGGTTTGCGATTTGCTGGGCAACCATGGCACGCGGAAGGTCCCCATCTATAGTGCGGCTATCTACTTTGACGATCTGGAGGAAACCGGGAAGCTGCGAGGCATCGATCGGCTGCTCACCTCGTGCCAGGATGATTACGACAGCGGCTACCGTGCTTTCAAGCTCAAGTTGGGTCGGGGCCTCCACTGCATGCCCAAGCGCGAGGGCCAACGTCGGGACATCGAGATTACCCTGGCCGTTCGTGAGCGATTCGGCGAATGCAAGATTGTCGTCGACGCCAACGACAGCTACTCGGTCGAGGACTTTCTGGCCTACGTCACGGGCGTCAAGGACTCGGGGCTGTACATCATCGAAGAACCGTTCTCCGAGAACCGCGACGATCTTCGGCGGCTACGAGACCACATGGCGAAAGTCGGCTGCAAGGCCCTGATCATGGAAGGCGAGTCCGGCGGCGGCCCGGCGGAGCGACCTTGGCGGTACGGCTCCTATTCCCGCAAGCACATCGAGCAACTGTTCGCTTTGGCCGACGAGCAGCTCGTCGATGTGTTCAACATGGACCTGGCCGGGGTGGGCTTCACGCGATGGCGGCGCGTTATGGACGAGCTGGTCAAAGCCGGCGTGACCGCCTCGCCCCACACTTGGGCCGGCACGCCGCGGCCCTACTACTGCGCCCACCTCGCCGCCGGTGTCGGCAACGTGCTGATTGTCGAGGGAATCCCCGGTACGGCTACCGGCATGGACTACTCGGCATGGCAGTTCGACGACGGCAATGTGGTCGTCCCCGACGCGCCCGGTTTCGGCCTGAGGCTGTCTTCGTGAGCCGATCGATCTCCGTACCAAAACAAGGACACAGCCATGATCGGAACCGTCCACATCACTCCACTCATGCTGACATTGGTGATGGTGTCCGCCTTGCTCGCAACGGCGGATGACATCACGGTGAAGCCCGGTGATAACCTCCGTGCGGCCTCGCTGAAGCTCAGACCTGGCGACCGGATGCTGCTTCGCGGCGGCGTGTACCACGTCATGGGCAACACGATTCGGCCCAGGACCGGTGGCGAGTCGTGGGAGAAGCCGATCACGATCATGGCGTATCCCGGCGAGCAGCCGATCCTCGACGGCACGTTCGTGCTCGAGGGGAAGTGGGAGAAGTGGAAGGGCGCGATCCACTCTTTCGATCTGCAGGCGGCCGGCTACGAGAAGCCTGGCAACGTGGTGTTCCGGCAAGGGAGACGCGACCTACCATCTGGACGCTATCGGAGCCAATGGACAGGGCCACAGGTACGTGATCGACCCACAGGTCTCCGGGACGCCGTCAGCCCCGATTACGTTTGCCGCCTTCCCGGGCGAGACCATCGTTCTTAGCGGAGACTCCAATGCCGATGGCGCAAATGATCCAACGAACTTGGTTAGGTGTCCTTCTCGCGACGATCGCGATTCCCTGTGACGGACGAGACATCGTGGTCGATACGCATGGCGGCGGAGATCATCGGTCGGTTTCTCAGGCTATCAGCCATGCCCGACCCGGCGATGTCGTGACGATCTTGCCCGGTGTCTATCGGGAAGAAGTGCTGGTCGAAGGGAAACAGGGGACGGCCGAACAACCGATCGTCGTTCGCGCCGATCCGGATGCTCCGCCGGGAGCCGTCGTGATTGACGGCAGCCGAGTCGTGCCGGCCGACGGCTGGCGGCGGTTCACTTCCGAGCGATTCGGCGTAGGCGAGATCCACAACATCTGGTGGACTCGCCATGATCCCGACAAGGACTGCACAGGGAACGAACTGATGCAAAACTGCTATCCGTACCAGCTTCACCCTGGCTGGTACGTCTGGGACGGATCGCGCGGCGGCAGCGCTCGCTGGGGAACCTGCCAGTTGTTCAAGAACGGTGCACGATTACAGATCGTGCCGAGCCACCCAAGGGCCGGTTTGATGGCCGATCTGTCCCATGCCGACAGCGAGGAGACCCAATCGGAGGACTACATCACTGCCTCCTGTCCCAAGTTCCTGAAGGCCAACCAGTGGATCTGGTATGACGACGGTCGCACCGACGGCTCGGATGAAGATGCCGAACCGGTCGTCCATCCGGCGGAGCTTCAACACCGGATTTTCGTTCGATTACCCGAGGGACAAACGCCGCGCGATGTCGAATTAGCCTATACGGTGCGATCTACCGGCATCTCGCTCTCGGGCTGTTTGCATTTGACGTTTCGAGGTCTGTGCGTCCGCCGGGCACTCACTGGCGTGTCGGTCGCCCGCGACAGCCGCGGCATCCGGCTTCAGAATCTCATCGTCGAAGGTTTCGGCGGCGGGCGCAAATTCTACTACGCTTCGGCTCCCAACGAGCACATCTACAGCTCCGGAACCGGCGTCCAGATTCACAGCTCTTCCTGTGAGATTACCGGTTGCCTGATTCAGAACGGCAGGACTTGCGGCATCTCCGCTTGGGGAAAACGAGACCCGCAGCAGCAGTTGAGCGTACGCTATTGCACAATCCGAAACATCGGTCCGCACGTCTGGGGCGGCGGGTGGGCTCATGGCAAAGGCAAAGGGATTGGCACCGGCAACTTTCATAACGTGCTGATCGCCGAGAATGTCATTCAAGACTGCGCGGACAGCGGCTATTGGGCCGACGGCGGCAGCGACGATCGCAACATCAAGGTGATTGGCAACCGGTTCCAGAACTGCCGCAATATCGGCATCTTCTCCGAGATGTCGATTGCAGAGATACTAGTCGCCTACAATTCGGTCTTCGGCGGAGATCGGTGCTTTCGGATTGGCCCCATCTCGCGCCACAGCCGTATCATCGGCAACCTGTTCGCCGGCGGGCGCGTGGGCGGGACCACCGGCGTGATGAAGAGCCGCATGCAAGGCCGGACGGATACGATCGACCGGTTTGCTCTGGCTGGGAATGTGTTCGCCGACTGCAGATACGCCTGCTTCGTCTGGACCGACGACGCGCTGTTGAGCCCGCATTTCTACTGGGCGCGCAACGTGTGGCATGCCGGCGAAACCGCGCGCGCCGAAGGCCCCTTCATTCTCGACTGGCGTCCCCAGGATCTGGAAGGCATGTGGGCCGTACTCCGCCCCACAGACAAGTTCCTCGCTGCCGGACAACACTCTCGATTTGTCGAAGCATGTCCGCTTGAGAAGGTCCGGGATGAGGAGTATCGAGTGCATCCCGATCCGGCCGAACTTGTCACCGACGACCTTCTGAAGGACCTCGTGGCGAAAGGCTTTCTGACCGGCGAGGACATGGCACTCCTGGCAGCCTGGCATCCGCGCCGAATGGTCGCCGCCGTCGAATCGTCGCTTCCGATGGCCCCGTGTTCCCCGGCCTTGCTGGGCCTGCCCGAAGACTGGCAAGGCCCGGGCTCGCCGCTCGCCGACGCGCTCGCAGCGAAACCGGAATACCGGAACCGGATGGCGGCAGGCTCACCCATCCGCATTAACGTTGGCTATACCTGGGAGGAGACGATCGACCGCCAGGGGAACACGTGGCTCCCCGACCAGATCTTCGAGCGTGGCGGATACGGTTACATTGGCGATTCTCTGCTCGGCCGGCCACGACAGGTTCTCGGCGATGTTGACATCCACGAGACGCAGAACGACGAGATCTACCGTACCGGGCGCACCCAGCTCACACACTATCTCATCACCGTACCGGACGGCACGTACGATGTGGTGTTGCACTTTGCGCATCTCGTCCAAGGCAGACTCTGGCAGCCAACCGTCGACATCAAGATCGAGAGAAAGACCGTTCTTCAAGGCCTCAGCACCGACGGCCTGGAAAGACTGCACGCCGCAAGCAGAAGATTCGAACGCATCGCGGTTGCCGACGGCTTACTTGATATCGAGCTGACGCAGTCGGACATCGCACTGTGTGGTGTGGAGATCTTCCGCAGGTAGGCTCCTGGACAAAGTCCCGAGGCCAGCCGACGTGCGCGGACGGGATGAACCGCCCGATCTTCGTCTCGCCGTACAGATCCATGAAAGCCGTGTTCAGTCCGCGAGTGAAACTCTTCCATACCCATTGTTGGTGCTGCTTGGGCCAGATGTGATCTACGTCGGCGATGACGACTTTGCGCCCGTCGGCCGGGGGTGGGTCGGATCGGTAACCGTCCTTTCCCGTCGGCGATACCCAATCGGCCGGGCTGTCAAACAGCGCGGCGTTCGCGATGGGGGCGCCCGTCATCCCGATCGGATGTTGTCTAGGTTTGCTTCTCTCGTACGTACGGATGAATTCGATCATGTGGTATTGCCATGGGACGGATCCGACGTGCATCTCGTTACCTATTTCGTAGAGCACATTGTTCAAATCGTTGACTGTATCAATAATCTTCCGCACGTACTTTTCCTGGATTTCCGTAATCTTCTTTTGCGACTCCAGTGTGTGGATCTCTGGGCCTTCGCCATCGTCGTTCCGATCCCCGTCGATACCATTGATGTTATTCGCCTTGTTGAACGGATGCCCTCGCCAGGGATTTCCGACTTGGCCCTTCTTCTCGACGCTCCAACCTTGAAACAACATCACGGACACGTAAATGCCGCGCTCCCCAGCGACGACGACACGCTGCCGCAGCCGATCGAAGTACTGCTGATTGAACCGGGCGGATGTCCGGCCGGCCCGGCTCGACGAAAACCGCACAGTTTTCGAACCAGCCGTCTTGCGGCTGTCGGCAACCGACGGCGAGCAACGCGCGGAATCGGTTCAGTCGCTGCCGGGCGACGTGATAGGCAATGCAGCCGTAAACAAACGGGCCTTTCGTCGGCCCGTAGTCGATGCGGTCGGAACTGAAGCATCCGTAAGGCTGATCGGCGTCGAAATTCGTGTAATGCCGCGGTTTGCCAGAGCCATCCTTCCACGCGGCAAACGGTTTTCCATCTTGTCCCAATGCGGAATGGCTTTCGCGCATTAGACGGGCGTCCCACGTGGCGATGCAGTTTTCCGCCGTGATGTGACTCATGGCGGTCCATCTCCGCTGATCAGTGCCGCGCCGCCCGTGATCCAGTCGCATCGTGCGGGTCGGCTTCCCTGTCGCCGGTTTCGATTTCTCCAGAATCGGGCAAGGTCCATGTTGTTGGCGGTGGCCGTTTTCCGCGTGGCGACGATCATGGCCGGCCCCGCGCCGGCGCTCTTTACGACACTGGTTTGATACGGGAGGTAATACTCGACGCCCTTTGGCGCCGGCTGGTTGTGACCGCCCTCGCGGCTGACAATCATACTCATTCCGTCGGCCGGCGCGCTCGGGTTCTTCAATCCAGCGGGATCGGCGGCGTTGACGATTGCACCATACTTGGCGTAACCGAGAGCGAGCAAGCTGCGCTGTCTTCGCAGTACGGCACGGTCGGGAGATGCGTCCGATTCGTAGCTGATGTGAAAATGCAGATACATACCGCGACTGGCCGCCAGGTCTCCGATCTCCACCCAGTTCGCGTCGTCGCCGACGGTCACGATCGACGGTACGCCTTTCAAGCTGAACCAAAGGGACTTGGCGCTCAGCCCGGCTTGGAACAGGTCCCCGCGGCTTGTCGCCAACTGGGCGTAGCGCGTTTTCACGCTGCCGTCGTCGCCGATGACAACCGCGCAGTTGCTTCGTCCGTCACCGGTAAAGGCCGGCATTCCCACGATCACGTAAACCTCGCGCATCTCCGCCTCCGCGCAAATATCACGCAGTGCGCCGTCCAGATCGTCTGGAGTTGCCGCGCGAATGTCGTCAGCGAGGCTTCCGGTCACGGCCAACTCGGGGAAGACGATGATGTCGGCCTTCTGCTCGGCCGCGCGAACGATTTGGCCGCGGATTCGCTGCACGTTCTTTTTCATGTCCCGCGAGCACGCCATCTGCGCGGCGGCGATCTTGATCTCGCGCTGCTTGGAGGCTAATGGCTTGACATTCGTTGTCGATCGGACCGACCCACTTGCCAGCAACGACTTGCCTTGCTCCCAAAACGGCTTGAAAAGCGGATGGTTGAGTCGCCGCTGGGCTGCCGTGCGCGACGCCAAGTCCACGTCGATCTCCTCGACGATCATCGTGTCTTTCTCGTACGTGAGTCTGGCTAGCACGGATCCATCCGGGCGGATGATCGCGCTACCGCCGCCCCAGGGGCTGCGCCCCATAAAATCCGTGTCCTCATGGACCGGATTCGAGACAATCACCCATGCCCCCGTCCTGGCCGCCCACGGCCGGTAACGTATCAGGGGCAGTTCCTTGCCGCCGTCGTCGCCACCATGACCGCCCGAGCTGTCGATGATGACCTGCGAACCCAGCGCGAGGCACGGCAGGTCCGAATGTTCCAAGTAACCACGGTCGGAACAGACGGACAAGTTGCACGACACGCCGTCCACGACGAACGGCCGAGGCACATCAAGATTCTTGCGATACAACACGGAATGTGTCCCGTCCTCGCTGTAGACGATTCCGTGTGTCTGGTATGCGCCGCCCTCCTTCCGGCGGTATCCGTCGGAAAAGACAACGCATAATTTCGTCGACTGTGCTCGGCGCCGAATCTGCTCAAATGCCGCGTCCAACTCGGCTTTCGTCGGTTTGTCGGGCGCCTCAAACGGCAACAGGACGTGCTCCGGCAGAATCACGAGACGGCACTGTTCTGTTTTCGCTCGATCAATGAAGCGCAGCACTTTCGCCAGGTTGTCCTCCAAGCGCGGCTCAATAAACGTCTGAACAACCGCCACCTTGAGGCTCTTGGCGCTTGTCTCCGGAACCAACACGCCCACGGTCAGGAGAGCCGCAATACAGAGGAACGTGACCTTTGACTGCATAGCGTAATCCTTTGCATGACGAGAGCTATTCACCTCGCCTGACGGCCTGAGCGATCCTCTTCATCTGCGCCATGCCAAACGGCTTGATGAGGCCGGTCTCGGGGTCAAAGGGCCAGTCGAGCGTGCAAACGCCCCCCTGCCGGTTGCAGGTGTTGATCCACTCGATCAGTTCCTCATCCCTGAACTGGTTGGCGTCTCCCTGCCCGTGGTACACGTTGCCGCAATAGATCTTGCCGTGCCACAAGAGGCCCTCGTGTGCAGGCATATTCTTCGGCGTCAGGCGCGTGAGATCCTGCTTCTTATAGGAATCGCCACTCGTGAAGTCATCGACGCCTTTACACATGCAGGCTTGCCGATTGCGTCCCCAACTGAACGCGATGACGCTCTTGGGATTGGCCGAGTGCACGACCGACTTGATCTCCCGCCAGTCGTGTGGTTGCTCTCTGTACGAATTGGGCATCACCGCGTCAAACCACCAACCTGCCACCTTGTCCTTGTACCGGTCGGCGAACTCCTTGAGCACTTCGATCCGCCGCTTGCGGCACTCGGCCGACGGCGGGGTCGTTGCGTCGCCGTCGTCCATCAGCCCCGCTGCCGACTTGCCATCCCGCATGCACCCGTTCATACCCGCGTAGTAGCAAATGAGCTTCACGCCACGGGCGCCCAGCGCGTCGGCCACTTCGCCGATAAGGTCCCGGCGGGAACACCTCTCGCCCGGTGCGTATCCAGTGTATTTGTCAAACGTGCGATTGGGAGCGCACGGCCAGCCGAAATAGTGGTCGTCGATACAGAACAGCACCCAGCCCACTTGCGCCTCGGCCATCTGGTCGGCGAATCCTTGGACGTCAAATCCATCCACGAAACGGTTCCAGCCTTTCGCGGTCATCTCCGAGTTCGGGGGATGCTCCGGCTTCGTCCCCAGCGCCGCCGTGCCGTACGAGTAGCCGAGCAAAATGCGGTGCTGATAGTGCATGAAGATCCCGTATTGTGCTCTGGGCATCCAACTCGTGTCGCCGGTACCGGCGAAAGCCTGTAATGGGATTAGGAACAATATCGCTGATAGTAAGATCCGTCGTCGCTCTGTCATTAGATCTGCTCCGAAAACTGGTGTGATGCGAAAGCGTGAGATGATCATCTCCCATTCGCGGTTCGGTGGATGTAGAGCGCGATTTCGTCTTCTTTATGATGTTTGAAGCGCTTGACGATCCCTTCAAACATCCGCTTCTCATCAGGATGCAGGTGGCCGTTTTCGTCCAGCGTCCATCCCATCATCTCGACATCGGTGGCGTCGTTGTAGAACTCCAAGTGGATAATGACGCCGGCCTTTTCGAGCTGGCTGATCCACCCGTCCCATTGGTCGAGTATGGCGTGGTTGAGCGGCTGCTTCGGATCGTGGTCGACAAACGGGCAATGTTGGTCGTCTCCTTCGTCCTTGATGTTCGAGCGGCGCATGCGAAACATCTGACAGTGGAACGCGTTGGCACCGGATTTGACCAACCGGTCGATCACCATCTGCTGCTGACCGCCGGCCCGCGTCCCGTCCGGGTTCACCTCCCCGAGGAAGAGAAATGTTTCCGGGTTGTCGGGGCCGCACAGGAAGGCGGGCCCGCCTCCGCTGTACTTCAGGTAGCCGGGATTCTTGCCTGCCACGATGATTTGGCCGGGCAAGGCGTCGGGGTCGTCGAGCTCTGCCGTGGCGACGGAGACTGGACTTGCGGAGTCGCGGGCGTCCGAAATGAGGGCCCGGTGGTTGAGCTGCACGTAATCGACGCGTGCGCGTCCGTTGATTTCAAGCGTGACTTCATCGCCCGTGCGGATCTCGATGTTGCGGATGGTGTGCGTCGTCCAGCCGTGCCCGCCGCCTGGCGATTCAAAGGCTTCACCCTGTGCCGCGCCGCTGACGAACAGCGCAAATCGACAACGGTGCCCTTTTCCATCGAAATACCTCACGTCCACGTCGTAGCGTCCCTGGTCAGCAGTGTATGGCTGAGCGAGACGCGTGCGGATGCGGCCCATCGAACTGCCGCCGGACGGTGCGACGTTGAGCCGATGCGATGCGTTACGATCGTTGCGGTCCTCCAATTTGTAGCCGTGCAGATGGACGAAGTTCTCCGCTTCCAGCCGTACCTGCCGTCTGGCAGCAATCGGTATCGGCACGATACTGTCATTCAGGAGCCGCTTGAGCTTATTGGGGTCGGCCTGTTCGTCGCCGGTGACGAGGAAGTACGCCATCCCGGCGTCGGAGGGGTCCGGCCGCGTCGAGATCTGCATCCGCGTCCACAGGAAACGCACCTTTGGATCGTCTGAATCCCGCATCCAGAAGTAATGCTGAAACTCCTCTGGCTGGGCGGGGCGACCATAGCGGCTGTGGCTCAGGAGCCGGTTCTGGTCTTTGATCTGCACCCAGTTGACGCCCGAATCAATCACATGGCGCTTGTTGCAGGTAAAGAAGCCGTGCCGCAAGGCCGATGAGAATCCGTCGTTCCAGCGGCTGTGCGAAATACAGTAGACGAACTTCCGCTTGCGGGGATCGGACTTCTGAATGCCAAGATATGGAACTTCCATGGGGCCGGCCACGATGAAGTACAGCGGATTGTCGGCCGACGACGCGTCGATGGCCCGGGTGATGCTGGTCACGGCGCCGTCAAGGTCCTGTTGGCAATCATGGAACAGGGACAGATCGTAGCCGTACAGCTTTGCCGTGCCCAGAACGGACTCGGAGTGCGTCTTCTCCCACTCCGCGTCCGTTTTGGGCACGATGCAGTTGTAGTCGAAGTGGACCAACCGATCCTTGACTCCGGCTTCCGCGAAGATCGCCAGCGCCACGGGCGAGGCGGCCCAATCGTCGGGGTCATTGAAGTTCCCGTCGGCGCTGTAGGCGATGCGGCCTTGGAACGTTTTCCCGTCGAACGGTCCGGAAAGGGCGTGGACGTTCGCGGCGGACATGGGTATGAGGGCCACTGTGACGCAAACGATTCTCATCAGGCATCTCATCTTTTGCTCCTCGATCTTCTGGATCACGCCCGGATGAACTGTGAAAAGGCTCCGGGCAACCCAATAAGTGAATCGGGAGAAATCCGGCACGTCGTAAACGCGCCCCACGTCCGACGACCAAAGCATAGCAGGCGACGATCTGTATTGCACGCGTAAACGCCAACGGCACTTCCCAGGTCGTAGTCAGTTCCTGACGTGGTTATCATGGACGAGTTCAACGCGATCAAAAGGAGGAAGGGGAATGCAGACCTGCATGAGACTGTTTCGAGACACCAGTGCCCAAAGGCACGGACCGTTGGTGGTCGGTATCGCGCTGCTGGCGATCATGGCATCCGGGATCGGGGCAAGCGCCAAGGCGGCCGATGATGTCGCGGTCTCGTTCGATTCCCTCGAGGGCATGACGTGCAAACCCGGGTACAAGTGCGTCGAGGCAAACGCACAGGTTGTCACGGATGACGTTCGCGAGGGCACCGGCGCCGTCAAGACAACCTGGAAGTCTGCCGACGACAACTATGGCCTGGTGAACATGAGCGTGGACATCCCGGAGACCGACCTGACGGGATGGTCATTCTCGATCAAGATCAAGCCGCTGAACCGCGATGGTTACATTTGGGGCGTCGAGTTCTACGACGTCGACGGCAATAAGGTCGAAGAGCACCGCATGTTCCAGTTGGGGGTGGGGCGATGGAACACCTGGAATTTCAGCCAGGGCGAGAAATCCAAGTACGGCTGGATCGGACGTGGCAAGGGTGATCTGACGCGCATCGTGCGCGTTGGGTTCCGTGCGCAAACGCGCGCCGGCGGCCAGATCGCCGAGGCCCTGTGGGACGATTTCCGGATTGTGTCGCCGGTAGCTTCTGAAAATATAGAACGAGCCCCAAGAGTCTCCTCCAGACCAGCCACCCTGTCGCACGGTGAAGCGGCGGTGTGGCTGGACGATGATAGGGGCTACGCCCTACGTGGCATGCAACTGGCTGGACGCTGGCTCGAACCGTTCACTGCCCGCTACGTTCGCCTCACCGGCCACGGCAACACCATCAACCGCTGGAACAGCCTGGGCGAAATCATCTTCCTCGCGAAATAGGCGACATGACCGGCAGACGTCGAATGCCAACCTTTCCACCTCCCAAAGGAAAACCTCCGTGATGACAAGATTGAAGAAGTTGATGGCAGGCGTCCTGATAATCTCGGCTATGCTGGCATCTGCCCTCGCCGCCGAGGAAGAAACGAAAATCAATCCCATCCCTAGAGTTCATTGGCCCACGTTCCTCGCCCGCCACGACATGATCTGGGAACGTCTACCGGGCAACTGGCGGGAAGCGCCGTGGACAGGCAATGGAATGCTTGGCTCGATGTTCTGGATCGAGGACAATGCCTTGCGGATACAGGCCTTTCGCGGCGACGTTCAGGCCCATCGTCCCATGACACAAGGATTCAGCGGTTATACCCGCGCGCGGCTGCAGATCGGGTCGCATTACCTGGCATCCGTGGGGAAACTAACGGGGTGCGATTTGCGATTATCCTATTACGACGCTGAAGTCGTCGGGACGATCAACACCGAGAAGGGCGCCTGGAAGATCCGACACTTCACCCACGCCGAGGATATGGCCATCGTAACCGAGTTGGAGGCGGCCCGCGGCGAGGGCCCGGGCCAGCTCACCTGGAAGCCAGACAAAAACGCCATGCCTACCCGCCCCGGCTATGCCCGCACCAAGGAAGATCTGCTCGGGCTCCAGAAGCAATACAAATCTCGTTATCCCACGGAACCTTTTCCACCCAATCCGGACGCGGTCGTCAAGTCGGTCGACGATGTCAACATCTGCATCCAGGACATGCTTGGTGGATCGCGGCACTGCACAGCGTGGAGAATGATCGAGACGGGCAAGGGCAAAAAACGTCTGGTGGTCAGCATTGCCAACCGCTGGCCAAAAGAAGGTAACGATCCCGTCGCCGAGGCCGTCGCTGTGGTCAAGAAGGTCTGCGACCTGACAGGCCCGGCCTATGATGCTTGGAAACAGAAACACTACGACTGGTGGCATGCCTATTACCCGGCCAGTTTCGTCAGTGTTCCGGACACAGAGGTTGAGACTGTGTACTGGACGACGATGTACAAGCTTGGTTCGGCCACCAGGGCCGACCGCGTGATGATCGATACGGCGGGCATCTGGCAGACTCCATCGAGGTGGGCCGACTCGCACTGGGATTTCAACATTCCCTACTGCTACTATCCGATGCCGACAGCCAACCGGTTGGATCTAGGTCAATCTCTAATCCGGAATATCGGCAGGCATCGTGACAACCTGATCAAGAACGTCCGGCCCATCCAGTGGCAGGAGGATTCGGCTTATTTGCCGGTGAACACCGGGCTAGATCTGTATCAGCCGATGGATATCGACGCCAGGAGTTTTCAGAACACGGGCGGGCACTTGGTGTGGGCCATGCACGCGTGCTGGCTGATCTACCGCGGCTCAATGGACGATGCGGTGCTGCGTGAGACCGTCTATCCGATCCTGCGTCGTGCCGCGAACTACCAAATCCACCGCCTGGAGAAGCGCGACGGAAAGTATCATGCTCCGGTCTCGCACTCGCCCGAGTACGGCGATGCGCCGGACGCCAATTACGAACTGTCGATGCTGCGCTGGGCCTGTCATGCCGTACTGGCGGCGGGCAAACGTCTGGGTGTCGAAGATGCTGCGTTGGCCAGGTATCGCGATGTCCTGACAAATCTCGTGGACTACCCCGTCGACGAGACCGGGTTCATGGTCGGGCGAGGTATGCCGTTCAACCGCAACCATCGCCATTGGTGCCATATGCAGATGATGCACCCGCTGCAGTTGGTGACCGGCAAGACTCCGGCCGAACGTGCGCTGATGGAGCAATCGATCAGGAACTTTGCGGAAGTCAACAAGGGCGGCCGCGACATCGCCCCTTTCCAATTCACCGGCACCTCTGCAATCTGGTCGCTTTTGGGTGAGGGCGACAAGGCGCTGGGCGATCTCCACCGCTTCATGGTCAATCCGATCAACTGTCCCAACAGCATGAACCACTATGGCGGAAAGAACCCCTGCCTGGAGACGCCCGTCTACGCTGCTCAGAACGTCCACGAG
The DNA here is from genome assembly GCA_016784735.1 of Pirellulaceae bacterium. Taxonomy (GTDB): domain Bacteria; phylum Planctomycetota; class Planctomycetia; order Pirellulales; family Pirellulaceae; genus JADHUC01. Next base: position 115,900 of record JADHUC010000001.1, on the reverse strand, counting down.
ATGCTTCTGCAATGTTACGACGAGTTCCCGGCAAGTGGCGAGATGCAGGCCACCATCCGCGTCTTCCCGGCCGTGCCGAACCAATGGCCCGACGCCGTCTTTGACAACCTGCGCACGGCCGGAGCGTTCCTGGTCAGCGCTGTACGCAAAGATGGTCGCACGCAGTGGGTGCGTGTGCAGAGTCTCGCCGGTGAACCCTGTCGCGTCAAGCCGAACCTTCCAGGTCCGGTACGCGCCGCAGGCAAGCGGGAATTCTCTCTGCGCGACCTGGGCGGCGGCGTGTACGAGTTGGACTTACGGCAAGGCGAGGAGGCCTTGCTCTACTGCGGCGACACGACCCCGAAACCGATGGTCGCCCCATTGCCGGCACAGGACGGAAAGTGCAACCGTTACGGTTTGGGCAGGTAGATGTGGCGTCAAGAACGATATTGGCACCGAGTACGCCGTCGGCCAGAGGTCCACGGAATGAAGCACCTGAGAATCAGGCAAATGCGCTCCCGTCTGGAGAACAAACACAAGAATATCCACTCCAATGAAAGTCTTCAACTTCAGGCCTCTTCTTACAATTGCCATCGAGTTGGAACCGCATGGCGAAACACCGCCATGTCTCGACGGTCTTGAGATTCAAGCGGAGCGGCGGCGGGCGAGCTCTTGAGACCGACCCACTCATTGAATCAAATATGAAGGATGACTTTTTGATTGCCCATTGCGTAGTCCGTCCTTGTCTCCTGCGATCGACTGGGGCTATCGGATCGCGAAAAACGACTCGTATCCTTGCTGAAAGCTCGGGGTCGGATAGGAAACCGAGAATATCAGGCGGCCTTTGGAGTGTCGAAGCCAACAGCATCACGGCATCTGGACGCTCTCGCCAAGCAAGGCGTTTTGACAAGGGTTGGAACGACCGGGAAAGGGACCTACTACATGCTTTCGCGGAAAGGGCTCACAAAGGGCTCAAAGGGCTCACGACGTGGATAAGGCCTCAGAAAGGGATCATACGGCTCATGCTGGCTGCGTCGAGCGACCGGAGCAGTATCGCTGGAGCAGCTATCCCGGTTACCACAATCCGCGGAGGACCTTTGCTTGGATGACCTACGAGAAAGTGTTGGGGGAATTCGGACCGGACGCAAAGCAGTTGCGGGCGGCCTACCGACAGTTCGTTTCCGCGGGGGTCGAGCAGAAGCCGGCCTCGCCGTTCTCACAAGCCTTTCGTGTGATGCTTGTGGGAAGTGAGATGCAGGCCGCGATCCGCGTCTTCCCGGCCGTGCCGGACCAATGGCCCAACGCCGTCTTTCACAACCTGCGCACGGCCGGAGCGTTCCTGGTCAGCGCTGTACGCAAAGGTGGTCGCACGCAGTGGGTGCGCGTCCAGAGCCTCGCCGGCGGACCCTGTCGCGTCAAGCCGAACCTTCCAGGTCCGGTACGCGCCGCAGGCAAGCGGGAAGTCTCTCTGCGCGACCTGGGCGGCGGCGTGTACGAGTTGGACTTACGGCAAGGCGAGGAGGCGCTACTATACTGCGGCGGCACGATCCCGCAACCGATGGTCGCACCGTCGCCTGCACAAGAGGGAAAGTGCAACCGTTACGGGTTGGATAAGTGAAGTGGTGGAACGCATGAACCAACTGCAAAGTGTCATTCTTGCAACAGCCTTGCTGCTGGGAACCGTTGTCACCGTTCAGGCGCAGGACAAGGCGTCCCTTGAATCACCCTTGACACCGGAGAAGCAGCGGGAATGGTGCAAGATACTGGCTGACTACAATTACACGGAGATCGCCAGGGCCTACGCCGATTTCATGATCGAGCACGGCCGCGACGTTTATGGTAAGCCCTCGCCGCTGTTTGTGACGGGGATCGTCCGGCACACCGGCAACATGAGTTCTCCCCCGTTTCCGCACGTCAAGCGGAAGCCGTTCATGCCCGGGTATGAGCGGGACCGCGAGTGCCGGCCATCGGATCGCAACTACGGTCAGGCCGACCCGCTCGATCAATTGGCGCTCCTGCAATTGATGCACCGCCTCACCAAGATCACCGGCGATGAGCACTACGCCCAGGAGGCGGACAAGACCGCCGCATGGTGGATGGAAAACACGCAGACGGGGATCGGGCTTTATCCCTGGGGCACCCACACCTATTGGAACGTCGCCAAGGACGGCGGGGGCGGGACGTTCGAGTTCAATCGGCCCTGGCCGTATTGGGAGCTGAATCCGCCGGCCTTGCAGAAGTATGCGATGGGGCTGTGGGATCATTACGTCGCCGACAAGAAGACCGGCAACTTCAACCGGCACGCCAACTCGAACCAGCACGGGCCCAGTGGCGGGATGGAGTTCCCCTGGCCCGGGTCGGCGATGATCGCCACCTGGGTCGAGGCATACCTCGCGAATCCCGACCCGGAGTACGTGCGGGCTATCGACACGATCCTCAATCGCTGGGAAAGCCTCCGCGACACCAACGGCCACCTGGCGCCGTGCAGCAGCTATGGCGAGTGGGCGTGGTACGAGGGATACATGTATGCCGCGAATATCCTGGACGACTGCGCAGAGGTGATTGAGGAGAAGGAGCTGGAACTCGCAGAGAAGATGCGCGAGTACGGGCGCAAGAACGATGCCGCGTATCTCAAGCTGGCCGACAACCTGCTGGACATCAAGCGCGTGGGGCCGGTCAAGAGCTACCTGCGCGCCACGGGCGGATACAACCCCGATCGACTCGACATCCTCGGCGGCCCCTGGCAGGACCGCAAGCACTACGCCGGGTTCGCGCTGCTGCTTCACGACCGGACCAAGCGCAACGACTCCGAAGCGCTTCGTAAGCGCTACTATCGGGCCGTGCTCGATACGGCCGAGGTCTACATGAGCATCAACCCCGAGGTGCAGTGGTCGGTCTGGGGCGCGAATATGTCGGACGCGATCGAGTTGATGTTCACCGCCTACGACCTGACCGGGAACGTGGCGTATCTGCATCGAGCGGAACAATTCGGTCGGCTGGCGGTCGACCTGTTCCTCGATGACGTCTCGCCGCTGCCGAAGATCACCAGCCACGACGATTTCTATGAGATCGAGCGGGTGACGGGCGATTCGACGGACGCGTGGATGCTGGCGGTTCTCGATCTTCGCGAGCGGCTCGCAAGGGCCGATGAGGCATCGCGATATCCGGCCCGCATCGAGACGGCCGGCGGCGCGGACGCTTTGCCGGACGCGACCGTCATCGGCGCGCCCGCCGACGCCTGGCGGGAGGCGTTGGACAAGGCCCTGGCCGAGAAACGCGCCGGTGTCTGGGATTGCACGAAGTTGAGCAAGCCCGCCGCGAGCGTGGCACTGAACTACGGCGAGGGCGGCGAACGAACCCTCTTCCTGTCTCGCCGCGAAGGGAGTTTTGCTTCGTCAAGAGGACTGCCGGTCGATGAACTCGATCTGATCGCCTCGGACTTCATCAACAAGATTCCGACGCTCGCCGAGGTCGAGCTCTTCAACGGGCCCTACCGCAGGAAGTTCTCGGGCAAGCACCGAGAGGTCAGCACCGCCAGCTATGGCGGCTTCAAGGACGTTATGGACAAGGCCGGATTGCTCATGGTCAACCACGGCAAGCGACCGGCGAAGGTGACCGTGACCGTCACCTATCACGACAGTTGGGATGACCGGGAGACGGTCGACCACGCGCACGCACTCGGCCCCGGGGAGCGCGTGGTTGTGGCGTGTGCGGCTCCGGCCAAACGCTTCATCCGGCGATTGCATTTCGGTAGCGACGTGGCCGACGCGGTCAAGCTGGAACGGTTCGCGTTTGTGATGACGCCGCGCAGCAAAATGAACCCTTTGACGCCGGAAGTCGAAAAGGCGGAAGCGAAAGTCTCGGCGGGGGAGGCATTGGTCTTTTTGATCGCGGGACAATCCAATGCCGGTGGCGTGGCGGCCTTCTCGCCCGAGAGCAACGAGAAGTCCGGCATGGCAAAGAAGCATCCGACGATCCCGGGCTCGACCGCCAAGGAAGTAGGAATCCCCACCACGAAGGATGCCTACCCGAGATGCTACATCTGGAAACCCGGGAACTCAGGCCCTTTTGAACGCCTGACGCCCGGTCAAAACCTACGCGGCGGCTACCGCGATCCGAACCGCCACGGGATTGAGCTGCCGATGGCGATGCTGCTCGAGAAGCAGTACCCTCGGCTCGAAAAGTTTCTCATCAAGCATGGACCGGGAGGACACAACCTGTATTCGCAATGGGCGGCTGGCCGCGGACCGGACTACGTCGCATTCATGAGCGACTATCGCGCCGCCATGCGCGACTTGCAGAAGCGCTATGACCAAGTCCAGGTGATCGGGCTCTACTGGGATCAGGGCGAGTCGGACCGGCCGCAGGCAGAGGAGTACGGAAAGAACCTGCGGGCACTGTTCGCGGCGTTCCGTAAAGACACCGAGATACCAGACCTGCCGATCTTTGTCAGAAAACACTTGTTCCAACACAGGGACGAAAGCTTCGTGCCGATCCTGAACGCGCAGATCGAGGTGACAACCGAGGACCGCAACGCCCACCTGCTGGACCTCGACCACGGCTCCAACGAGAAGAATTTCAAGGCCTGGGCCTGGACCGACAAGAACGGTCACCTGAGCAGTAAGGCGTATCTCGAACTCGCGAAGCGGCTGTTGGCAAGAGCCACGACCGCGGAAGGGATAGACGCAGGCCGCAAGGCAAGACGCGTAGGAATAAAACCATGACAAGAATGCTCTGCAGCTTGGCAGCCGGACTGCTTTGCCTTGGTGCGATCACCGCGCGAGGACAGTCGCTCCAGCACAGCGCCGGCGACGAGGCGGGCACGCTCCATTACCAGAAAGCCAACATGCACCTGTGTCCTGAGGGCAAGTGGGCCCTCGGCGAGGACAAGTGGGGCAAGATTGTCCGGGTGAACATGCTGAAGATCACCGCCGCCGACTGGGCGCAGATCCCCGGCGTAAAGAAGGCCTGGCCGATGAAGGGCTTCGAGGGCGTGCCGGGCATGGCCTTCCACCCGATCATCTCCGAGGTGAAGGACGTCGACGCCGACGGCAAGCCGGACATCTTCCGCTGCCGCAGCGAGCATCCCGGGGCCCGGATCGAACGCATCCGCTACGACGACGGCTCGGTGGTCTGGGAGAGCGAGCCGCTGGGCACCCTGCACGGCGACGAGAGCCGCTTGCCAGTGTTCGACCTGCACGGCACCGGGCGTTTCTCCGTGCTGCACGCGACCAAGGACGGGACATGGTGCATCGATGCCGACACCGGCAAGACGCAGTGGGTCGCCAGAGACGGCCGCGGCGATATCATCGTCGGCCACTTCCTCGACAAGAAGACCCAGGCGGTGGTGGTCCGTGACGAGGGCGATGCGCTCAAGCGGTTGGCGGATGAGTTCTTCGCCCTGGTCGATGAAAGGCAGCTGCCAAAAGTGTATCGCCTCTAAAAAACGGGCCAGTACGCTGAGGCACTGGCCGCCGTTCGCGACGATTTCGTGGCGCGATTGCAGGAGACGTACCATGCAACTTCTGACCACTCACTGGCGCCCAGGCCCCTCAAGATTCAGCCTCTCCATCCGCGCTGCTACGACAATGTCAGTTTCCGCGACACTGGAAGGCTCACTGGATCGCCGACTAATAGGGTCCTCGTGCGACAGCGGTCTCGCGTCAACTGCCGCGGTTCGGGATTAATCGACCCACATCGACGCAGGCAAATTTTGATTGAAAAAGTTGGATAAGTTTTCGGCGTCCAGAGTCATTAAGTAGATGCGGCCCGGGAAGAGCCCGACAGTGGTCTGGACCTCCCGGTCCGGACGAGGGAGCCTCCGGGTCCCTGCAGGCTGAAAGCCTCGCGTCAATTCAGCCTGAGCCGCCGCGAAAACGGTTTCGGGCGGCGATGAGGTCGAGCTGTTCGGGTGGCTCGGGTGTCGGCGGGACGCGTGAGGCAGGACCGCCGATCAACTCGAAGCGCCCGGGAGACGGCCGCCAGCGCTTGGGGCGGGAAGCCAGAAAGGCGTCGGGCTGCTGGACTATAGGTGGATCGCATCTCCCACATAGATCTCGACCGGTCCGATCAGTCCTGATGGCGAAGGTGCTTCCGTCGAACTCCCAGGTGAACTCGTCGCCCACGTCTTGCGCTTGTCTCTTGGTCGAGTGTTGTCATAGATGAGCTGGTTCCGCCAGGTATTGGTCACCTTCACGGTCAGCCTGTTCTTGCCCGGTTTGACGAACTCCGAAAGGTCGAAGGCAAACGGGGGCGCCCAGCGTGTGCCCACCTTCTTGCTGTTACACCAGACCTCGGCGATGACCGCCACCTCGCCCAAACTCAGGCGGATCGCTTTTTGAGCAGCCGTCAGGTCGAACTCCTTTTCGTAGGTTGCCGTACCTGAGTAGTACTTGACGGCTTCCGCGGTATGTGCGCTCAGCGGTTTGAGTTCCTTAAGGTCAAGTGAAGCCGGAGTATCCCAGCCGGACTCAAAAGAGACCTTCCAGGATCCATTCAATGCGATCGAAGTTGGTTTCTTGGTCTGGATTCTTCGAGTCGTTCCGGCGGAGTCTTCCAAGATGAAACTGCCAGCCTCCCATGCTGTGAACGTGCTGTGATCAAGCTGAGCGATAGCTCTCTGTATCTGTCCGTGAGAGACCCTTTTCCGTTCTCCATCTTCTCCGGTGCCGGAGGTGCCCGTCATCGCTTTGGCTTCCTGTGGAATGCTGAGCCATGCGGGATCACTATCCAGAAGCGTTTTTCCGTTATGCGTGAGTTTGGTGAAAGCGGGCTGCTCTCTTCCTGGACTGAAGACCACAACGGTGCTGCCGTTCGGATCGAAGCGAAGAGCCACATCCGTGCGGTTGCCCGCCTCTCGCCAAACGTTCGCAAGGCCCTGCTTCCCCGTCATCGGATCCCAGATCTCGGGGGCTTTGTCCTGAATGCGGAAGCTGACACTCACACCAAGTTCGTTGTCCGACCCGTTATACAGGAAGTAGACATCGGCATCCCCGACCTTGCGGTGGATCCAGGAAATATTCGCGCCTTTGGGGAAAGTGACATCCGGCTCAATCTGTTCTGCAGCCATCACCTCTTTGAAGCTCTTGCCCCAGTAGACTCTGCCTTTGCCGGTTTGTTTGACGCCCGACTTGCCCTTCCCCCAGAGCGTGTCGGAAATCCGTTTGACCTCCGCCTCGTCCTCCGGCCCGTCCATCAGCGTAGGTGAATACTGCGGCTTGTTGCCGTAGATCACCGCGCCTGCTGTTGTCAATTCCTCCAATGTTCTTGCTGTTTCCAAGGTCATCCGTTCGGAACCGCGTAGTTTAATCACCCGATATTCGCCGCCATCTTTGATGCAGATTCTGCCGTCTTTGACAAACATTCGCGGAGAGTTGAGGACCTCACTATTGAGGTGATCAAAGCGGTAGCCTTTGGTTTCGACTTCAGCATCCGGTGAAGGGTACAGGAAGTTCTCGCCAAAGAACCACCGGTCCTGCGGTTCGGGGCGGGCGATATCGTCGCCCAGATACCACAAAACGTCAGCCGAGAACTCGCCTTGCTGCAGCAAATACTGGCAGCGCGCAAGATACTCGGTGAATGCCGGCATATGCTTCCACCAGGTCTGGCCGCGCACCCAGGGAAAGCCAATATGACTACCAAAAGTCGATCCCGGCACCACATCTTCATAGGGATTATGGGTAAACGAGTGGAAAACGAGGTGATTCACGCCGAGCGTGAAGTTGTAATCAACCAGATATTTGACCGCGTAGGGGTGCTCCGTCCACCTCGTTCCGAGCATCGTGCAAGCCTCGGCAGCAACACGCTGCTTATTGTATATATGCGCTGCAGACGCAGCGGCACCTATGGGCTTATCGTTGCGGCCCTGGTGAGGGTTCGAAGGCGGATGGGGGTACCAGAATTCGGGCATCGGAATATCCGACACTCCAAAATAGCGCAAAGGATCACCCGGAATCACTTCTCCAGCAGCACCTTCGACATACGTGACAGCGCCATACCCATGAGCCACTTTGTTGAAATGGCCAAAGTAGTTGTCAACGAACAGGTCATCTATGGTCTGACGCATGTCCCGCAAAAACCGCTCGGTGTAACGGTGGTCATCAATCACGTAGCCCATCAATGCGGGTAGGAAGGGCCGCAGGTCGTACCCGCGACGGGTTTTGAACTCCTCAAACATGCCATCGCTTTTCATCGTCCATGTGGGAGTACCCCTCTCCCAGCTATCAAGAAGCAAGCCATTGAGCTGGCCTTTGCCTATCGAACCGTCGTCGGCCGTCAACTTCCCGACCATTCCATTGCGAAGATGATTCTCGATCGCTTGCTTATCGAACTTACTGCATTCCCACCCCGTGGACTCAGATGTAGCGGGGCCATTCTTGTGTCTCGTATTCCTATGGCCAAAACGAACCACGGTCCATTTACCCGCAGGGACATTCCAGTTCAATCTCCCGGTGGCGGGATCGAGTTTGTCCGACAGGTCAATGATCGATTCCGACTCAATGAAGCAGGCGGGATCCTGCTCCGGAACATCCTGCTGCTCAAGGGAGCGACAAGCCAGTGCTGCCTTTGTTTCCCAGTTGTCCACCCGGGCACAGCCATTGAAATAGAGATACCTGAGTGTGATAGGATGCGAACCCCGAAACGTGATCCTGAGCCCTTGTGTGGTCGTTTCAGGCAGCGCAAACGTCAGCGACACCCTGCCGTCCTGCCAACTGGTCGAAGGTATTTGGCGCTCCGCAACAGAGGAAATCGTACCCTTATGATCTACTTGTTCGATCAGTAGATTCACATCCACAACCGGATTGTTCTTATTCACATATAGTTTATTGCCCGGCGGCAATTCCAGGGCGCGCAGGGTGACCGGTTCATCGAACCAAACCTGCAACCAAGTGTCGCTGCCATTAACCTTGTTCACAATGTTATTGTCATAGACAACTCCTTCTTTAGCGCCGCTGCGTGGTCTAGGGTTCAATCTCCTCTTCGTATCAATGATCGGTCCCCAAGAGACCTCTGGGTTATTGGTCTCTATCTTGCTTGGAACTAGGTATTTGACCGTATCGTCTTTCGGCGTAGGGAATGCCAGAACACAGATATCCTGGTAATTCAACTCTTCGTCGTTCTGCACAGGCAAGGTCGAACTGAAGGGGCTTCCGCCCGTGACTTGCCTGATTGTATGCACCAATCTGCGCTGGGATTCTTCAACGGGAACCCATGGTCCGCCGGCTTGTGACCACCCCGGGCAATTATGTAGGGTGAAGCTCAAAGCCAGTCGCTTGCATTCTCCCGCCGCGTGCGTAACCGCTTCGTACCACTCGGGTGACAGCGTCTTAACCTGCCTAACATTCGGCCATATTCTATCCGGTCTATCGTTTCCCTTGCTGAACAGGTGGATTCCTCGAAGACCCGCACGCCTAATCGCCTCCAGGTCCTTTGTGATGCCGATCTTGGTGATATTCCTACTGCAAAGATGAAACCATGTTTCCGGCCGATACTCGTTTGCTGGCAATTGGAAGCCGTTTCTTAAGGATTCGGCGGCAAAGAGAAATTCACTCTGGATTAGGATCATTGCAATAAGAACTCTTCTCATCGTCTCCACTTCCATTCTACGCCATCTTCCGTAACCGTTACCTTGGCAATAGCTTACACCGAGCGGACTGGCTCTGCAAAGTTCCATCAGCCGTTTGCAGGGCCGAGGCGAATCGGCGGGCGGCGCGTTTGCGACGGCGACGGGCCTGGGCTTCGCGGGATTCTTCTTCACGCGCCGTCACGGGCAATCCAGGGGACTTCGCGCACCAATTAGCAGGATGCAGTGACGCGCGTCGGCGAAATCGACCACTCTGCACTTTTGGACTGCGCTAAAGTACAGAGGTCCGACACACCTGCCGCACGAATCATTCTGATTTGGGACTACGTCGTAGCCAACCTGGAACGCCGTCATTGTGATACACTGGGCTCTGGGCTCGTGGCTTGGTCGCGTCGGCTGTATCGACCTCGGCGAGACCAAAGGCTACCCGTCCCGGGGTGATGAAAGGAGCCGATTCATGTTCACTCGACGTCAATTCCTGGAAGATTCGATCCTGACGGCCACCGCGGCATTGGCCGGGCCTGCGTTGGTTGCTTCTGCCGCCGAGGAGCCGAAGAAAGCTTCCGCCAACGAGCGGTTGTCCGTTGCGGTGATCGGCACGGGCGTACGCGGTCCGGCTCATGCCGGGGCCTTTGTCGGCCGCGGCGATTGCGACGTGGTGGCGATTTGTGATGCGGACATGAGCCGCGCCGCACGCCATGCCGACGCCGTGGGCAAACGTCAGAAACGCAAGGTGGCCGCGTATCAGGATCTGCGAAAGATCATCGACGACAAGTCGATCGGCGTTGTTTCGATCGCCACCTGTAATCACTGGCATGCCCTGGCCGCCATCTGGGCCATGCAGGCGGGCAAGGATGTTTACGTCGAGAAGCCGGTCAGCCATAACATCAGCGAAGGCCGGCGCATGGTGCAGGCGGCACGGAAGTACGACCGCATCTGTCAGGTCGGCACGCAATATCGCTCGGACGGAACTTGCAAGGCGGCCGCCCGGTTCATGGCCGAAGGCAAGTTGGGCAAAGTCACGCTGGCGCGTAGCATCACCTACAAGCGTCGCGGTTCGATCGGACCCGCCGTCGAAAGCAAGCCGCCCGCGAGTGTCGACTACCATCTTTGGGCCGGGCCCGCGCCGATGAGCCCGATCACGCGACGCAACTTCCACTACGACTGGCACTGGTTCTGGGAAACGGGCAACGGCGATATCGGCAACAGCGACGTGCACCGGGCCGACTTGGTCCGCTTCGGCCTGGGCGTGACGCGACTGCCCAGCGCGACGATGTGCTACGGCGGTCGGGTTGGCTACGCGGATTCCGCCCAGACGCCCAACACGCAGGTGGCCGTACATGATTTCGGCGACGTCACCTTCGTGCAGGAAGTTCGCGGGCTGCCGACTCCCAAGTTTCACCGTCACGGCGGTGCGGTTTTCACCGGCAGCGAGGGCTACATCGGGATGGCTGCTGGCAGCAGTGCGTTTTTCGATCCGGATGGCAAGCTGGTCGAGAAATTTTCAGGCCCCAGCGACAACCATTTCGGCAATTTCATCGAGGCGGTCCGCAGCCGCGACCGCGACCATTTGAACGCAGAAGTTTTCGGCGGGCACCTCTCGGCCGGGCTGTGCCACCTGGGGAACATCTCGTATCGGCTCGGACATCAGACCGGCCCGCAAGAGATCCTCGACCAGCTCGCATCCCACAAATTGTTCGACGACGCGAACGACACGTTCGAGCGAACGCGGAAGCATCTCGCCGACAATGGGGTCGATATCGAAAAGACCCAGCTCACCGTGGGCCCCTGGCTCCAATTCGATCCGGACAAAGAGCAGTTCGTCGGCAGCGCCGCGGCCGACGCCATGCTCACGCGCGAGTATCGCGAACCGTTCGTGGTGCCGGCCGAGAGCGAAGTGTGATGCGCCCTGTTATGGGGCGGACCCTGTTGTGGGGTGGTCTCCTGACCACCCCACTTCACCGACCGAAGGTCTCCACTGGCGGGACGGGAGACCTTCGGTCAACACGGTGGTCGGGTCAGGAGACCCGACCACAACCAGCGAGACCCACCCACAACCAGATCAATTGCGGTCGTAGCGAAACTCGCGTAGAGTTTCGGCCGCTGGACAACTGGCCGAAAGTCTTGGCGACTTTCGCTACCCGCTAAGAACGAATGACAACATGCTCTAGCGATTCAACTCCAAGGAGACACCGATGACGCGATTGCCCCTGAGAACGCCGCTGCTCGTGTCGATTGTCTGTGCGTGGGCGGTCAGTCCGACTGCGTTGTCGGCCGAGGAGCCGATGCAGGTCGATCTGGTGCAGGACTTGCACTGGCAAGACCACCACTTCGCGATGACCAACTGGTTTTACAGGTACAAGTGGAGCGAGCCGGCCACGCAAATCGATACCCTTGCCGAGTGCGGCTATGGCGGCGCGATGCTCTCGCTCAAGGACGATCCTAACCGGTTGAAAATGCTGCCGGCCTATCTCGCGGCGCTCGAGAAGCACAACATGCGATTGACCGCGATTCACGCGCGTTTCTACATCGAGGACGGCACGTACCCGCAGGTGATCAAGGAAAACCTGCCGCTGCTGAAGGACACGCGGGTCGTTTTGATCCCGTCGGTCGGCAGTCGTAAGAAGCTGGATCGAGAAGACCCGAAGGCGGTTGAGATGGCGGTGAAGATCCTCCGCGAGATGTCGGACGATGCAGAGAAGTACGGCCTCGGCGGCGTCGCGCCGTACATGCACATCGGCAATTGGATTGAAACGATCGACGACAATGTGCGGATCGCCAAAGCCGTCGATCGGCGGAACGTCGGCGTGATGTTTCACTTGCACCACTGGCAGGCCGTGGGAAATCGAAACCTCGACAAGCTGCGCGAGGACCTGACGAGAGCAAAACCCTACCTGATGGTCGTCGTCATCCAGGGGACGGACCAGGATAAGGCCACGCACAAGATCTTGGGCGAAGGCAGCTTCGACATGGTGCCCCTGGTCCGCATGCTCCGCGAGATTGACTACCAAGGCCCGCTGGGCACGATGGGCTACACGCAAACCGGCGACATTCCCCGCAAACTCGACCGGGCGCAGAAGGCATGGGAGCAGATCAAGAAATGACCATGATGAAGCGAGCCACGATGACGGCGATGCTAAGCGTGTGCTGTATCGAGGCGACATCGGCGGACGATCTCGCTTGGCTGGATGCGTACAACGTCGCCTGGACCACACCGAGCAAACACTCCGGCGAGTCCATGCCCGTGAGCGGCGGGGACGTCGGCGTGAATGTCTGGGTGGAGAACGGGAAACTGCTTTGCTACGTCGACAGGGCCGGTTGCCGGGACGAGAACGGCGCACTGCTCAAGCTGGGCCGATTTCGGGTCACACTCACTCCCAATCCTTTCGAAAACGGCAGCTTCCACCAAGAACTGAAACTGCGCGAAGGGCATGTGCTGATCACCGCAAAGCAACCCGGCGGGAAATCTCTTGCGATCAAGGTTTGGGTCGAAGTCTTTCGGCCCATCGTCCACCTCGACATCGAGTCGGACGATCCCGTTACCGCTGAGGCGACTTACGAATCATGGCGGACCGAGACGATCGAATTGTCCAGCGCCGGGAACAAGCATTGTCAACGTGCCATGTGCATGATCAACTACGACGCCTATCCGGGAAAGGTCTTTCTCTACAAAGACGAAATCCGCGCTGACACGAAGCTCGTCCGTTTCCATCACCGGGTGGACAATGAAATGGACTGCTTTAACTTCCAGGTCAAACAGCAGGAGTTGGAACCGGTTCGCCACGAGATGGTCAATCCCCTTGACAATCTTGTCTGGGGCGGAGCGTTGACAGGTGACAATTTTTCCCTGGCGGGTGAATCGAGCGGCAAGTACGCCGAATGCCCGTTTCGCGGCTGGGGGTATGCCAGCAAGACCCCCGCGCAGTCGCACCGTGTTCGCGTTTGCCTGCATACCGACCAGGTTGAGAAACAAGACACCTGGGACGCCGCGCTGCAACAGTTGATCGAGCTATCGCCCCAAGAGGATCAGGACTCATGGAAGAAGAATAAGAAGTGGTGGTCCGATTTCTGGAGCCGAAGCCACCTGGTCATCAACTCCGGCCGCGGCGAACAGGACGTGGGCTGGCGCCTGGGCCGCAACTACCAACTCTTCCGCTACATGCTGGCCAGCAACGTCAGCGGTCGTGAGCCGACAGTCTTCAACGGCGGCCTGTTCACCTTCGACCCGCTCTATGTCAATGGCAAGAAAGGACCCGGCTACACGCCCGACCACCGTCAATGGGGCGCGGCGTTCACCGCCCAGAACCAGCGGCTGGTGTACCGACCCCTGTTAAAGACCGGCGACTTCGATCTGCTGCTGCCGGGGTTCCGTTACTATTTGAATGGACTTCCCAACGCCACGGCCCGCGTGCGGCATTACTGGAAACACGATGGGTGTTGCTTCGAGGAGCAGTCGGCCATTACGGGGTTGCCCGGCGCCTGCCAGTACGGATTCTTCGAGGGGGGAGGTCGCGGCCGGCCCAAGGATTTCGAGATTGGTATCCAGGTCAACCGTGCAGGCGGCAAGGTCTACGAGGAGCAATTGGACTGGTCCTGGCTCATACTGCAGTATCATCAGTTCTCGGGAGCTGACATTGCCAGATACCTGCCGCTGATCGAGCAGTCGGTCATTTTCTATGATGAACATTATCGCTATCGCTGCAAACAGCTAACGGGTAAGGAACTGAATGATGACCGCCGGCTGGTGATCTATCCGGCCAATACGCTCGAAGCACATTGGGACGCGCGGAATCCGACCAGCGTGATTGCCGGTCTCCGGTGCGTCCTGACGGGACTGATGAGCTTGTCGGAGAAGTACACCTCCGCGGAGAAGAAGAAGCGTTGGCAGACCATCCTCGATCGCCTGCCGCAGATGCCGACCGGCAACAGCGAGAAGTTCGGCGGCAGCTACTTGAAGCCGTCGGAGAATCACGGTCACCGCAGTTGGCACTGTCCCGAAATGTTCCCGCTCTATCCTTATGAGCTTCACGGCCTGGGCCTGTCCGGTCTGGACCTGATGAAACGGACATCCCTGGCCACCGGGAAAGACCGATTCGCCACGCGGGCCTGGGAGCAGGCCAATATCCATGCGGCGAGGCTTGGTGATACAGAACTTGCACAGAAGCTCAATTCCGCAAAGATGGACAATGGCCCCTACCGTTTTCCGGCGTTCTGGCCCCATACCATCGACTGGGCCCCCGACCACAACTGGGGCGGCAGCGGCATGATCGGCATGCAGGAAATGCTGATGCAGACCCACGCTTCGCCAGAGGAGATTCGAAGTGGCAAGCCGGGAAGAATCCGCCTGCTGCCGGCGTGGCCAAAGCAGTGGGACGTGGACTTCAAACTGCACGCTCCCAGCCAAACCATCGTGGAAGGCGAAGTCCGATCGGGCAGGATGATATATCTAGAGGTGATCCCCAAAGAGCGGCGGAACGACGTGGTTCTGGCCCGCACCAACATGATCCAGGAGGGTCAATAGGCCGCGCTATCGACCAATGCCTCCTACGGTTCGCATAGACGCGTAAGAACTCTTTATCTGAGGAGGGCCTACACGATGCGTTCAGACCCCAACGATCCGAATCGCCGTGAGTTCATCACAACGGTCGCGGCGGCCGCAGCCCCCTATGTCATCACCTCATCGGCTCTCGGCGCGGCCGATCGCGCGCCGGCGAACGATCGGATCACGATGGGGATGATCGGAGTCGGCGGGCGTGGCAGCCAGGTGCACGAGCTCTTTTTGAAGGATTCGAGAATCCAGTGCTTGGCGGTCTGCGACGTGGACACCCAACGCTGCGGACAGGCCAAGGCCCGTGTGGATTCGAAGCACGGCAACCGCGACTGTATCGAGTACGGCGACTTCCGCCGACTCCTGGATCGGGCCGACGTCGACGTGGCGGTCATCGCCACACCCGACCATTGGCACGTGCCCATCGCCGTGCGGGCGTGCAGGCAGGGCAAAGACGTGTACTGTGAGAAGCCGTTGTCGCTCACGATTCGCGAGGCCCGGGCCGCGGTCACCGTGGCCCGTCGATACGAGCGCGTGTTTCAGGTGGGCACACAAAATCGCTCCAATCCGGCCGCCCGTGTCGCCTGCGACTTCGTGCGCAACGGCCGTCTCGGCGAGTTGCGATTCGTCGAGGTCGGTACCTGGCACGCGTCGCGGCCGTGCGGCTTTCCCGCCCAGCCGGTTCCCACGCACCTGGATTGGGACATGTTCCTCGGCCCGGCGCCGTGGCGACCGTATAATGCGGCCCTGCACCGGCCCAAGGGTTGGATACCTTTCCGCGACTTCAGCGGCGGGGGGACGACGGACGTGGGCGCCCACTTGTTCGATTTGGCCCAGTTGGGCCTGGGAACGGAGGATACCTACCCGGTCGAAGTTGTGCCGCTGGACCCGCGCAAGAACGGGGGACGTCGGGTTGAGTTTCGTTATGCCGACGGCCGCGTCATGTACCGGCGCACGCCCGGCAACGACGTCAAGTTCGTCGGTGAGCTGGGCACCATCGACATGGTTACTTGTGCGTGGGTCACCGTCAGCTATACGCAGCAGGAGTTGGTTTTGGAGTCCCGGGGATTGGACAAGATCCACGGCTACTTCAACCACAACCATGCGGCCAACTTCCTGGATTGTGTTCGCACCCGCCGTAAGCCGGTTGCCGACGTCGAGCTTGGCTGCCGCGCCGCGGTGATCTGCCACATGGGTAATATCGCGCAGTGGCTCGGCCGGCCGCTCAAGTGGGATCCGGCGAAAGAGGAGTTCGTCGGGGACGAGGAAGCGAATCTTTGGCTCGACCGCGCCAAACGCGAGCCGTGGACGATATAAGTCGGGAACCAAGTGGAAGAGTAGCCGTTCCAATGCATGAACCGGGGAGAACCTGCAATGACACGCATACTGACTTGGATGTTCTTCCTCAGCCTTCTCTTGCACGCCGTTCCGGCCCGGGCGGGTGACGAACTCGAAAAAGCCTTCTCCGTTATCCCCGCACCCGTGAAGTTGGTCCATAGTGACGGGGTGTTTACTTTGGAGGCGACGACCAGGATCCTGGTCGACACGGGTCCGGCCGCGGCCGTCGGACACTATTTGGCCGAAGTGCTCGGCAACGCGACCGGTGATGCGATTCTGGTGGAGCAAACCGGCGCGTCGAGCACATCCGAGAACACGATCCGGCTGACGATCGTTGAAGGCAACGAGGCCCTGGGCCCGGAAGGGTACGAATTGAGCGTCTCGCCGACGGGAATTGTCGTTCGTGCGCGGCAGCCGGCAGGCCTGTTCTACGGCGTTCAGACTCTGCGGCAATTCCTACCCCCGGAGATGGAAACACGCACTGCTGCCGAGAAAATCACGACCTGGAACATCCCATGTGTGCAAATCGAAGATAGGCCCCGGTTTCCGTGGCGGGGACTCCTGATCGATTGCAGTCGCACTTTCTGGTCCGTGGACTACCTGAAGCGCACCATCCGATTGATGTCGTTGTACAAACTGAACCGGCTTCATTTGCATTTGACGGACGACCAAGGCTGGCGCGTAGAGATCAAGCAGCATCCCAGGCTCACCGAGTTTGGCTCGAAGTTTCTTGCGAAGTACAACGAGCCGCCGGAACGACAGGGATTCTATTCCCAGGCCGAGATCAAGGAGCTTGTGGCGTACGGAATCCGGCACAATGTGACCATCGTGCCGGAGATCGAGATGCCGGGGCACTCGCTGGCAATCCTGGCCACATATCCCGAGCTGTCCTGCACTGGCGGACCCTTCGAAATCCATCCCTTCTTCCAAGGACCTGGCATTCACAAGGACATTCTCTGTGCAGGTAATGAGAGAACTTTTGAAGTCTTAAGGGACGTACTCGAGGAGGTGTGTCACCTCTTTCCGTCCGAGTTCATCCACATCGGCGGTGATGAAGCGCCCAAGCATCGATGGAAAGCATGTGCCAAATGTCAGGCTCGAATAGAGGACGAAGGCCTCAAGGACGAGCATGAACTTCAGAGTTACTTCGTCAAGCGGATCGAGAAGTTCCTCAACGACAAAGGTAAGCGGCTCATCGGGTGGGACGAGATTCTCGAGGGAGGACTGGCTCCCAACGCCGCGGTCATGTCCTGGCGGGGCATTGCTGGTGGGATTGCCGCGGCCCAAGCTGGACACGACGCGGTTATGAGCCCAACATCCCATTGTTACTTCGATTATCCCTACGCGCGCATCTCCACGAAAAGGACTTACAGCTACGAACCGGTTCCTGAGGCACTAACGTCCGCCGAGGCCCAACACATCCTGGGCGCTCAGGCCAACTTCTGGTCGCATATCGACCGAACGGAAGCTGGCGTCGACAAACAGTTGTTTCCTCGCCTGCTGGCCCTGGCCGAAGTGGTCTGGTCGCCGAAAGAACTTCGTGACTGGGAGAATTTCAGCCACCGCCTGGAAGAACACTGCATGCGGTTGGGCCAACTGGGGGTGCGGTACCACATCGAGTTCATCCCGGCCGACCGCAGACCCACGCTGGCCAGGCCCGGTAGCTTGACGAGTACATCGGGCACTTGGAAGAACTACCACCTCGAATATGCTTTCGACGGTGACCCGAAAACCTATTACTGGAACGATCGTGCGATAAAGCGCGACGACTCCGTCACGCTTGTGCTCGAGAATCCGTACAAGCTCACCCGGGTGGAAGTCCATACGGGAATCCCCGACATCGTTGCCGCTCGGTTAGCCCATGGCGTGCTCGAAGTTTCCAAGGACGGGAACACATTTACGAAGCTGGCCGACTTCCACAACGGGGTCGCCAAGGCCGAACTGGAAGATCAGCTTGTCAAGGCGATCCGCATTCGGGCCGTCGCCCACCAGGGCCCCAACTGGTTGATGGTGCGGGAAATCGTTCTTGAGTCGGGCGTTCAGAGCAGTCTGAGAACCATCAAGCCGATCGAGCCTTTTGATTCAAAACCAAGTGTTACTGCGAGCGGCAGATGAGGATTTTCCACCCCTCACCCTGCCCTCAACAAACGTCGAAGTCGGACGAGAATGGGACACTCCCGCAAGCACACTCCTCCCCAGTCGACGGTCCGCATATTCCCGGAGGGGTAGCACTACACTGCGCCCACGGGAGTGATCTTGACTAACTGGCAAAAGTCGAGAAGCTCCTTCTTCCAATTGCCGAACAGCAACACGTGATGATGCCCGCCCACGTTGGGGTGCTTGAGAACGTCATAGTCGCCGTCCGGCTTCCAACGGACCATCTGCGTGCAGGATCCGCCGCGCTTGGGGTCCAGCATATCCACGACGGTGCCCGTTACGATGCTCAATACCGGCTTGTTCTGGGTTGCCTTGATACATGTGACTTCCTGCCCTTTCGTCCAGATGGCCATGGGCATCGGATCCTTCTGCCCGTGGTGAAACCGCAACTCGAACGGAACCGGCTCCTCGCTCGTGCCGCGAAGCCGGGTTGGTCCCGTGCAATGCGTCGCGACGAAACAACCGCCATCGGCAATCGACGTGTCCCACCCTAAGTTGTGCAAGAATCCCGGCCGGCCGAACAGCCACTGGGACAACGCCATGCACAGGCCGCACGTCAGGTCCTGCTCGCAGATTGCCGGCACGCCGTCGTCCATCATTCGCGCGAACGCAAGGCAAGGCGCCGCGCTGTGCGGCATGGTGGGGCCACCGGCGGCGGGGCCACAATTCATCGTGAACGCATCGGCCTGCTCTGCCTGAAGGATGTTGCGCGCCGCGATACAGCACAGTGCCCCATCGAGCACGGCCTCCGGGCTGGGGCTGACGATCCGTCGGGCCGTGCGCATGTAATAGTCCGCGATCGCCTTGACTTCAGCATTGACCTTGACTTTTTGCTGAATGAACTGATCGTGCCACAGCGACAGCGGCACGCGCCGCACACGGGAGCCCCAGAACTCGAGCCGGGCGTCGGTACGAGCGTTGCCGGTGACGTTGACGAAACGCATTTCACGCAGTCTGGCGCGAGCCCCGAGATGATTGAGCCGGCTGACGACATAGCCGAAATCTTGCGTGGCACAAAGCAGTCGGCCGGGACGCGTATGCCTTTCTTGGAGACCATAGGCACCCCACCCGAACATCCTTTGGTTAGGCACGAAGAACAGCATCGGCACATCGAGCTCGAGCAAGATGGTCTCGACCTCCATCATCGGCCCCGCAGTGAAATCCAGCCTCATCACGACAAGTCCATCAGGCTTCTCCTTCTCCACCTGCGCCCTCCACCCGCGCGCATCCTCAGCGGTGAAGAGCGGGGCCGCTGCAATATCCAACTTCATGTTGAGAGCGTTCGCCGCTTCGCGGAGCTGCGCAGAGTACTCTTCATAGAGGGCGTTTTGGTCACAAAGCTTGGTCTGTGGACCATATTTTGGGAGGCCCGTTTTGGGGTCGCGCGGCCGATAATAGGCCGCGGCCATGACTCGGGGGACATAGGCAGCCCCCGGCCCGCAGGGCCTAAACGGCGCGATCTCCGCCAGCTCCTCGGCCAATGCGGCCAGGATCGGGTTGCGCGTGGTAGACAGCAACAGCGGCCCGAGGGCGCCGGTGGAAAGGCCCAGCAGCCGACGCCGGGTGAGGCCGCCAGCGGAAAAACATGCCACGCAATTCGACTTGTTGAAACACTGATGTTTGGCCATGTTCCTCTCTCCTGGAATGCGCCGCGGGGAAACAAGCATCGCACCGTCTCCCCGACATTTCCTATCTGGAACCGCCTGGACCCGCTCCAGGCCTACTTAGCCGCTTATTGTAACAGGTGCGCCTGGCGACGAGTGGCGAGGGGAACTCCAGAATTTCGCACTAGCTGATTTTGGACGCGGATTCGCTTGCTTCCCCGGCGGCCAATGGATAAACATTTGGAATGTCTGTTGGCATAAGTAGCTTTCCCAAACCCAGAGGGAGGAAGCGTGGTGTCCAAATCTACGATGGTTGCCGCGGCGAGTGTTGTGTTGTGTTGGCTCGCAGGCGCCGGCGGGGACCGTCCAAAGCGGGACCGTCGAGCGATTGCGTCAGGAGTTGAACGAGAGATTTCCTGACGCCGACATGGAAGTGCCCGACGCGGATAACGATGCCGAGATTTATTCCTACGCGTATCTCGAGAAAACACTCCCCTTTCGCGCGGCCTTCGACCGGCTCAGGAAGCCTCTGAGATTTCCCAAGGGCGATAACGCCGTTCCGGTGGCTGCCTTCGGCACCAAGAGCTTCACAATGGAGTGCCGTCACGATAAGATCCTCGAAACTGGCACGAACGGTTCATTCTCACTTGTTACACCTAGAGGCGAATCAGAGATGAAATCATCGCGAACGGGAGCTAGGTGAATGAAAACGAGTATTCCTTTGGCTTGCTTTCTCTTGGTCGGTAGTCTCGGCACCGTCGCTGTACCGGATACTCGCGCAGACACTTCTCAGGAACTCATGCTCAAAGAAGCGGAGGCGCGATTGCGTGCCATCTACGATCGGGACGAATTCCGCGCCAGAAGATTTCGGGCAGACTGGCTTTCCGATAGTTCGGGCTACACGATTCTGGAGTCGGTTCCCAATAAGAAAGAGCGGGTACTTGTGTGTTATGACGCCGCGAGCGGCAAGCGCACGGTGCTGGACCCATCTCAGAAAGAAAAGGCCCGCAGATCCGGCAACATTTCCCCGGACGGTCAAGGCGTCATCTCCTCGGAACAGGGGAATCTGTACGTGCGCGATCTGAGCAGTGGCCGGAAGATTCCTCTCACGAACAGTGTAGCCGACAGCCCGGTTTCCAACAGTCGCGCAGTATGGAGCCCCGATGGACAGCGGATTGCCTTCGTGCAATCGGACGATTCCGGCGTGAAACTCCGGTCGGTCCTCGTTCCGGGCGACCCGACGTATCCGAGAGTAAGTGAGGTCCGATATGCCAGGGTGGGCGAGGCTATACCGACGCTGCGTGTCGGTGTCGTCGACGCCGAAGGCAAAGAGACACGCTGGCTCCCAATTGCCATTCCGGCCGAAGGGTTCTATTTGGGGCAGGTCGATTGGGCTGGGAATTCACATGAACTGCTGATCGAAAAGCTGAGCCGATTCCGAGACGAGCGTGAGTTTCTCCTGGCCGATGTCCGCACCGGTGCCATCCGGCGTATCTTCCACGAATCCGATCCGGCCTGGGTCATCGCCAGCTACGGCAAGAATGCTGGGCTGACGTGGATCCGCGGCGGCCAGGCATTCATTGTGCTGAGCGAAAAGGACGGATGGCGCCACGCCTATGTCTACTCGCGCGACGGCCAAGAACTGTATCTCCTGACACCCGGCCATTACGACATTATCGAACGAGCCGTGGTGGACGAGGCTGGAGGCTGGTTTTACTACTACGCGTCACCTGACAATGCGACCCAGAAACATCTCTACCGTGTACGCCTAGACGGAACTGGAGAGCCCGAACGAGTCACCCCCTTGGATCAACCCGGCACACACGACTACGACTTCTCTCCTGATGCCAGGTGGGCGTTCCATGCCTACTCGACTTTTGACACTCCCCCCATCACCGAACTTGTGCAACTGCCTGAACACCAAGTCGTACGCACGTTGGAAGACAATCAAGAACTACGCGCGAAGATGGAGTCAATGATCTCGCAGCCAACGGAGTTCCTCCAGCTCGAAATCGGCGACGGCGTGGTAATGGACGCGTGGATGATCAAACCGGAGGGCTTCGATCCTTCAAGGAAATACCCCGTTCTTGTCTACGTGTATGGAGAGCCGCACGCACAGACCGTGTTGGACGCCTGGGGGAAAGTCCATGCCGACTACCATCGTCTGATCGCCGACCTCGGTTATCTGGTCGTGTCCATCGACAACCGGGGCACACCGGCACCGAAAGGGGCCGCGTGGCGGCGAGCCATTTTCGGAAGCCTCGGTCCGCTCTCCACCGAGGAGCAGGCGGCGGGCGTGAAAGAACTCGCCCGGACCCGCCCTTACGTCGACCTGTCCCGGCTGGGCGTTTGGGGTTGGAGCGGCGGCGGCTCGAACACTCTGAACGCGATGTTCCGCAGGCCCGATGTCTACCACGTCGGGATCGCCGTCGCGCCCAAGCCGCAGCCACACCTCTACAACGCGTGGTTTCAGGAGATCTACATGGAGACCCGCGAGACGAATCCAGATGGATACCGCCGGTCCGCGCCAATCAACTTTGCCGACGGCTTGAAGGGAGACCTATTGATCATTCACGGTACGGGCGAGACCAACACCCATCTTCAGATCACCGAAGGACTTGTGGATCGCCTAATCGAACTGGGCAAGCAGTTCGACTACATGGCTTATCCCAATCGTGATCACGGGCTCCGCGAAGGTCGTGGCACGGCGGTCCACCTGCGAATGCTCATGACGCGGTATCTCCTCGAACACTTGCCGCCCGGTCCACGGTAAGCACCGAGCAGCTCCTGCTATGACGGGTAAACCATCATGAAGAAACACTTCCCCCAAACCTTCCTGCTGGCAACATTCCTTGTCGGCCACGCGAGTTCCGCCGTGGCGGACGAGACGACGCTCCCGTTGGCCGGTACGTGGAAATTCCGTCTCGACGACGAGGACGTCGGTGTCGCGAAACAGTGGTTTTCCCAAGAGTTCGAGGACACCGTCCAACTGCCCGGCACCACCGACGAGAACCAGAAGGGCATCAAGAAAGACGAACAATGCATCGATCGGCTATCGCGGGTGTGGTATTGGAAGGGGCCGGCCTGGTACCAGCGTCGCGTGATGATTCCCGACGCCTGGAAAGGCAAGAGAATCACGCTGCTCTTGGAACGCACTAAACACACTCGGGTGTGGGTCGATCAGACGTTCTGTGGCTGGGAGAACACGCTCAGCGCACCGCAGGTTTTCGACGTGACCGCGGCATTGACGCCGGGCGAGCACACGATCACCGTGCTTGTCGATAACGCCCGCCTGCCCCCGGTCGGCCCGTCCCACGCCGTCGATGAACGGACGCAGACGAATTGGAACGGTATCGTCGGCAAGATCGAACTTCGCGCGACAGCCCCCGTCTGGCTGGACGACGTGCAGGTCTATCCGGACATTGAAGAGAAGCAGGCGGTCGTTCGCGCGAAGATCGGCAACATCACGGGCCAAGCGGCCATGGGACAAATCGCGGTTGGATGCAAAAGCTACAATGCTGACAAACCCTCAACGTTCAAGACCCAATCGGTCAGATTTCAGGCACCCGAGCGAGAGAACGTCGTAGAATTCACCTATGAGCTAGGCGACGACGTTCCGCTCTGGGACGAGTTTCAACCGGCCATACTGCGTTTGGATCTGTGTCTTGAATCGACGGCCGGCGGGGTATCGCACCGCGACGAGCGGAGCGTGAACTTCGGCATGCGGCGCTTCGCCACGCGGCGAAACCAATTCACCATCAACGGCCGCCCTGTCTTCCTCCGGGGCAAACTCGATTGTTGCTTCTTTCCCCTGACCGGTTATCCGCCCATGGACAAGGCCGGTTGGCTGCGGGTGTTGTCCATCGCCAAGTCGTACGGGATCAACCACTACCGTTTCCATTCGTGGTGTCCGCCCCGCGCCGCGTTCGAGGCGGCCGACGAGCTGGGAATGTATCTGCAGCCGGAGCTGCCGAACAAACGCAGCGGGTTCAACGTGCCGGAAAGCACGGAGGCGGCACAACACAACGTCGACCGGCTCGACGTGGAGAGCACCACGACCAAGGTCTCGCTCTACGATTACGCGAAGCGCGAGGGCGAGCTGATTTTCAAGGCCTACGGCAACCACCCGTCGTTCGTGATGTTCACGCTCGGCAACGAGTTGGGGCGCAACCAGGGCATGTTCGAGATGGTGGCCTATTATCGGGAGATCGATCCGCGCCGATTGTACGCGCAGGGTTCGAACAACATGCATTGGGCGCCCAGCCTGGCCGAGGGGGACGACTTCTGGGTCACCTGCAAGACAAGCAAGACGTTGCCGGTGCGCGGGGCGTTCTTCCAGGGCGACTATCCCAACCCCCATATCGAACACGCTTCGCCTTCGACGATGGTCGATTTCAGCGAGTCGATTGCCGGCGTTCCGGTCCCGGTGGTCAGTCACGAGAACGGTTCGTTCCAGGTCTCTCCCGACTTCCGCGAGATTCCGAAGTACACGGGTGTGACGCGGGCGCGAAACCTGGAGATCTTCCGCGAGCGGCTCCGCGAGGCAGGCATGCTCGACCAAGCTCACGATTTTGTGCGTGCTTCGGGCGCGTTGTCGGTGATCTGTCACCGCGAAGATATCGAGGCGTCGTTGCGAACGCCCGGTTTTGGCGGGTTCCAGTTGCTCGATTTGCAGGATTTCCCGGGCCAAGGCACGGCACTGGTCGGCATGCTCAACGTGTTCATGGAGTCGAAGGGTCTCATTACGCTCAAGGCGTGGCGACAGTTCTGCTGCGAAACGGTGCCGCTGCTACGCATGAAGAAGTACACCTGGACGACCGACGAGACGTTCGTTGGCCGCGTCGAGGTCGCCCACTATGGCCCCACGGACCTGCTCGATGCTCGTGTGACGTGGACGGTCAGCGGTAGCGACGGGAAGAAGGTGGCCGCTGGTGCGTTCCATCCGGTGACGATCGAGCATGGCAAGGTGTTCGAGGTCGATATGTTCGCCTTACCGCTGGGCGATATTGCTGCGTCGCAGAAACTGACGATCACGGTGGCCGTCGAGGGTACCAAGTATCGCAACGACTACAAGATCTGGGTCTTTCCGCCGAAGGTCGACACGAACGTGCCGTCGGGCGTGATGGTAACGGACAGTTTCACAGACGCCGCGACGCAAGAGCATCTCGGCGCAGGCGGCAAGGTCCTGTTGCTTCCGAAGCTGGACGGGCTGCCTCATAGCATCAAGGGCTCGTTCCAGACCGACTTCTGGTGTTTCCCCATGTTCCGCCGCGCTGCCGAGCGAAGTGGCATCGAAGTGGCGCCTGGTACGCTGGGTTTTCTCTGCGATCCAAAGACGCGTGCTTTGGCCCAGTTCCCCACGGAATTCCACAGCAACTGGCAGTGGTGGCACCTGGTGAAAAACTCCCGCCCGATCATCCTGGACGACACGCCTGACGACTATCGCCCCATCGTTCAGGTGATCGACAATTTCGAACGAAACCACAAGCTCGGCCTGATCTTTGAAACCAAGGTCCACCAGGGCAAGATGTTGATTTGTGCCATCGATCTGCTCGGCCTGCATGACAAACCGGAGGGCCGCCAATTGCTGCACAGCCTGCTGCGGTACGTTAACTCCGCGGCCTTCGCTCCCAAAGCCGAGTTGGATGCCGACCTTTTGAAGAGACTATTTCCCGATGCGTAGTCAATCATCAGATATCTGAGCCAAACAAGCCGCCGAGAAGATCCTCGAACAACTCGAGACGCTGGATAAGTCGGATCCCGGCGCAGGCGAATAGCAAGACAAAAAGAAAGGGAATGCTATGAAATCGATCATGTTTGCTGCAATCGGCGCCCTGGCGCTGGCAGCGGTGTCAGGTGCGTGGGCTGATGAGAGGGCCGTCGCGGGAGCGCGGAAATCGGTCAAGGAGTTGCAGGAAGATTTCCGGAAACTGGAATTCGGAATGTTCATTCACTACAACATGGCAACATACGAGGGCGTCCAATGGGTCTCCGGCTATCCTGATCCCTCCACCTTCGATCCCGGCGGTAGGATCGACACCGACGCGTGGGCTGAGGCGGCGCTGTCTGCCGGCATGACGTATGGCGTGCTGACGGCAAAGCACGTCGGGGGGTTTTGTTTGTGGGACAGTAAGCACACGACATACGACGTAATGCACCCGGAATGTCCCTACAAAGAGGATCTTGTGGCGCAGTTCGTCAAGTCGTTCAAGAGTCGCGGCCTGAAGGTGGGACTTTATTACTGCTGGCGTCATCCCGGTTTTGACAAAGGGAAGAACAAGGGGAAGTTCAAGGTCCTACCGCCCGAATGCGATCCGGCGCCCCATTCCCTGGAAGAGCAGATCGAGTTCCAGAAGAACCAGATCGCCGAGCTGGTCGAAAAGTACCCAGACGTCTTCTACATCTGGAATGATGCACTTGACGACCAGATCATGCCGGCCGCGGAAGCAAGAGCCTTTGTCAGAAGCCTCGGTCCCGGCATCCTTGCCAGCTCGAACTGGTGGGATTGGGGCAAGAAAGGAACGCCCTACGTCGACATCGCCGTAAAGGAATTGAGACACTTTCCGGAAACCAATACGGCGCCGGGCGAGACCTGCTGGAAACTGGAGCAGAAGTGGTTCTGGAACGAGGGGTTTCGCTCCGGAAGCGCCAAGGGCGTCATGAGTCACATGGCGACAGCGCATGCCAGGAATTCCAACTTCCTGCTCAATGTCGGCCCGAATCGAAACGGCAAGATCATAGAATCAAGCATCAAGACCTTGGCTGAAATCGGAAAGCTGTGGAAACCCGAGGTAACGCGGGAGGATCCCAAATGAAGACTAGACTCGAACTAAGGGACACCACGAGTTCCGGAGTCAACACTTGGGTAACGTAAAAGAGATTGCTGAGGTTTGCCTCAATGGCAAGAGTGTAGGCATTGTCTGGACGTCTCCTTATCGCGTGGATATCACTCAACACATCAGGCCCGGTCCAAACACGTTGAAGATCGAGGTCGCCAACCTGTGGGCGAATCGGATCGTCGGTGAACGAAAGCAGTCAAGTCCTTAAGTTCGATATGGTGGCAGCGATCTCGGAGTGCGGGGACTCGCCGGCTTCTTTTTCCGCCAGCCTCGATTTCCTGCGAAAGCTTTGGCATAGTATAGCTGGTTGATGCCTCGAACGAATTGCTGAGAGAAAGCGGTAACAAGTTTGCGCACTTAAAAGGAGTGATTCCGCCATGAAGAATCTCAGAATCTCCCGCCGCGCCATGCTTGCGCGTTCGGCGAAGGCCTTGGGCGCTGCTACGGTGATTCCCGCCACGGCTCTCGGGAGAGACGGCGCGGCGGGGCCGAGTGATCGGATCGTGATGGGGGCTATTGGCATCGGCAGTCGTGGGTCCTATGACTTGGGATGCTTTCTGCGCGAGCCGGATGCGCGATTCGTGGCGGTGTGTGACGTACGGGCCGATCGCCGCCAGGCTGCGAAGAATCGGATCGACGCACAGAACGGCAATCAGGACTGCGCCACGTATCGCGATCTTCGCGACTTGCTCGCCCGCACAGACATCGAGGCAGTACTGATCGCAACGGGCCCGAACTGGCACGGGATGGCGTCCATCTTGGCGGCGGAGGCGGGCAAGGACGTCTACTGCGAAAAGCCGTGCACGAAGACCATAGCGGAGAGTCTCGCTCTGGCGGCGGCCTTCCGACGCAGCGGCCGCATCTTTCAGGCGGGCACGCAACGGCGCAACCTGCCCCATTTCGTCTTTGCTGTTCAGTTGGCCCGCCGCGGGAAACTCGGCACGCTTCGGGCCGTCCACGCCCATCCCATGGGACTGGGGACGCGCATGAGCGGCTGGGCCTCGTCGGAACCGGAACCGCCCCGCGAGCAGTTGGACTGGGACCTCCACCTCGGCACGGCGGCATGGCGGCCGTACAGTCGAGCGAACCTGCGATGCTTCAACTTCGAGGAGGGTGGGGGCATGGTCGGCGGCGGTGTGCTGCCGTGGGGGTCGCACACCGTCGACCTGTGTCAATGGGCGAACAACGCCGACGATACCGCGCCCGTGAAGTACCGTCCCGTCGTGGCAAACCGCGCGACCGCGCGTTACGCGAACGGCGTCGAACTCGTGCTGCGGAGCGACGGCTGGCTTGGCCTAGGGTCCTGCCCGGTGCGATTCGAGGGCGATAAGGGTTGGGTAGAAGCGGGCGACAGCGGGAAGCTAGCCTTGAGTTCACCGGCGCTGTTGGCTGGCCGGAAAGTCGCCGAGATCGGCGGCTATCCGGCGACGTTCCACATTCGTGAATTCCTCGACTGCGTGAAGTCACGTAAGATCCCACGTGCCAACGCTGACGTCGCCTGCCAAGCCCACATCGCTTGCCATGCCGCCAACATCGCGATCTTCCTGGACCGCGAACTTGACTATGACCCCATCAAGAACGAGTTTGTTAACGATGAGCCTGCCAATCGACTCCGCAGCGAAGCGTTGCGTGCGCCTTGGCGGCAATGAAGACCGAGGGATATGGCGCCCTAGCGTGCCGCGCGTTTTGACCGCACTCTTGCCCCCGAACAGGAGAACAACCAACGTCCAGTCCTTGAAATGAAAGACCCGGACCAAACCCCGAGTGGGTCAAGCACGCGATCACCTACGACGAGGGCATCGGGCTGGGATTGAGTATCCCGGTCGTCGATCTGGACGGGGATGGCGATCTGGACATCGTCGTAACCGGCAAGTTCGGCGGGCCGGTCTGGTTTGAGAATAAGCTCAAGTAGTGGCGGGTCGGATGAGAGGAACTCTTTGGAATGCTATGCCGTTTCAACCTTCACGCGTGGTCTACCTACATCCTGTTCTTCGTAATCGCCTTCACCCATACGGCCACGGCGGACGAACCGCCGGCAAAGGGGCTGACGGACGTGGCGCACGATCGAGTCAAACTGGTTGACGGCTTTTGGGCAAAACGGCAGAAGACACATCATGAGGTAACCATCCCGCATGCGCTCGACTGCCTTGAAGCGGATGGGCATGTTACGAATTTCGACCGGGCAGCGGGCGTGTCTGACGCCCCGATTCGTGGGCATCACGCGTTCGACTCCGACCTGCACAAGACGCTCGGAACGGCCGTGCCGTACTATGCTTGGTGCAATCGCGAGAAGGGCGCGATGACGGTCTGGATCAACGAAGACGAATGACCGGAGCGATGAGACTTTTCCAGTTCGCAAACGGGCGACCCGTGCATGAAGGATGCCACGCTAATAGATCGACGATTGAAGCATAGAATGGACGTTTCCGACAAAAAGGACCAGGAGGTTTCTGATGATCGTAAAGCAGTTTATCGTCGCGTCCGTCGCCGTTGCGACGATGTTTTCTTCTATCGCCGCAGCCGCGCGTCCTGCAACAACGGCCAATCCGGACTTTACTCAGGGTGACAAGATCCCCGAGGGCGCCAACCACGACTGGACGCTCGGGGCCACCGGTGCCCGCGGGTGGATGTTCAGTGACAGGCTCGTAACCACGGACGCGCGGCAGATCGCGATCACCGAGGTGGAGAAGAATTCCCCCGCCGACGGAATCCTCGCGGTCGGCGATGTGATCCTCGGCGTGGGCGGCAAGCCGTTCTCCTACGACCCGCGCACCGAGCTGGGCAAGGCGCTCACCACCGCCGAATCGGAGGCGGGCAGCGGAAACTTGTCGCTGATCCGCTGGCGAGCCGGCAAGACGGAGAATGTCGTCGTGAAACTGCCCGTCCTGGGCACGTACAGCGCCACCGCGCCGTACGACTGCCCGAAGTCGCAACGCATTCTCGAGCAGGGGTGCAACGCGCTGGCCCTGCGGATCGCGGACCCCTCCTACCGGCAGAACCCAATCACGCGGTCGCTGAACGCGCTGGCGCTGTTGGCCAGTGGAGACCCCGAATACCTTCCGCTGGTGAAGAAAGAGGCCCAATGGGCGGCGGACTATTCGGCCGACAGTTTCCAAACTTGGTACTACGGCTACGTGATCATGTTGCTCTCGGAGTATGTGATGGAGACCGGCGACGACTCGGTCATGCCGGGCCTGCGGAGGTTGGCGCTCGAGGCGGCCAACGGCCAGAGCATCGTCGGTTCGTGGGGGCACCGCTTCGCGCGGCCCGACGGGCGCCTGGGCGGCTACGGGATGATGAACTCGCCGGGGTTGCCGCTGACCATTTCGCTGATCCTGGCGCGCGAGGCCGGTGTCGATGATCCGAAGCTGGGCGAAGCGATTGAGAAGAGCGCGCGGCTGATTCGGTTTTACATCGGCAAAGGGGCCGTCCCTTACGGCGATCACCACCCTTGGATCGAGACGCACGAGGACAACGGCAAGTGCGGCATGGCGTCGGTGATGTTCAACCTGCTGGGCGAGGCGGAAGGGGCGGAGTTCTTCTCGCGGATGAGCGTCGCCTCGCACGGCCCCGAGCGCGACACGGGCCACACCGGCAATTTCTTCAACATCCTCTGGTCGCTGCCGGGCGTGGCGCAGTCCGGCCCCCACGCCACCGGGGCCTGGATGCAAGAGTTCGGCGCATGGTATTTCGATCTCGCGAGGCGCTGGGATGGAACCTTCCTTCACCAGGGGCCGCCTCAACTGAGGCACGACAGTTACGGGAACTGGGACTGCACGGGCGGCTATCTGCTGGCCTACGCTATGCCGCTTAAGAAGATCTACTTGACGGGCAGACGGGAGAGTTCCTTCCCGCAGATCGATGCATCCGTCGCCCAAAGCCTCATCAACGACGGTCGCGGCTGGAGCAACAAGGACCGCAACAGCGCGTACGACGAGCTTGGCACGGAGCAACTCGTCACCCATCTAAGCAGTTGGTCGCCCACCGTGCGCGAACGGGCTGCGATGGCGCTGGGACGGCGGGAGGACGATGTTACCGCCCACTTGATCCGGTTGCTCGACGCCCCGGATTTCCATACTCGATACGGCGCCTGCCAAGCGATCAAGATGCAGCGCCAGCGCGGCGCGGCGGCGGTACCGGCATTGGTCAAAGCATTCCGCAGCGACGACCTCTGGCTACGGATCCTGGCCGCCGACGCGCTGGCAGGAATTGGGGAGCCGGCTAAAGCAGCCGTTCCCGACATGCTCGTCAGGCTCACAAAGAGCGACCCGAAAAACGATCCTCGCAATATGGAGCAACGCTACCTTTGCTTCGCCCTGTTCAACCAACGGGGCGGCCTGCTGGGGCGTTCGCTTGAGGGCGTCGATCGCGAATCGCTCTATGCGGCGGTTCGGGCCGGGCTCTGCAACGAGGACGGCCGCGCCCGAGGCAGCATCGGATCGGTTTACCGAAATCTCTCTTACGAAGAAATCGAACCCTTGCTGCCCGCCATCTGCCACGCTGTTGTCGAGCCGGCCCCCAGCGGTATCATGTTCGCCGACGGGATCCGCCTCGAGGGGCTTCGGCTGTTGGCCAAGCATCGGGTCAAAGAAGGGATCGGTGCGTGTGTGACGTACACACGAACACAAAACCCCTGGGCCAGCGAGAAGCGAACGCCCGAACTGATGAAGATCCTGCTCGGGTACGGTGCCCACGCGAAGTCGACCACTGCGGAACTCGAACAGATCGCCGACTACTTTGAAAACGACGAGGAGAATTTTCCTCGGCAATTGAGCCTCGAAAAGGCCAAGGTCGTCCGCGAGACAGTCCGCGCCATCGAAGCCTCGGACGAGTATCCCGAGTTGATCCGCATCGAGTAGCGCTCGGCAGGTGCGACTCATGCGGCAAGTGCAGCAATTTCATCGAAAGGGACTGAAATGTTTCGTCATCTGTCTTTGTCGTTTCTGATTGTTAGTTTGCTCTGCTCGGGGAATGCTTGCTCCCAGGACGCTCCGCAGAAAATGCCTCGTGAGGATGTCGTCCAAGATCCGGCTATCGGAAAAGACCTGTGTGTGAGCAACGTTTTCCAGACGAACATGGTCCTCCAGCGCGACAAGCCCTTGAACATATGGGGCTGGGCCGAGCCGGGCGAGGAGGTCACCGTCTCGTTCGCGGGCCAGCAGGCCAAGGCCAAGGCGGCGGCTGACCGGTCCTGGCAGGTCGCCCTCCAGCCGATGCCCGCCAACAGCACGCCGCAGACCATGACGGTCAAGGGCAAGGCCCAGACGCTGACACTGGAGAACATCCTCGTCGGTGATGTCTGGATTCTCGGTGGCCAGAGTAATATGGAATTCGACCTTAGCAAAGTGGACGACGGACCACTGGAGGTCGTTTCGGCGAACTTTCCGCAGATCCGGCTGTTGACCCCACCGCGGGGTAAGGGCTTCGATTCCGTCAGAAGCTTTGAGCGCTTGCACGAGTGGAGTTCGTGGTCGAGCAGGCATTTCCGCAAGGGCGACTGGGAGGTTTGTTCGCCCGAGACCGTGAAGGAATTCTCGGCCATAGGGTATGTCTTCGGTCGACGCCTTCACATGGCCACCCAGGTCCCGATCGGACTCATTGACGCTTCGATTGGCGGAACGACCGTCGAGACGTGGACCCCGCAAGGCGTGATTTCGAAGATCGACGGCAAGGAAACGCGCGACATGCTTAAGGACTGGGCCGACAGGATCGCCGCGTTCGATCCGCAGGCCGACCTCGAGGCGCGGATTGCGGGCTACGAGAACCGAATCAAGAATCTCAAGGCCAAGGGCCAGCCCGTGCCGGCAGACAGCAAGCCGCCAAGTGACCTGCGGCCAGGCCCGGTCGCCGACAAGAACCGACCCGGCTTCTGTTACGCAAGCGTCATCCGACCCCTCGAGGGCCTTTCCGTCAAAGGCGCCGTGTTTCACCAGGGTTTCAACAACTGCTTCAACGGTTCGGCCGGAGCAAGGATGTACTACCAGGTCTTCGGGAGAATGATTGCCGGCTGGCGCGCGGCGTTCGATGATGCGCAGATGCCGTTCTGCATCATCTCGCAATGCACCGCGGGCGAGCCGCAGACCCGCGAGAATTACCTTAAGCCGATGTATGACATCGGCGTGCTCCTACGCGAGGCGCAGTACAAGACATTTCGCGATCTCCACGACGCTGGGGATACGGGAATCGGTTTTGTCAGTTGTTTCGACCTTCGAAAGAGTTGGTACCACCCACAGATCAAGATCCCCGCCGGCGAACGCGCCGCCAAATGGGCGCTGGTCGCGCAGTACGACATGTTTCAAGGCGGCGATGCCCACCAGTACTGGCTTCCCCCGTCGATCAAGGAAGCGCAAACTGTCGACGGCACGATCCGGCTGACGATGAGCACCGACATCAAAACAAAAGATGACAGCGACGACAAGGTGCTGGGTTTCGCCATCGCCGGCAAGGATCGGCGCTTCTATCCGGCCGACGTGGCGTGGTACACGGACGGTTCGGTCGACAACCGCAACCGACCGAAGTATCAACGCGACGTCCTTGTCCTAAGCAACCGGTTCGTCCCGGAACCCGTGCATTACCGCCACGCCTGGGCGCGCAACCCGATGTCGAACGTCGTCAGCAGCCGCGGCGTCCCCCTTGCCACGCAGCGAAGTGACGATTGGATTCTGGAAGAGACGCCGATCAAGTTCCTGCTTCCTCCGAACACGGATCTGAAGAGTCAGGCCAGACGCATTCGCGGCTTGCTGATGAAAGAACTGGAACTCGCTGACACCGAACGCCGGATCAAGGAAGCCGAAGCGACCATCGCAGAAATCACACCCATCTTGGAAAAGGCCAGGGCCGAGCCATGACTGCGATGCTGAAAGGAGACGAATAGATGAAGCAGGCCCCCGACAGATACCAGTTGCGGGCACTCTCGTTTTGACGCTGTTCGGGAGCTACAGCCAACGCGCAGCAGTCCGACACGCCTGCCGCACGGATCATCCTGATTGGGGACGTATTCCCGAGGGCAACTCTCGGCGTCATCATCCCGATACTTTCGGATTCCGGCTAAATTCAGAGGGCGATGTGACCTACGCAGGTTGTCAACCTTGGCGTTCGTGACTCATGACGGATACTCCTGTGTCAGTTGGCGAGAACGGCAGTGGGAGTTGAGAATCGACCGTTTCGCGCCACCAATTAGATGACACTGACCAGATCCTCTTGGCCGCGCAAACTACCGAGGTGGATGTGACCCATGCAGGTTGCGAGTGCCCCGCAGTCAACCGGCAACGCTCATAAGAAGGCAACTGCGCGCCGACCTGATTCAACACGTGCTTCACAAACGCCACCGCTGACGCCGCAACGAACCCTTGGTGGTGTTTTGCCTTTGTTCCGTCACCCTAATCGCAGATGGGCTCAACAACGATCCACTCGCGCCGTTTTCTCTCTGCAGCAGCAGCGACCCCGGCTCCTTTCATTTCTCTGCCTATCGCCGCGGGGAATCTCTCGAACAGCGTTTGCTTGAACTCGGGATTATCGACAAGTTTCTCTCCAGACAATATTCGGCCTGCCAGGAAACCACACTGCCGACTGCCTGGCGCCGTAAAGTTCCATCCGATGACATTGCGAAATCGATTGAACAGGTGTTGGAAATGAATCCCGAATCCGGAGTTTGCCCCCCTTGCCCTCCTGCGAGCCAGGCAGTCACCCTTGCTCGCGCGTTTTTTCATTTGCCTCGCATCAAGAAATATCACAAACTCGTCACAAACTCGTTACATCGAAAAGGGGTGGGACTGGTACAATCATGATTGTGGTGGCGGTTCTTAGACGAAGAGTGTGCTTTAAGCGGCAAAGGACAAACGATGTCTGTTAGTCGAATCTCTTGGCTTGCTCTAACGATCGTACTGATTACCCTGCAATCCACTGCGCAGGCCAAGGATCGGGTCGAGTGGTGGTCGGCAAACGGCGACCTATCCGCCCGGCTATTAAGCGGTGAAGTGAACCTGGTCGATCGGGCCGTCGAGTTCTTGACCGCCGAACCGAAGACGGCGCGAGAAGCGACCGAAAAGGTCAACATCTTCCTCCGTGCCGGCCTATATGCCGAAGCGTGCGACGCGGTTGACGAGCTTTGGCAATTTGACCCGGAAATCGACCGCTCGGTTATCGATAACTTATATTACAGAGCCCGCAAGGACGGTGCGTGGGACTTCGCGCTCGTGCTGGTCGAAACGTTCGCTCCGCGGATTGTGAACATCTCGCTCGACGAGCAGCTTTTTATCGAGCACGGAAGTGAATCCGAGCCGAAGCCATGGAGCCCGCAACGAAAGCTCGATTGGATCGACGCGAAAATCGAGAAGGTTATAGCTTACGAGCAAGAGCGGGCGAAAACGGCTGAGCCGAACGATCGGGCTGAGCAATTCCGCGGCTACTTTCAATCGGGTGCATCCGTATTTTGGTGGCGCCAGCGACTATGTCAATTGGCCCGCATGGATCTCCACGAAGCGGAACTCGACCGACTGGCCGGTTTTGTACGTGCCCGTCCGACCGACACGCAAGCGACGATGAATTATCTTTCCGCCATTGGCCATCTAGATAATCAGGGGCGATACTCGCTCAAGCCCAATCAGCTCGACTGGATGGGGGAGGTCTTTCGGCCACCACTGGCAACGGACATGCGAAACATCGCCGAAATGCTAATGGATAAACACCAGCCGAAGGCGGCCGAACCGCTGTTGCGACGAGCGATCGACTCGCCACTCGGCGCGCAGGATATCGAACGAGTCTCCTGGATGTACGCGGCCCGGCTATCGGAAGAGCGACATCGCCAGCTCTTCGCGGTCGATGTTCGAGAGAAATTGGCCCAATGCCTGCTTGCGCTGAATCAGGCCGATCGCGCGCAGGAGATCATGATCGAAGCGGCCGACATGCGAGAGAAGCACAATTTGCCCCTGAACGCACACCTTGCGGGCACTGTCCAAATGGCGTCCGGTGCGCAGGTTATTGAAGGTCGAATCCGACAGCGGGAACCATTGGATGAAAACAGTCCGAAATATTGGCGCGAGCGGGCGCAATACTATCGCGGTCGCAATGAAACGACCGAGGAGGAAACCGCCCTGAGGCGAGGGGTCGAACTTTGCGAAGACCGCTTCAATGAAACGGACAGGCCGACCCTCAACGAGCACTATTGGCTATATTCCGACTTGACGGCTTTCCTGATTCGCAATCATCGAGAACAAGAAGCCGTTAGGTTGACGCTCGACGTGATCGACAAATACGCCAAGAGCTATCCGCGCCTTGCTGAAGGAGCGGTGGGCCAAATGACCGGTCGCCATCTGTCGAAACATCTTCGTGCAGACGAGGAAATCTTATGGCGATGGCTCGAAGCGCAGGATGTCTGGGATTACCACGAAGAGCGGCTACTGAGACGAATCTTGGGCCAAACGACCGGAATGCCGAAAGGCAAATATATCACTCGCGCGGAACGGCTCGCGATGGCCGATGGCGTGGATGCTTCCGCGGCGTCAACCCTCGGATGGATCGTCAACCGCATGGACATGCCGGCCCGTTCGGTCCCGCTATTAAGGCACGCCATAAAGCAAGCAACGAAAGACGACCTTATGGAAGAAACGTCCTTCACGCTTTTCGAGTCGTATCTGGACTTGAAAGATTGGCGGCAGGCCGAAGCGATCTTTCCCGTTGCCGAGCGACGTCTCGCGCCGTCGGAAGATCCTAGCTGGCTCGGTCGAATCGCGACGATTGCTGCAGAAAAGGGCGACACAGCCGATGCGATGCGACTTTTCCGCCGCGTCATCAATCTTAGACTGACCAACCGCCGGATTATCGAAGACGTGTCGGAACTCGGACTCAAAAAAGAAATCCGCGTCTATTACGCAACGGTCCGAAAACGACTACCAACTGCAAAGCTCGATCACGTTTTCGATTGACGTCTTGGCGACATTCCTCCCTACAATTGCAGGAATCACGATACGCTACATTCATCTTTTCATATGTGGAATTCTTGCGACGGTCGGCGGCGGTTTTCTTTCAATCGGCGTCACTGCCGGCGAATAGCTCGACTGGTGGACGATTATCTACTGATGTCCGACACACATCAGCAGGATGGCGGCGATTGCGCCGGCCTACCTGAGGCGGTGACGGCCGACGCGAATTCTCAGCATCAATAGGCCCAAGTGGCGGATGGGTGAATGCCATTCTGCAGGGGCAGCCTGTGCGCCGACGGGTGAGTTCTGCAAGGCGTCCCAACTCGCTTGGGTTTGACAGTCCTTGTTGAGAAAGTAACCCGGGTGGATGTGACCCATGCAGGTTGGCAACCGGCGTTTCGTTGTTCGGGTGTGCGCCACCTGAGCGCCTTAGGGATCGGTCGAAGGGACACCAAAATCTCGTACTGCGGCTCTTGGTCAGTGGGTCCGTCTTCGACAAGAGCGATATAATTGAACCGCCAACGGACTGGAGCGAAGAGACGGTGAATCAGGAGATTGCTCGCCGCATACGCCACGGGGTGGTGGACCCTGGAGTAGTGAACGATATCGAAGGCTGAACTGAAGCCGCATGAGTTGATGCAGAAGGTCGCTGATTTTTTGGAGCGCGAGTCCGTGCCCTATCGAATTGTCGGGTCGATGGCGAGCATGGCTTACGGTGAACCACGATTTACGAACGATGTGGATGTGTTCCACAAGTGGGCCTCGGAACTCGGCGTGGTCGAGGAGTTGCAATTGGTCAGGCGGCAAGCGGCAGAGCGCGAAAAGTGAATACCGGGGCAGATCTGGTGAATCAACCGCTGACGGAGGCCGAACTGGAAACGCTCCGCCCTGTTGTGGGCTGGTCTCCCGACCTGCCCACAGTACGGAAACGAGGACTGGGTGAAGAAAATGGCCAAGCAATTAGGGCTCGAATCCACGTTACACTCTCGCGGCCAGCCAAGGAAGATCGGGCCTTGAAGCCGGAACACGTTGCGCTAAATTAGACCTCTCCCGTTCATCTGCCCTCGCAACCATCACATGAACAGTCGGTAGTCATAGGTGTCAACGGGCAGGCGGCCAAGGAGTCGCGAGATTTTGGCGATCTTTTGTGGCGTCGTGATGATGACCGGCAGTTTTCGGTACAGGGCGAATGTGTTCCAGTCCATCTTCGTCAGGCCGACAAGATCACGGCTCAGAGTTTCGATCGACGTATCGCCGGAGTACCGGGTGACACGAACCGGACAGGGAATCCGTGATTTCCCTTGGAAGTAGCCCCAACGGTCGTTCTTCACGTTGGTGCCCAGAACATTGCCGTGAAGCCAGAGCAGGAATGAATTGGAATCCAGAAGGACTCCTGAGCCGCGTCGAATTGGGTATCCGTGCGCCTGCGATTTTCGCGGGTCGAATGCACAGAACCGCCATGCACCGTCGAACTGAATGGTCAGAAGATCGACATGGTCGATGCCCTGCAGGGCAGAGAGCAGGCCTTCGGTTTCGTCGTCGAGGAAATGTGTCTGCTTGCACACGAGCACGCGGTCGGGTTTGTCTGAGTGCGACTCGAAGAACAGTTGTCGAGTTCGAATCCCCAGACGGTATGCATCGTCGCGCGACATATACGGATTCTTGCGACGCGAGAATTCGTCGCGTCGCCAGATCGGGTCCTCAAGTTCGCCGAGACGAAAACGCAGCCCGAGTCCCGCCGAGTCATAGACGTGGCAACAGCCCGTCACGATCTTTCGGGACTCCTGCAATGGATCGAAGCTGTACCCGATTCCCGCGTAAGCCACGTTCTCGGGCGAGTTGGCCAGACTCCAGGGAACGCGGAGAGACTTCGTGAAGAAAGCGAGTGAGAGCCACCAGTAGATTCGAGCGGATCGTTCGTTGCTCACTTTTTCTTCACGAAGCAGTTGGCTTCGGATTTGGTGCTGGACGCAGAATGCCTTGACCTGATCGTGAAGATTCAGCGAGAGGGCACCTTCCGCGATGTTTTCAAACGGCTTCCATGTGCTCGGTATGAAAACCAGTACGACATCGACCTGGTCGGCTGCGGAAATCTGTCTGATTGCGGTTGTCAACTCGCCTGTGATTCGTCGATTCACATCAACCGCTGTTCCGTCGCATGGAATCTGACAATTGATCCAGGCGGGATCGCCCGGCGATGGGATCGCCAGCCTGCATCCAAATGCAGACTCGAACCCGGGAAAATCCACGACATAATCATCGTCGTCGCCACGCTCAACTGACACCGGCTGACCAAAACGTCGCAGAAACTGAGCGAGCAGATTCTCGCGGCCTTCCTGGCAAACGACGCCAAGCCGGATGTCACGATGCGAGTGAAGCAATTCGTTAAACGATTCGTATGGACCTCCCGAGTTGACGAGGCCCGTGATTGGGTGCTTTGACTTCCCGCTGTTTCCGAACAACAGGTATGGCTCATTGGTTTCGAAGGCTGAAAACTGCTCAAACGGAGCGGCCTTTTGCGCGACAGCAGGAGGAGTGACTTTTGGCTTTGAGGAAAGATATCGGGAGAACAGTGGCCCATGTTTGGCGACGGTGAACTCAAACCCAGTTTCAGCCCCCGGCGGATAGACGACTCGCCATCCCTCGTTGCCAAACAATCTCCTCGTCCATGCCTTGATCGTATCCCAGAACTCCGCATTTCGTTGACGCCACAGTATGTCGCGTTTGACGGCTTTGATTGTTTCACTGTCGACGCAAGCATCTTCACCGATGTGAATTCTGACGTCCGGAAGAAGCGTGACGTACACATTCTCGTCGATGCAGTCGAAACCGAGTTCAACGCTTTCGCTGTATCGATACGCCACGTTGCGAAATGAATGTGTCTGCACGTCAGGCAACCGGAGACGGTAGCGACCGTCCCGAATGAAACCTCTTTCGGCCAGCGATGCGACGAATGCCGACTGTAGCACCTGCCTGACGATGCCGTTGGAGATCGAGAATTCGTCGCCTGAAAGCGAAACTTGCTCGACCTCGGTCTCCAGCCGGTCGCCGAATACCTGCTGAATCTCAGATGATCGCCCAATGGCCAGCACGTGAGTTTTCACGAATCCGGCCTCGATATCGCGCTCGGCAATCAATGACTTGAGTTGCTTCCAGTTTCCATCCGGACCGGAAAGCGTCATCTTAAACTGGAACAACTCTGTCGGAAGCTGAATCGAAAATGCGTTACTGAGTGCCCAGTCAAAGTCAGGCGAGAGATGGGAAAGTGAGAACTGAGCCGGAAGGGGTTTGGAAGCGAGAAGACTCTCAAGAGACCCCCGGTATTCGGTAGAGCGAAGCCACCATCGTGCGAGACGACTCATGAAATCATCGAATCCACTGATAAAGAAGACTTCCGCATCGACACCGTTTTCTCGGGCTGTGTCGAGTAGCTCCGCAGCCCTACCAGGTGGGTCTATGCCAGAAAGACAGCCCCAGTAAATCCCGCCCCGTCCTGATTGTGAGTACGCCTGAGCTAGGGCCGACATTATCGAATCATCTCGACCGCTGTAGCCAAGTACGACCAGTGGCAAATCGTTACACAGATCGACAAGACGTCGCCGACAGGCCGCATCGAGCGAATCTGCCGACAGTTCACGTTCCGTGTTTCGCAGTGGGTCGTATCGATAATCGCCGTGAAGGAAGACTTGAACCGGGTCAGGTTCCTCACGCCGGATGTCATCGATGCGCCGAGCGGAGTCCATTCCCACCTGAAGGAGCGGATGTTCGTGGTCACTCGGTATTGCACGTTCAACGAGGTCGTCGAAATTCGTCGTCCACAGCCACTTAATCTTCGCGGCCCGCAGCAGCAGTCCCAGGCACTGATACCCGAGCTGTGGCTGCCCGTTCTGCAGCAACTTTTTGAAGAACTGTTGACGATCGGCAGGCCGTGGGAAGCACTCATTCACATAGAACGAATACTCTGCATCGTCCCACAGTTCTGGGTACGCACCTCGATCGTCCAGCCAGTGCTGAATTCGACGTTGGACGTGAGGCAGCGAAACATCGCCGAGGGCCTTTGGAGCAACAGTATCATTGCTGGTCAGGAAGATCTGGCGTTTCCAGTTCCAGATGCAGTCCGTCGCCGTTGGAACTCCAGACGTGATTGAAGCCCCGGCACCGAGCAGGAACATGTAGTGCCGATCTCGCAAAGAGATCGAACGAATCAGAGCGTCCATTTCCATTTTGTGCTCCCGATCCACTGTCACACAGATTGGGTACGTACAATCATAGTCATGCGATCTCTGGGATGCAGGCTCCCGCTTCACAACGTTTGTATTTTGGTAGCATATGACAGTCCTCCGACGGACAGCGTACGGCGCTCTCGAACATCGGAGGCAGATAAACGAGACAGATCTAATTGTTATCGATTTGGGCCTCGTTGGCGAGACTGTCGGCGTGCCGCGTGCTGCCCGAGTCGCTCCTGGTGGGATGGTGTTCCACGTCTTGAACCGCAGCGTGGGCAGGATGCGCCGGTTCCTGAAGGATGCCGACTTCGAAGCTTTCGAGCGGGTCATCGAGAAGACGCTCGAGAGTCGCCCGATGCGTATCTGCACGGCAAACAGTCAAGTTTCGCGCGCCCTGCGAGCATTTCTTGAACAGGAGGCAACGGAGAGAACGAAGGGTACAAACTCTGCGTACTCTGTTTCCTTCTGTTCAAAATCCGGGAGTTTTCGTTGCGGCCGAAGGCCGCGACAAGCGTACTGCTTGTTGTCCAATCATTGGAATTTCGAGCAGGGCCGAGAAACCAAGTTCCTTGTTTTCATTTGACACGTCGCACCGAAGTGACTACAGTGACTACATGATTACCAATCTACGCGAAGCCAAGAGCAATCTCAGCCAATTGGTCCAACTCGCGGCAGAAGGCGAGGAAGTCGTAATTACCGTCCGCGGGCGGCCTACGGCGCGTCTGACGTGCGTTGTTCCAAAAGAAACGCACGACATCGCCCGGAAAGAATGGGCGGATGAACTGTCAGCGGCTGCCGAGGCGGCTCGCGTCGGTCAGCGAAAATCTACGAAGCAACAGTTTTGGGACGAGCTACGCGAGGAGCGGTTGTGATTTATGGCCAACGCGATTTACTGGGATACCTCGGCGTTGATCAAGCTGTATGCTCCTGAGCCGGATTCCAGCGACTACCTGCGGCTTCTCATTCAGCAACCGGAAGACCTGGCCATCAGTTTTCTTCACCGGGTCGAGTTGTATTTCGCCTTGTGCGGCAAGGAATCGAGGGGCGAAATTGCGGGCGGTTCTGCGAAGCGCCTGTTCCAACTTTTCGAGCAGCATGTCAGTGCTGGACGTTACTACCTCATCCCTTGGGGCGAAGACGTTGCATTAGAATCGCGACAGTTGCTTGACGAGTCTTTGAGCGCAACGCCGCCCGTCATGCTTCGGTCTCTCGATGGATTGCATTTAGGGGCGCTGCGAGCGGCGAAGATACAAAGTGTTGTCACGGCCGACATGAGAATGCGCGACGCTGCCCGGACCGCGGCCATTCGTGTAATCGAGCCGTAGATCAAACGAATGCGGAGTGTTGTCCGCATTCCAAACGACGCTCGAGAGCCGCACGATGCGTATCTGCACGGCAAACCGCCGGCCCAGATCACAGATGTGGCCACAAATGATCGTCCTCGAACAGTTCTTCACGAATTGCTTCCTTTTCTTCCTCGTCCAATCCGGGATCGTGACGGATCGCGTTATATCTTTCCATCTTTTCGATCAGCCCCTTTCTGTTCCGGCGCACCATCGCCTGAAACTGCTTGAACTCGGCAGGCGGCACGAGTTCCAGACGGGCCAGGAAGCCGTAGTACACCAGCAGGGACTCGCATACGTCTTCAATCATTTCCCGATCCACGTCGCCGAACTTGAAGATGAACTTGTGCATGATCGCATTGAAATGCCGAAACACGTGGCCGATGTCTTCGTGCAGCAACCCCGTCATGTTCGACACCCGATCAACGAAATCGAAGAAACTCTGGAGCGTTGCGATGACGTCGGCACACCGGCCGCGAGTGTCCGCCCCGGCCGCCATGTTTCGGCCCAATGCCTGCATGCGATCGGCGTTGTAAGTCGCGCACAATTGATCCCGCGGCTCAAAATCCTCGTCATCCGATAGTCGCTCGATCTCTTCCCTGTCCACGGGACGGACGAGGTAATCGGAGAAATTGCCGCCGTGCCGGGCGATATACTTTTGGACTTCCAGGTTGCCCTTTGTGACTTCGTTCTCCGGGTCAAGACGCAACGCAGCCGACAGATGAATCTCCGCTTCGCTGGCATTGCCGTCCATGAGATGGTGCAAACCATGGTTGCTGCGAAAAAAGGCGTTGTCGGGCGCCATGTCCGTTGCTTTGGCAGAATGGCGCAGGGCCTCCGTGACGTCTCCCAATTGTGCCGTAGCATTTCCCAGGTAATCCCAAAACAGTGCCTTGTCCGGAAAACGCTCGACCAGGACCTCCAAGCAACGTTTGCACAGATCGAATCGCCACAGGTTCTCAAGGTTATCGTGAAGGGCGGTGGCCTCCTCTTCCATGTGCTGGGGATCTCCCACGTCGAGCATGAGACGGAGCCCCGTTTCAATCTGCTCCGCCGCGGAACCGTCCGCTCCATCGGCCATGCGGCGCAAGACAAGTTCCAGGACAGCGGGATAGAATTCCGGGCACTCGCGCACGATCTCTTCGAGTTCCTCGATGACCTCGCCGGGCGACCGTGCCAGACCGGGAAACGGCAACATCAATGCAGCCTGCATTGCCGAATATTGCCATTCCGCAGCCTTCCACGCATCCGTATCTTGGATATTCATGTTTGCTCTCTACTTGAGATCTTGGCAAATCACATCAACTCAAAAAACGATTCTTCGCCGATGTGCCGGCAGTAGTCCTTGGCCAGTTGGGACAGCGGTTTCGGGCCGCTCGACAAGGGGAACCAGCCGTCGATCGAGCCGCGATAGCACCATCGCGATGCCTCGAACAACCGCTTGTCATCGTTGCATAGGCTGAATTTGAGACAGGGATGCTCACCTTCATAGACGATGATGTTTTTGCCTTTGACGTCCACTCCAGCAAAAGATTGCTTGCCGCAATTCTGTATCGCTTTCCGCATCACCTCGATTTCCTGTTCCGAGATCAGCTTCGGTTGAATGCGGCGACAATAA
The DNA here is from genome assembly GCA_016784735.1 of Pirellulaceae bacterium. GTDB lineage: Bacteria > Planctomycetota > Planctomycetia > Pirellulales > Pirellulaceae > JADHUC01. Next base: position 71,745 of record JADHUC010000001.1, on the reverse strand, counting down.
ACCTGACCACGCGGGTTCTCGTAGATTTCAAACCCGTCGGGCAACTGCTGACAAAGTTCTCCTTCGGATTTCTTCGAGAAAAAGTACTTGGGCTTGCCGGTTTTGGTGCGGCCTTGATGAAGGTAGTATGTATCGCGTTTGCGGTTCACGTGCTGAACGGCGGCCGGGCCGGAGACTCTGGTGGCCGGTGACTTCGACTGCTCGCGGCGTACCGGATTGCGGTGGGAACCGGACACCCAACTCAACCGCGTTTCCCTCTGCGTTCCGTCGTCCGACGGTGGATACGTCTTCGTTTGCGCATCGCCCGCCACGAAGGCAGGCAGGCAATTGAGACATGCCGCCAGGAATTCCAACTCGTCGGCCGTCGGCGAACCAGGTTCATATCCGGGGCGAAAACGCATCACCGCAGGGTACGCTTCGGGAGAAGCGATCGGCCAACCGTGGCGTTCCACCAGATAGACGTCCGCCGGAGCCAACACCGATTCTTCCTCGAAAATAACCGCGAAACCCGACAGCTCCGCCCAACTGGCCCGACCGCTGATCATGTCCGCCGCGTCCTGCCAGCTTTCATGTACCGCCAGGCCCAACGTCACCCCGGTACGGCCCAGCACGATCGCGTAGCGCGTGCCGAAGCCGCCAACGTCGATTTCGATGGGGATTTCGCCCGGCACGTGTTTCCAGGGAGCCTGCCGGAAATAGCGGGCCGCCGCGTAGTAGAACGACTCCATGCCGTCGCGGTCCACGTCTTGCCCATCGGCCAAGGCGCACTTTTCCGGCCCGCCGAAGCTGGAGGCCATCTGCAGACAAAACGAGTGCAACTCCGGCAACTCGTCCAACAACACGCAGTCTATTTCCGCCGCTTCCAGCCTGGGCCGGAGGAAATCGTAGCCGTCGGAATCCGACACCTCGATCCGCCGCGGCCGCCCGGGAACTTGCAGCATCACGCGCGCGGCGTACTCCCACAGCCGTTCGGCGGTAGGTTCGCCCGGAATCATTTCGGTACACAAGACGTAGCCGGATGCCTTGTCCATCACCAACACCGACCAGGGACGCTCGACGCCGATGTCTTCGTTGGAGATCATCGTCGGCTGGTGGAAGAAATCGATTTGCCAAGTCGCGTCACCGGGCGGCAGGTCGCGGGCGTCGAAGTCGTCAGCCAAGCGAGGCAACCGCTGGGCCGCCATCAGGTCGGCCATCCCTTCCAACAACTGGCTGACCGGTTGCGGATTGTAGGTCACGCGGCATTCGACATCGAGCTCGTCCAGCAACCTGCGCCACGCCCGGCGGTATTCGGGCCGCGGCACTTCCAGCCGTCGCGGGCGTTGCGGCATGCTGTCGATGGGCTGCAAAAAAGCGGTCAGCATTTCCCGCCACACCGCGTCGGGCGTGGGGTCGCCTTCGATCACCGTCAGACAACGCATTTGCTCAGCGTTCACGTCGGCGACGCCCAGGACCCAACAAGGTTCGTCGCCGGGCTGGTCCGGGTCCAACTGCCGCAGGCCGACTTGCCAGGAGGCGTTTTGCTGCGGCAAATCCAGCAACTGTTCGCGCGGAAACGGCAGCACGGCTTTGGCCTGACCGAGCGGTACGCGGAGCGCGCGCCGCACCCACGAGGCAGCTCCCGGAACGGACCGCCAGGCGGGCAGCAACAACCGCGCGGTGCTGTGTGTGGCATTGCGGCCCTGTTCGAAACGGATCGGCTGGTCGGCCCGCACCAACCCGTCGCCCAGCAAGTAATCCACGAACCGCGCGTCCAACCGGTGGGCCTCGTTCAGCAACCGGCACGACTCGTCGCAATTGCCATCGGTCGCGAAAGTCCACAGCGATTGGGCATACCGCCAGAAGGCAGTGGGTTCGTCGTAGCGGTCCAGCAGCGGCTTCAACTCCTCCAGGCGACCGGCGTCCAGCCGGCAAGCGGCCAGCCAATAGCGAGCGAATAGATGGTCGGCCCGGTCCGCCTGCAACACCTCCTCAAAATGCCTGGCCGCTTCTTCGACGCGGTTCAGCCGCCACAACGAAGCGGCAACACCAAAGACGGCCCGCAAATAGCACCTGGCATCGGGGATGTCCCACAAGAGTCCATCAGCGTTCTCGAACACGGAAACGCCGGCGAGGTGTTGGCATTCGTCCAAAGCCGTTTGAAACATTTCCAAAGCGTCACGCGGATCCGGCTGCTCGTCCGCGATGTCCAGTAGCCGTTCGAGCGGACTTGCGGCAGCCTTCGGTTGCTCTTGAACTGCGTTCGCCGAATGGCGTTTCGCCGTACGATTGCGTTTTCGTTTCCTTTTGCGTGACATAGGCCCCTCCTTGCGTGATCGTTTCAATGTAGCTGCGTTCGCCAGAACGCGGTCCGAAGCGGCGAGACGATTCTCAATGGGTTCCTCCAGTTGTGATAAGGAAACGGCTGCAGCCATTATCCGTTTCCCATTGAGCTACGCAACGACGGATTCCGATGTGGCCAACAGTTTTTCCTTCCAAACGTGTCGTTTGTCGTTTAGTTTTTCCGGAGTCTGTCGATTTCTACTCGCATGCGCACCTTGTCGGTCACCGGCTCCCCGGCACGTACGTCGTCTTCCCCAAAAGGTGGCCATCAGGACGGTGCCGTCGGGCGTGCGGTTGTAATCGTACATGATGTATACCGCTCCCGGTGGAGTTTGGCACATTCAATAGAAACCCGAAGCGTAAGCGAGGCAATGCGTTACGTCCTCGCTCACGCTTCGGGTTACGTGTCATAGCGGATTGGGAGCGGTATAGATCGTACCGTCTTCGGCCTGCACGCCATGGGGCTACGTGACCTTCTCCCGCTCATCGAGCATCAAGTTTCATGGTCTGGCCTCAGAGGAGGTGGCCGGGCGCCAGTTCGCGCGCCACGCGGGAAACGATTCAAGGTAGGACCAGCGAAAGTCCTTCTTTTTGCGATAACGGAGATCGCGATTCGCGAGCTGTTCGGCCACGAACGCCTCGATATTGGCTGGATCGAGAAACGGATCGTGTGTGCGCTGCTGCATGTCGGCAAGGGCTTTGATTAGCCGGTTTTTGACTGCAGCAAACTGCGGGTCGTCAGCGAGATTGTGCCATTCGTGAGGGTCGCTCTTGAGATCATAGAGTTCGTAACGTGGCGGGCGGCTCCATCGGTCGAATGCGTCGCGTACGTGCGGAGCGATCGCGGCTTGGTCCGCGGCGGTCGCTCCAGAGACGACGAAGTATGGGTGCGATTCGTCGAGGTAGGACCGGGAAATCAGGTTGTCCGTGCCGGGCCGTGGACTGGAGAGCAGTTTGAAGCGTTCATCGCGCACCGAATGCTGGACGAAACAGTTACCAGGAAACGATCCGGTCGTGAAGCCGTAGATGTATCGCTGCGAATCCTGGGCGGGGACGCCTGCCAACAACGGCTGTAGGGCCTGGCCTGGCAGGTTGCCTGCCGGTCTGATGCCCGCGGCGACCAGCGCGGTTGGCAGCAGATCGAGCGTGGAAACGAGTTCCTGCCGGACCTGTCCGGCCTGCGACTGCCCCGGCCAGCGAACAATCAAAGGAACGCGCAGCCCCGCTTCGTAAACCGTACCTTTGCCACGTGGAAACTGGGCGCCGTGATCGCCGATGTAGAAAACCAGTGTATTGTCGGCCCGCCCGGTCTTCTGCAATTCGTCGAGCAGCAACCCGACTGCGTGATCCAGACGTTCGAGACAATTGTAATAGTTGGCCACTTGTTCTCTGAGCCGAGGTGTGTCGACACCGATCCACGGCATGGGTTTGACGTCGTCGGCGGCGAGCGGCTCGGCCGGCAGTGCATGTACCTGACGCAGAAAAGGCAGATGGGCGTCTGGGAAGTTCACGGACAAGAACCACGGTGCATTGCCGGATTGCTCGAAGAACCGAGCGGCCGCGGCGGCGTAGTCGACCGGCGACTGCTTGCGCTGGAAATTCGCCGAGGGTATCGCCGTGAAGTCGAACGGGAATGCAGATGGAGGATTCACGTGCAGTTTTCCGACCAATCCCGTGCGGTAACCCTTCGCTTTCAGCAGCGTGACAAAACTGGGCGTGTCCTCGCGATACATCGCGAATTTGTGCGTCGCCAAGCCAATCTGTCCGTTCCGATGCGGATGTAGCCCGGTAAGGAAGCAGGCTCGCGAAGGCGAACAGACGGAGTAGGGCACAAAGGCGTTCTCGAACCGCACGCCCTCGGCGGCCAGACGATCGAGATTCGGCGTGCGTGCATACGGGTCACCATAGCACCCCAGTTCCGGCCCGTTATCCTCAGAAACGATCAGCAGTACATTCGGCCTGTCGGCAGCCGTACCAGGCGCGAAGGATAGCAGTATTCCGAAGACGGCAATAGCAGGTGTCTTCATGGCAGGACTGTCCAAAGGTTGAGGGGTCGGTAGTTCAGGAATACCTTAGCGTTATGAGGGTCGCCCTTTTTATGTTGCCAGCATTCTGCGGATCACACGTATTCTACCGCACGATACCACGGCGAGACAACGCGACGATGTATCCGAGGCTCGCGACCGTCACCTGACTCCGAAAGAAGCGAGGGGCGTCATATTTGCCTCGCTTACGCTTCGGGTTACTATGAAACGTGCAAAACTCAGCCGCGAGCGGCGTACCATCTAAGGAGTCCACTGCCATGACATCTGATCAGAGTTCGAAGTCGTGTGCCCAAGGGGACTGCGGGTGCAGCTCCGGTGTTTCACGGCGCAGTTTTATCAAGTTGGGCGCGGCTGGAGTCGCCTTCGGTGCGGGTGCGATGCCGATCATGGCCGGGCCATTCGAGGGCAATGAGTATCTCGATACGATCCCCATCGACAAGAAGCTCGATCCGGCCTGGGCCCGTTCGCTGTTCGTCCGCGGCGAGAAGGAGACCTATACGGACCGCGATGCGCTGATGCACATTGGCATGCCGGTGGGAGGGCTTTTTGCGGGAACCGTCTACCTCGCGGGCGACGGCCGGTTGTGGCTGTGGGACATCTTCAATCGCGACCAGAACGGTATCCTGCCTCGCGACGCAGTGTTACCCGAAGGCATCGGGGTCGGCGGAAATAGCAACATGAGGGGCTTGAACTACCTGGCCCCTGCGCCGGTAACTCAGCCATTCAAAATCGGCTTCGCGGTCAAGTTGGGCGAGGCCGAGTTCCCGCTCGATGCCACCGGGTTCAAGCAGGTAAGCTTCGACGGCCGCTACCCGATCGGCCGCATCACGTATCGCGACGCGGGCTGTCCGGTCCAGGTGCAGCTCGAGGCCTTCTCGCCGTTCATTCCGCTCAACGCGGACGATTCATCGCTGCCGGCCACCGTGATGAGCTTTCGCGTGAAGAACACCAGCGATCGAGCGGTCGATGCAGATATCCTCGGTCACTTGCAGAACGCGATCTGCCTGGAAACCAAATCGCAACAGACCGGCGAGCTTCGTAATCGTATCGTGAAACACGATGGGCTCGCAGCCCTGGAGTGCTCGGCCGGACTGCCTGCCAAGCCAAACGTCGAAGAGCCGAGGCCGGATATTGCATTCGATAACTTCGAGCGCCCCGAATACGAGAAATGGACGACCGAAGGCGTTGCCTTTGGCGATGGTCCCGTCGAAAAGAAAAGCATCCCCGACTATCAAGGCGACGTCGGAGGTGAGGGCAAACGCGTCGTCAACAGTCACGCCTCGGCTCCCGGCAATAACGTGGGCGAAAAGGACAGCCAAGTCGGCACGCTCACCAGCCCGCCGTTCAAAATCGAACGGCATTTCATTCAATTCTTCATTGGCGGCGGGGCGCACAAGGACCGGACATGTGTGAATCTGATCGTCGATGACCGGGTTGTCGCCTCGGCCACCGGCCGCAACGACAACCGCATGTTCCGCACGGCATTTAATGTGCGAGCGTTCGAGGGCAAACAGGCTCGGCTTCAGATCGTCGATCAATACAGCAAAGGCTGGGGCAACATCGGCATCGACGATATCGTGTTTACCGATCGGCCATTGGACAACGCCACACTCGAGCAGCAACGCGATTTCGGCACGATGACGTTGGCGCTGCTCGACGCGAAAAAGGGGTCAGGTCCAATTTTCCGGAACGGCCCGGAGGGTGCTTCGCATAAATTGGACCTGACCCCTTTTTCGCGGGCCGACATCACGTCAGAAGACGCGATCGAGGCCGCTACGGCCGATCTTGCCGTGCCGCTCACCGGCCAACTCGGCCGCTCGGTGCACCTGGAACCGGGCGAAGAGCAGGCTGTTGATTTCGTCATTACGTGGCATTTCCCCAACTTCCGTGCCCACGGGGTGGGCAATGCACTGGTTGGTCATTACTACGCAGCCCGTTTCGACTCGGCACTGGCGGTCGCCCGTTACATTGCGGCCGAGTTCGATCGTTTGGCCGGCGACACCCGCAAGTGGGTCGAGACCTGGTACGACTCGACGCTGCCGTACTGGTTGCTGGATCGAACGTTGGCCAACGCATCGACTCTAGCAACGACGACCTGCTACCGCTTCGAAGATGGCCGCTTCTGGGCCTGGGAGGGCATCGGTTGTTGTCAGGGTACGTGTACGCACGTCTGGCACTACGCCCAGGCCCCCGGCCGGTTGTTTCCGGAAATTGAGCGAATCGAACGAGAACGCGTCAATTTCGGTATTGGCCAGCACGCCGACGGTGGTGTCGGGATGCGCACCAATCTGAACAGTTCAAATCACCACGCCGACGACGGCCACTGCGGTCGCGTCCTTGGCATGTTGCGCGAGCACCAGATGTCGGCCGACGACGGTTTCTTGCGGCGACTCTGGCCCAAAGTGAAGAGGGCGATCGAGTTCATGATCGCACGCGACGCCAACGCGGACGGAATGCTCGAGGGTGCCCAGCCCAACACGCTCGACGCGAACTGGTACGGCAAGATCAGCTTCATTAGTTCGCTGTACCTGGCGATGCTCAAAGCCGGCGAGGCGATGGCGACCGAGATGGGCGACGAGCAGTTCGCCGAACAGTGCCGAGAAATCGCTCGACGCGGCGAGGAGTCGATTCTGGAAACGTACAACGGCGAGTACTTTATCCAGATCGAAGATCCTCAGCATAAAGATAAGATCGGCGTTGGTTCCGGGTGCTACATCGACCAGGTGTTTGGCCAGACCTGGGCGCATTGGGTTGGCCTGGGCCGGTTGTTTGATCGCGACAAGCAGCTATCGGCGCTGCGTGCGTTATGGAAGTACAGCTTCGTGCCGGATGTCGGCCCCTTCCGCAAACGATTCGTGCCGGGACGGTGGTACGCTGCGGCGGGCGACGCCGGGTTGATCATGTGTTCGTGGCCCAAAGGCGGAAAAAACCCGGCATTCAAGAACCATTGGCAGTACGGCTATTTCAACGAGTGCATGACGGGTTTCGAGTACCAGGCCGCCGCGCACATGATCTGGGAAGGCCTCGATCAACCCGATCTGCTGCAAAACGGTCTGGCGGTTACCCGAGCCATCCACGACCGCTACAACGCCGCCCTTCGCAACCCGTATAACGAAATCGAGTGCAGCGACCATTATTCCCGGGCCATGGCCAGCTACGGCGTATTCCAAGCTGTGTGCGGCTTCAACTGCCACGGTCCACAGGGGCACGTGGAATTCACACCGCGGCTGACACCCGAAGATTTCCGGGCCGCTTTCACAACGGCCGAAGGCTGGGGCAGCTTCACTCAAACCCGACAGGCAAACGAGCAAACGTGCGGCATCGAACTGAAGCACGGCAAGCTGCGGCTACGGAGTATCGCTTTGAATGTCGACGGATTCGACCCGACTCACGTCGACGCCACCGTGAAAGACCGGCCGGAGGCCGCGACGATCGAGCGCGAGGACAATCAAGTACTGGTCCGTTTTGCCCGCGATATCACGCTGGAAGCTGGCGAGTCCCTGCAGCTCAAGCTGCGAGCCTAGAGTCTTCCCGGCATCACATCGACAGAAGACTGTCGATCTGTGCTAGATTCGTTGCCGCCCTGAATTCGTTGGGGACCTCCTTCGCGAACAGGAACGCCAATGCGACAGAATTGTCCATGACTGGCAGGCGTGTCATTCTTCCTTCGCCAGTTCCCCAAGCATTTCGAGCAAGTGATCGGTAATGATCACCGAGCTGTCTTCCTGCACCCTGCACGTGCCGAGCCAGGTCTCGTACCCGCCGAGTTCGTGTTGCTCGGGCGTGGGTAGGTAACCGTTGTAGCCGTTGGTCACGCCGAGGACTATGGTGCGGGGAAAGGGGCTGCGTTTCTTTAGGTCGAGGCCGATTTCGACCAGTGTCTCGAAGGGAATGGCGCAGATCGCGAAGTCTCCGATGCGCAGCGTCTGCAAGGGGACACTGAGAGTCTCGGGACCCGCGGCGAGCGACAGCGTCCGCCTGGCATAGGGCTCGGCCAGGCGCGGTAGCTTGGCGAGTTCGGCTTCGCCCTTCGTGGCGACGATGGTCTTGGCACGCTCGATTTGCTCTGTGGTCGGGCGACGCATCTTCAGGGTGATTTCACGTTCGATCATCCCGAGACGCAGATCCGAGTCGTGCGCGTCGATCTTCTTCCAGGCAAACCATGCGGCATCGGCTGCTTTCCGGGCGACGATGCGGATCTGTTCAAATGGCTCGCGCGGGGGCCTGGTGATGAGAAAAGGGATGTTGTTGATGTCGCCCGTGGCACCGTTTGACATCATGGCGACGAAGTCATCCCCCGCACGCAACCGGAATGGCATCAGCCGCGAGAATTCGCCGAAATAGTCGGCGGATATCTGGCCCCTCGGCACGCCACCGACATAGTGCAGGGTGTAGTTGGCAAAGAGTGCCAGCGGTTTGCGGGTTTTTGTGTCCCGGACCGATAGGATCGTCACGTCGGGGTCGATGGGGCCGGCCGGCCGATCGAGAACTTCGGGACTGGTACCCGGATTCATCTTCACCTGATCCATCTCGCCAAAGGGATTCAGCGGCATCTTGCCCGGCTTGAGATACCAGCGGCGATTGCGGACTTCGTCCGGCAACGGATGCACGGCATGTCCAACGGCGGCCGGGCGAAGTGCTTTGTGAGCGCGGACGATGGACTCGGCAATTCCCTCGATCAGCAGTTTCCGGTAGGCCACAGCGGCCGGTTGGCCCTCTTTGACATTCGAGGACGGAGCGCTGTGGGTGTGAGTCGATGCTACGAGGATCTTCTCTGGTGGAATGCCGCAACGCTCCGTGGCGAGCGCCCGTGCGTCGTCGGCCGCTTCACGAGCCACGCCCAGATTGTCCACGACGACCATCGCCAGCGTCGTCGCGCCATCGTCCAGCACCAGTGCACGGGCATGCAGCGGATCGTGCGCGATTTCCGCCGGATTGCCTCGGAAGCCGCCAGGCAAGTTCATCGAGAATTCCTGAGGCGTGATGTCGACAACCGCTGCTCCGGCGCGGAGCGATGGTGTATCCCCAGCGGAAGACGTGATCGTGATTGCAGCGAACCCAATTGCGCCGAACAGCACTCGAATCCAACTGGAAATGGGTCTCTTGTCCATGGTCGCAATCCCCTTTCTGCAAGTCTCAGTGTATTGTGATAGCTTAACGGATTCCTGGCACTGTACATCAGCCTCTCCCCACTGACCAGACATCCGACGACAGACCAAGCAGTTTTGCAGTCTCATTTCCATGCTTCGAGCTGAATCGACTGAACAAAGGTAAGTGTTTTGACACGAGGGGGCGCTTCGGATAGGTTCAGTGGCTGGATGGGGATTGGAATTGCTTTCTTTCAGTTGGAGGATTGGACCATGCAGAACGATTCCCACAACGGTGTGCTTGCCGTCGTCGGATTAGCCGTGATGGTCTTGGGCGGCACGGCACATGCCGAGTTACCGCCGGGTGCATACAAGAAGCTGAAGGACGAGGCAAAGGAGGTTCTGCAACTGCAGGTCGTGAAAGTCGAAAAGGTAAGGCAAGACGAATCGGTCCAGTACTTCATTTGCGACGCGAGGGTCGTTGCGGTCGAGAGATCCGCGGCCGGTCACAAGAAGGGTGCCGTCATTCAATTCGAGACGTATTATGTCTACGACCGATCCGGAGGATTTGCGGGCCCGCAAAGTCCGCCGCGTATCCCAGTCGATTGGAAGGGGCGAGTCTATCTGAATCCTCCCGTGGAAGACGACTCCAAGGTCTTTTCGCTGGCGGCTTATGGACAGAGCTACGAGAAGCTGCAGCAGAGACGACGCCGTGGGTTATTCCGGCGTCGATAAGTCGCTGACTCGAACACATGTGTGATGGGCAAATGCGTACCCACTCCTTCTCAATCTGACGCGGAGCTAGGGCGCATCGCTTGGCCCCCCAGCCGGTTCTTCGGTACTGGGGTCGGCCGAACCGGCGTTGCCATCCGGTTCCTTCTCGGGCGGCTCGTCGGGCGCGGCGCCGCCGGTTTCGCCCGCCCGATTACGCGTCGGCCGGCCCTGGCTGTCCAGCGATGGATCGCGATCGCTGCATCCGGCGCTGATCAGCCCGACCGCCGCGAGCATGGCCGCTGCGGCCGTACCGAGGAACGCCCGACGGTGCTCGTTTGGGACGGTCGTCCGGGCGATAATCGTCTCCAATTGGTCTTCGGGCACGGCGTCCAGCATCATCGCCTCGGCCTGATCCAGGGCCAAGTCGATCCGCCGGGCTGCCGCGGCCCGTTCGACTAGCAGCAACCGTTTGAACTCGGAGTCAACCGATGCCTTGCGGACCAGCACCTCGACGCCACGAGGAATCGGTCCCAGTCGCCGGCCGCTCCCCAGCGGCTGATCGGCTTGAAACTGGGGCCCGGACTTGCCTTGGGACTCGCTCATGATCGTGCCCTCCAGGGGGATTCGGAGTTCCGTATCGACGTTGTCCAGCGCAACTTGGACTACCGCAGTTCACGCCCATCAGTATAGCGGAAACAGCGAGAAAGGGAAAAGTCGACGATTGACAGCCCTAGCTCGTCAAGGACTTCGGGTTGGTTCAGATGGCGGTCGGTCCTTGACCGACGTCAGATCCTGATTGCAGAGAGACCGCGATTCGGGGATATTGAATGAGTGTGGAATACGTCGCCTACGATTCAGAGGTGTTAGTCAACAGAGGCTGACACCATTCTCCGTTTCCTCTGTTGCCTCCTGTTCAAGGATTGCGCGAGGCACGCGTAGTTCGACTGTCACCTTCATCTCTGCACTGCTTGGCGAATCCATTCTCTATCCTGCTCGCTGAGGTTGTCCAACGTCACTCGGAGCACGCTTCCGTCGCCCTTCTTGAGTACCGCGACGTTGTCCTGCAGTTCGACAAACTCGGCTTCAACGGTCGTTCCGACGGTGCTCGTCCAGACGCGCGGCGCGGAGGTTGGCTTGGGAGTCGGCTGTGCGGGTGTCGTTCGAGGCGTGTCACCCGCCTTGGGAGTTGCGGCCGTTTTGGGCCGCGGGCCGGTCCCGGGCAGTGGCGTTAGCGGGAGAAGATAGTCGCCCGGTTGCTGGCCGTATTTCCAGTCGGTACGACCTCCGTCGTCTTTCAGGTCTTTGCCCACGGAATACACCGTCGGCTTTCCGTCGATGATCGCGTAGCACATCGGTCGGCCGGAATACGGGTCCGTCGGTACCGTCTTGAGGATCGTTTCGGAAGCAACCTCGTCCAACGATTCGGGAAGGTATCCGTGCGCCACCTCGAAACGACGGACGGCAGTAAGCAACTGGACTCCCGCGAGGTTCGCCTGGCTTCGAGTCGACGCCTCACGTACGGCGTCCAACGCAGGGACAAACAGGAGAACAAGTACTGCCGCATCGGCTTGTCCTGCCTTTGCCCGTTCGGTCAGTTTCGCGATTTCCGACTTGGTTGCGTTTGATTGAGCGATCTGATGATAAGGAGCCGGTGCCTCGCGAAATGCCGACGTGAAAACCCGGTTGAGCGCGGCAACCTCGGCGTCAATACTAATGCGTTCCAGCGATGGTCCGCGCCCGGGTGCGACGCCTATGAGCTTCTCGACGTCGTCCGGCGAGATCTTTCCGCCGCGGAGATCCTCCAGCGTTTGACGCGAGGCGATGTAGTCAAGGTGCAGCCCTTCGCTGTAGCAGTCGAGCCCCTGCCGTTGGTGCTCGACCAACAAAGAGAGTACTTGATCGCAATGATCCGTCGTCAGACCTGGGCCCTTCAACGTGAATCGACCGATGGCATCAAGAATAATACCGTCCATGGCGATCGAGACGAGTTGGCATACGATAAACCCGCGCGGTCGAAGGTCGCGCGACAGACACAGCGATCGCTTGGCCGCGGAAGCAGCCAACTCCGAATCTCCCTTGACGCTCGCCAAGTACAACTGCACCATGGACAGCCGCGCGACGTTTCGAGCCGCTTGTACGTGCGGTAGCAGCACATCAATGCTGATTGGCGTGGTGAACACACATGACTGCTTGGATTGAGCGAGATCAAGTTGGTCGATAACCGGCGCCGCCGACACGAGCACCTGTTCTACCTGTTGCGGCGGAATTGCCCCGGATTCCAACTTGTCGGCATTCGCCAATTCGCCGATGGACCTGCCGAGCGTCCGAGCGCGATCCAGTCGCTGGCTACGCTCAGCCTCCGGGAAAAGATGCCCGAGTTCGCCGCCAATTTGTGCCAGCGCCGTGATGTACAGCGGGGCTGCGTTGTCGGCCGGCGGTTGGCGACTCTCAAGAAACTGTTTGACGTCAAAGGGTTCGCCGGCTTGTCCGGCCCAGGCCGGAAGCACGGCCGCCTGGTTGACCGTCTCGGGAGTCACCTCGCGTGGGACGGAGGGTTCTTCTGCTGTGAGGTCCTGCGACGGCGGGGGTTCCGGACTGGGCGTTTCGACAGCATCGGCCGTTGCCTCCTCGTCCAATGCCGCAGGTGGAGCGTCATCGCCGCCACACCCGACGCATGCAAGAATCAGAACAGAGAAACTGAACAAGACACTTTCTCGGAATACCACTCCATCTCTCATGTCGCAAAGCTCCTTTCGGAATCGCGTAGACTTGAAACCGCGTTTGCGCCATCACTGTACCAAACGTTTGACTCGAAGGCTAAGAGAAAATCTTGCCGCGGCAGCTTGTCTCGGTTTTGCGGTTCAGCCTGGGAACACGGTTATGAGTTTTGTGGCGGATCGGCGTGCGATCGCGTCATCGCAGTGAATTCTGGAGATTTGCTTCACTGCTAATGAAACTTCGACGGACGGGAAAGATCCACAGCTTCCTGGAAGTCTTCCTGCGCGCCACAGCCCAGGCTTTCCGAAACAATCGCTCCGTCAAACCAGCGGATCATGCATCTATTCTACCAGCGATTCCAGCCACTTCGCCTTTTCGGCTAGACGGTTTTTGTTGGCATCGAGCTTGGCGCGGACCTCGGTATCGTCGACCGTGGCGAACGCCTGAAACGCGGGATCAGTCAGCTCGCGATGGACCTCAAGGATCCGAAATTCCTTGTGCGGGATGTCGATCAGCACGCCCTGCACCAACTCGTCGGCGTCGAAGCCGTCCTTGCCGCCGAATATCGTTCCGGCAATGCGATCGACAAGCCAAACGGGTCTGCCGCCTTCGAGGTCGGTGAGCGTGAGCGTCAAGTAGATGCGGTCAATGCCGTCGTTGCCAAGGGCGATGATCTGGCTGCCCTTGCGCTCGTAGGACTTCGTGTACAGCACGCTACGCTCGGGGATCTTCGGTGCGGGCGAGGCAATCGCGGCAGTGAAATTGGCCTTGGGCTCTCCGTGCAACGTGTACGACTCGTACGTCGCCATAATCCGAGCGGCCTTGGCGCGCAGCCGCATGAAACGGGCGTCGACGCCGTACTCCCGGTACGAGGCATGGCCGTCGAGACCCTCGAGCACGTCCAGCACCGTCTGGAAGTAAAACACGCGCGGCATGACGAACTTGCCTTCGCTGGTGACACCAAACTGGATCCCGCTCATGTTGTATAACCGCGGCCGACGCCGGCCGGCTTCCCGGCGACCGTGTCGATCGGCCATCGCGACGGAGGCGCGGATCTCGTCGAGGCTGACCAGGTTGTGCCCCACCAGCGACGGCGGATGGACGCGGCCGAGCTTGATCGCGAACGGCACGCCCCACATCGTCAGTGCGTTCAGTTGGCCCAGGTACTCCGACGCGCCGCGGATCTTGAACTTCTCGGAATCGGGGGTGAAGTCGATGTGCGGGGGAACGGCGGGCACGTAGCATGCCGTCCCCGGCCGACCCAACTCACGCGAAGCCTCCCGCCAGGCGCGATCAAACGTGAGCATTGCCTGGGCCATCTGATGGGCCGTGAAGCGGTTGTGCGACTCGTTGTTCATATCAACGACGCAATCGGGCCAAAGCGACTCGACTCGCGAGGCCGGCAACTCCGAGAACTCCTGGAAAGCTCGCTTGCACAGTTCGCATACACAGCCTCGCTTCTCGAACATGTGCGGCTCCCAGTTTTCCTCGACCCAGTCGGTGGTCTGGAGTTTCTTTGCGGCCTGTTCTTTGATCAGGGGAAACAGATCCGGCGAGGCGAGCATCGTGGGACAGAGGGTGTATTGGGCGATCTCCTTGCCCCTGGCAAATTTCGGATGGAACTGGAACCGGCCCGCCTCCGGCACGCGTTTCCACGCCCCGGCGTCGTAAGCCGCAAACGTGAACCCGTTGCCCGCGTACCGGGTGCCTCCGTTTTGAACCGTCAACATGCCGTTCTCTCGCGCATGGCGATACACTTCCGGACCAACGGCACCCCAGATCGCGTTGAAGCCCAGGTCCTTGTAGAAACGCACCAACGCGCCGGCCGCCTGGTCCAGATCGGAAAACGCGTTGCCGAGGCGCAGGAACCACATACCCTGGACCAACTCCTTCGGCGCCGGCGCTGTGATCCGCTCCTGCAACACCAGGTCGATGCTCCGCTCGGCAGCGGCATAGGTTTGACCCTCGGCCTTGTAGCCGTACCTGAAGTGAAGTTTGCCGAGCGTCCCGGGCCGGGCGGCCCCGTCGACTACGCGAACCACCAAAAGCTGCGTTGGCAATCCTCTCTGCTTCGCCGCCCGATCGTGCACCATCCGTCGGTAGATGTGCGGTTTGCCGTCGCGTTGAACTCGCTTTGTCTCGACGATCTTCATGAACTTGCTTGTCGACAGCACCTCGACCGCCGCCGGCATTGTGCATTCGAATTCGATCTCGGTCTTGAGATCGGACGAGTTGACCAAAGGGAACCACGTCATGATGTAAGCGCCGTCGATGGAAAGATGGTATTCATTCTCCATCAGCAGCTCGTACGGATTCAGGGCGTAGAACAGCGGCCCTTCGCGAAACATCTCGCCCCATGGCAGCATGGCGTACCGGTAACCCAGCACGTCGGACGGCAACCCTGTCGCCGAGGGCACATACGGCATGCTCCTGTCGATTTGAGTCTCTTCGACTCGGAAGCTACCCAGCGTCACGCCGATCTCGTCGCAGCCGATGTGGCCGGGATTGATTCCGCCATTGTTCGGCCCCAGCGGATACGTCTTGATCATGACGTACCGCCCCTTGGTGCGAATCGGACCTGAACTCCAGCGTTTCACCCCCTTGAAGAACTTGGCCAACTGCGAGCGGTCTTTCAGGTCGGGTGGGCCCCACGTGTTCTTCACTTCGGCCGCTCTGTAAAACGTTTCGCCGTCATCGCTGACGTAGTATTCCTGTTTGACCGGTTGGAGCGAGCGATGGGCGTTGCCTTCGTGACGGGCCCATATCTCGCCGATCGGCTGCACCTGGCCCAGGTCGACAACGATCTCCAATGTCGTCGCGCCTGTAAAAACGACCGCTTCGTGGTCCGTCACGAACAACTCGGTCTTGGCAAACTTGCCGTCGGTCAACAGGCGATCCGTATCCGGCAGCGGCCTGCCCCGCTGCTCGTAGAGCCAGGGACTGACCGTCGGCCAGATGCTGAGCGTATACGGCCTGCCCAGCGCGAGGTTCTTGCTTATGGCGACGTCATCGGGAGGCCGTTCCTCCGTCGCTGCCTGTAGGCTGGTCGCAACGGCTAGGATCACGAGCGTGGACATTGGCGATCGGCTCATCGTATAATCTGTGCTTTCGCGCGTTTGGGAATCCGTTTTGCGTTACGCCGATAAGTACCTCGAACATACTCACGTCAATACAGGGAGTAGAAGATGAAGAACAGCATAACACATGCAATCGTAGTGGTCATGTTCTTCCTGCCAATGGCGATAGCATCATACGGCGCCGAACAGGAAAAGACCTCACGACAAACGGTACAGCATTGCTTTCTTTGCAGTGATATCGGAGCAAAGCGGGTCTTCAAGATATCGGCCGCGGGAGAAATTCAGTGGGAGTATCCGGCGGACCAATGCACAGACGCGTGGATGCTAGACAACGGAAATGTCTTGATGAGTTTTACGGGCAAGAAACGCGGGGTCCGAGAGGTCACCCCCGATAAGAAAGTCGTCTGGGAGTACGACACGAGCGGCGAGGTCTGGGGCTGTCAGCGGCTGCCCGACGGAAATACGCTGGTCGCCGAGTGTACGGACAAACGCGTGGTCGAGGTCGATAGAAAGGGAGAGATCGTCAAGATTGTGTCCGTTGAATCCGGAGGCAACACGCACATGGGAATGCGCCACGCGCGCAAGCTGGCCAACGGGAACTATCTGGTGGGCCTGCTGGACGACAAGGCTGTACGGGAGTATGACTCATCCGGAAAAATGATACGCGAGATCAAGGTGCCTGACCTGGCGTTCAGTATGATTCGACTGGAGAACGGAAATACCGTCATCGGCTACCGTGGCGGAGTCATCGAAGTGGATCCAAAAGACAAGGTGGTTTGGCATCTGACCCAAGAGGATGTGCCGGACGTGAAGCTCTACTGGATCTGCTGTGTCCAGCGGCTTCCCAACGGCAACACGGTCGTGGGTAACTGGTTTGTCCACAAGCGCCGAACGGATAGCGCACCGTTCTTCGAGGTTACACCTGACAAAAAGGTGGTCTGGCGTGCGGCGATGCACGAGCGGATGTTCGATCCGGCGGCCATCCAGATATTGGACGTCGAAAATACCACGCTTCGCTGAGAGACGTTCGATCCGACAGATCGGACGGCCCCAACCACCGGGAGAGAACCATTGACCATACCGGACAAAGCCGTCGGGATTCCGCAACCAGCCTTCGTGCCCGAGCGGGGAAGCCTTTTGTATCTGTCGGTCGTTTGCACCGTGGCGGCATTGGGAGGGTTGCTGTTCGGGTTCGATACGGCCGTGATCTCCGGGGCCATCGGGATGCTGAAAACGCAGTTTGCACTCGGCCCGGTGATGGAAGGCTGGGTCGTCAGCTCGGTCTTGCTGGGTTGCATCACCGGGGCCATGGCGGCTGGGACGCTCAGCGACCGATTCGGGCGCAAGAAACTCATGATCCTGGCGGCCGGGCTGTTTCTGGTCTCGGCACTCGCGTCGACGATCCCGCAAACGTCCGGCGTGCTGATCGCAGCGCGGCTGGTCGGCGGACTGGGCGTTGGATTCGCGTCGATGCTTGCGCCGTTGTACATCTCCGAACTCTCGCCGCCCCACCTGCGAGGCCGCATGGTCGCTCTATATCAGTTCGCCATCACCGTCGGCGTGCTGGCGGCCTATTTCTCCAATGCGTTTCTTCTGCACTTGGCCGAGAACCATACCGCGCTGTTCGGTTCGGACACGTTGCGTTGGATCTTCGTCGAGGAGTTATGGCGCGGCATGTTCGGCGCCGAAGTACTCCCGGCGTCTCTGTTTCTGCTCCTGCTGCTGGCGGTGCCGGAGAGTCCTCGCTGGCTGACCAAGCAGCAGCGTGCAGACGAAGCCACCAGCATACTCGCTCGCGTCGGCGGGCGAGAAACGGCCACGCGCCAGATGGACGAAATCCGCGATACGATCGCACACGAAAGTGGTTCAGTGTGGCAGCTTTTCCGGCCGGGAATGCGGATCGCCCTGTTGATCGGCGTCATGCTGCCTATGTTTGGGCAAATCAGCGGTATTAACGTGATCATCTACTACGGCGAAGAGATCTTCGACGCGGCCGGCTGGCAACTTGGCGATGCCTTGGGCGGGTTGGTGATCATCGGCATCGTCAATACGGCGTTCACGCTGCTGACGATCTGGAAGATCGACAGCCTGGGCCGCAAGCCCATTCTGCAGATCGGCACCCTGGGCGTGGTCGTCTCGCTGGTATTGGTCGGACTACTGTTCCACAATGACGCGACCAAGGGTCCCTGGCTATTGGGGCTGATCCTGTGCTACATCGCCAGCTTTGCGATCGGCTTGGGCCCGATCCCCTGGGTCATTATCTCCGAGATTTTCCCCACGCGGATCCGAGGCCGGGCCATGTCGTTCGGCGTCTTTGCCGTCTGGGCCACCTGTGGTCTGGTATCCCAAACGTTCCCGTGGCTGAAGGAGAACCTGGGCCCCGCAGGCTGTTTCTGGCTTTACGCCACACTATGTGCCCCATCCCTCCTGTTTGTTTGGGCGATCGTTCCCGAGACGAAGGGCAAGACACTCGAAGAGATCGAGAAGTCCTGGATCCGCTGAGGGACCTGGCTGCGGTTACCGCATGTCGGCCGAAACTCTTGGCGAGTTCCGCTACCGGTATATTCTCATCTGCCACTCGCCTAACCGCGGATCGACGCGGAATCCGGCGGTTGCGGCTTTTCCGGTCGCCACGTCGGTGACTCGCAGCTTCCAGTCGCCTGTCGGAGCGTTCAGAGCCAAAGGAATCCAGACCACGGTTTTGCTCTGGCCGGTCAGTACATTCTGGGTATCGCAGCGCTGACAGCTTCCGTCGGGGCTAACTGGACGCGATCCGCCCTGTTATGGGCTGGTCTCCCGACCCGCCCACAACCGAGGAGAACGAAGAATAGTTACGAACTCTGCGTACTCTGTTTCCTTCTGTTCAAAATCCGCGTGTTTTGGTTGCGGCGGAAGGCCGCGACAAGCGTACAGCTTGTTGTCCAATCGTAGGAAAACCAAGATACTGGGTTCACGGTAACTCAGTCCGGAGGCTGTACATGCTTAAGACACTGTTTGCCATGGCGATTGCTCTTTCGAGCGCGTATCTGGTTCCGTCAGTGGCCATCGCCCAGTCTTTGCCGACGCCCTTTGTGGGTCGGCTTGTAGATCCGGTGTTCCTGCGGGGCATCGAGGATGTCCATCTCGAAGGCGATTACGCTTTTCTGCCCTGCCGGGAAGGCAAGCGGCTCACGATCTGCTCGATCGAAGATCCCGCTAACCCCGAAGTGGTCTCTAGTTTCACCCATCCCGATCTTGATCAAGCTACCGGCCTGGCGTTCAACGGCAATACTCTTTACCTCAATTCCCTGAGGAATCATCGGCTGTTGGTACTCGACGCGACGGACAAGTCGGCCGTTCGCCTGCTCGGTTCTGTGACCGTTGGAGAGCCCGGCACCGAGGGGGTACTGTACAAAGTGGCCTATCGTGACGGGTACTGTTACGCGGCACTTCAAAACGAAAAGAGGCTCTTTATCGTCGACGTGCGCGACGCGCGCCGGCCGGTGGTCGTCGGCTCCGTCGTCGTAACCACGGAAGACGACGGTCCATTCAGCGTGTTGCTCCGTGACAATTACGCCCTGACGGGAACGCTGTTTGGCAGCCGCAATCGCTTGGCCGTTGTCGACGTGGAAGATCCTGCCAATCCGCGCTTGGTCTCGCAAGTCCTCGACCCGGTAATTACCGTGGTCAGCGGCACCGTGGTCGGAGACTTCTACTTCGCCGCTTCCAGTTACCGTAACGCGCTGCTCGTTTTCGACATCGCCGATCCTGCCAATCCGAAACTTGCAGCCAAACTGGTGGACAACCGGCTGATTATGCCCAACCGTTGCGTCGCCAGCGGCGACCGGGCCTACCTGCCGCTGGGACAGGGAGGAGACGGTGTGGCGGTGGTGAACATAGCCGACCCCAGGAAGCCCAAGTTTCTGACTTCCTTTCGCGATCCAGTCATGAAGAAAGCTTACGGTGTGGCGTTGCGCGGAGATTTGCTCTTCGTCGGCGCCCGCGACGGTAACAGCCTCGTGGTCTTGGACCGACGCAAATTGGAGCAGTGACGCCGCCGCCAGCCACTATGATTCTTCGCATACCCCTTGCCTTTTCACCACTGCCGGTCAATTCCCGGGCGTGGTTTTCGGCGAGATGAACTTCAGATGGGCCAGCCACGCCAACGACTTCTCTTGCCACGCATCCCACATTGGCCCCTTGTAGCCGTTGAGACCGTGACCGCCGGACGCCAGTTCGAGGTATTGCGACGGGATCTTTTCAGCCTGAAGGGCCTCGTAAAATGCTCGGCTGTGAACGGGAGGGACGGGCTTGTCGTCGCAAGCGTGAGCCAAGAACGTCGGCGGAGTCTGCGCCGTCACCTGCTTCTCGTTCGAGAACAGTTCGACCAACTTCGGCGACGCCGGTTTGCCCAAGAGATTGTTTTTGGAGCCCTGGTGAGTCTTCTCGCCCATCGTGATGACGGGATAAATGAGGATCACAAAATCGGGCCGACAGCCGATGCGGTCGACGGGATCGGCGGCGTTCGGATCGCCATCGTCGAAGTGGGTGCCCGCGGTCGACGCCAAATGGCCACCGGCCGAAAAACCCATAATGCCGATGCGCGATGGTTCGACACCCCACTGCTTTGCGTTCGCGCGAACCGTGCGCAGCGCCCGCTGGGCGTCGAGTAACGGTACAAAAGGCCGGCCGGCGGGGAGACGATATTCCAGCACCACGCCGGTGATGCCGTGACCATTGAGCCATCTGGCGATGCCGTGGCCCTCGGCGCCGGTCACCAGCCCGCCGTAGCCACCACCAGGGCAAATCACGATCGCCGCTCCGTTGCCCTTGCCTGGCCGGTGCACGGTGATCCACGATTCTCCTTCCTGAAACTCGCCGTCACCGACGGGAGCACGGCCGTTCCAGAGCGAGACCCGTTGGGGATCGGCTCCCTTGGCTTCGGATTGCAGATAGGCGGCGAAAGAGGTCACGATCAGAACAAGGAAACCTGCGTTCAAGAGACAGCGCATGAAAGACTCCTAGCTATAGTGTGACGAATGAGCGCAGCGAGTCGGACAGATCACTCACCAGACACCCTCAATGACCTTACCTCAACTTCAACTGAACAGTATGTGCGCCGCGCGGAGCCGCTGCAACGGGCAATCGTCGGCAGTCGTGGGCCAACTCGCTTTCGGCGAAAGCCAAGTGGAAATCCGAGACCACGGCTTGAACTGTAACGCGCGGAAGGGGACAACCTGATTCATCGGATCTATTTCACCTCCACAATGGAGAGCTGGTTATGTCAGAGAACCCGAATCGTCGTGACTTCCTGGGTAAATTTGCCGTATCGACTGGAGCAGCGGGGTTGGTCGCCGCGAACGGGGTTGGCGAGTGTGGAGCTGCGCCGCGTGGGGACTCGACCGGTTTGGATGCGCAGGGGGCGGAGACTGTGCCGACTGAGTCCAAGGAAATCCGTCCAAAGTCGACCCCAGCGCCGACATCCGCCACCACGGGAAAGACGCTACTGGCCATCGGAGCTCACTACGACGATTGCGTCTTCGGCATTCCGGGCATCCTGCTCGAGGCCGTTCGCAAACAGTATCGCGTCGTCATCCTTAACATCATCGGCGATTACGCCAAATGGTCGCCTGTCAAAGGCCGTGCGGAACAGTTGCGTGCGACCAACATCCGCCTGGCGTCGGAACGAGGCATCGAAGTGCGATTCCTGGACTACGCCTCGATGCACTTCGATGTGAATGCCGATACCAAGCGAGCCGTCGCCGAAGTCGTGGCCGACGTCAAACCGGATGTGGCCTTCATGCTGTGGCGCCGCGATCGTCATCCCGATCACGAGGTCGCGTCGGTGTTGAGCGAGATGGCTCTGCGCCAGCCTGGCGCTATTCTTGGCCGCCCGGGCGTAAGAGCCGCCCGACGCATCTATGCCTACGACAACGGTCCCGGCCACACAATCGGGTTCGAGCCGAACACATTTGTGGATGTGACCGCCGCATGGCCCGCGGCGATGGAGTGGCTGGGGCAGTTGATGGCTTTCGTGCGCAATCGGCCCTATGACCCACAGTCGCCCGACCGAACGCAGACTGTCAAGCAAACGCTGGCCGAATATCGCGGTCTGGCTTGTGGCGTCAAATATGCCGAAGCAGTGTGGGCCACCCGCCCCGAACCACGCGAGATCTTGTGACGCTAGTCGCCACCGAGGGAGAACTTGATACCTTAGCGGTAGCGGGGAATAGATCCGATAATCCGTGCTAGCTCGTGGACACCGAAACCATGAAACGCCCAGCGATGTGAAGTCTGGTGGATCTGATAATGAAGTACTTAGGCGGCTGCAATCAAGTTCGAGTGACGGACCGTTTTCCGCTTGATGACAGGCAAACGAAGATGAAACAGAGAGTTCTCCTCCTGGTATTGCTGGGGACTGCTGTTGCGGACGCGGCGCCGGGGACGTCCGTCGTGGCCAAACTCAGCGCCGAATATAGGTATGGCCAGACGTTTCTGACGTGGCAGGAATCGCCCGTACCGATGGGGACGACCTTCAATGTCTATCTGTCGCGGAGTCCCATTGCCGATGAGGCGACGCTTGCGGAGGCCAAACAAGTCTGCCGGTGGATCGAACCCCGGTCGGCGGAGGACTGGACTCGCGACAAAGGCAACTACGGCAAAGGACGCGTGCGGGACGCGGCGACCGGCCAGATACCGCCCGTGCCCGATCCGCTCGGGTACATCATCCGGGAAGGCGCGAAGCGTCTGGACCCGACGTCGGGCCTGCACGTGCACACCGTCGGCAGAGACGAGCAGGGAAACGGCTACTACGCCGTCACGACGGTGTTGGACGGTCGGGAGGACCGGACCATCGTCCCCGGCGAGAACGCGCTGCGCGATCCGGTCGCCCAGAAGTGCGAGCTGATCCGTCCCATCTGGCAGGGCGAAGGTACGGCAGCGGCGCCCGACTCGGGCAAGGGAAAGGCGCTGCACCTGGTGCTGCACGCCAAAGGCAACCGCCCGGCCTGCAAATACATCGTCTTCGGCGACTCGACACATGCCTGGCGCGAGGGCATTCCTTTCATGTTTGACGTGGCTGTCCGCCCGGATAGCGTCCTGCTCCTACCGAGTAATACCATGTACGTCGGACGGTCGTTCCGGAGAGGCATCGCAGCCGAAGGCGACATCCGCGGCATCTGGACCTTCTGGTACGGTTCGAGCGACAAGATTCCCCAGCCCGAGAAGATCGAGAAGGGCACTCCCACGAACTACAGCGAACGACGACTGCTGTTCGAAATCGACTGGGTGAAGCGCTTTCTCGGGACCGATCCCAATCGCACGTACTGCTCCGGCTCGTCCATGGGCGGCTGCGGGGCCATGTCTTTTGCCTTCCGCCATCCGGAGATATTCGCCGCCGTCAGCGCCCACGTCCCCATCGTGGCTTACAACGACGGCGACGAGAAGAAAGGGGTGAGACTGGGCTGGCACGGCAACAGTCACCGGCTGGTCTCCTTCTGCGGCCCTCTTTCGCTCGCGTGCAGCGACGGCATGCCGTTATCGAAACGGATGGACTCGACCGACTTCGTCCTTTCGCATCCCGACGATTTGCCCTTTCTGATCATCGCCAACGGCCGCCAAGACACATCCATCCCCTGGCACAACAATCCGGATCTCTACCGGGCGCTCCAGAAGATGCGTCACGGCTGCCGGATCGCCTGGAACGACGGCATCCATTCTGCAGTAGCCAACGGTTTGCCGCCCGACTTTCTCGAATGGAAAACGACACACCTGACGCGCTTCGCGCTCAACAAGAGCTACCCCGCCTTCAGCAAATCCTCGGCAAACAACGAGCCGGGCAATGGCGATAGTAACAGTGGCGACATCGTGGGATACATCAACCGAGGGCTGAACTGGACCGACCCCAAGGAAACCGCCGATCGCTACGAGGTGCTTGTGGGGTGCGGCGCACTTGTCAACGACTTGCCGCTGTCAGTGGACGTGACGCCGCGTCGCTGCCAGACCTTCCGATTACCGCCCGGCCAAACCTGCGCCGCCGCCAACATCGACGCTGCGGGCCAGACGATCCAGTCGATGCCGCTGAAGGCGGATCGGTGGGGGTTGGTGACGTTCCCCGGATTCAACGTAACGGGCCCGGAAGGGAACCGCCTGATTCTGACGAAATCATTTCCATGATCCAGCGCTGTCGTGTCTTATATGTGGGTCTCTCAGTTACTCTTGCAGTGGCAATAGCCGTCCCGGGCGTGGTGTCTGCGGCAGAAGGCGAAGAGCCCGAGTACCACACCGACATCCATGGGGCTGCTGGCGTTGCGTGGGGGTTTCTGGAACGACAAGAGAGCCTGCGTTTCCCAGTTTACGCGTCGGGTCCACCTTGGTGAATGAGATGCTGCACGATCATCTTCAATTCGCCCCAGGAGTACGCATTGCCAAAATGCTCCTTGGCGGGCGACAGGTCTAGCGCGCCAGCTTGCTTGAAGTAGTCCATGACCGGCTGGGCCTTTTCCGGAGACACAAATCTCTCCAAGGGCAATTCTCCGGTACCTACGAAGTGGGCCAGGTGGGTTTCGATGGTAGTCGGGGCCAAGCCTCGGGCGGCCGCGACGTCGGCAACGGTCTTACCTTGCTGGAAGAGATCAAAACTCATCTGTTTGGTTTCACTGACCTCGCGCTTCCGGCGACGATTGGTCTCTGCGGAATCTACCGTGTCGTGTTTCGAGGCATACTCCTTTAGCAAAGCCAACAATTCATCACCAACTCGCAGCATCGTTTGCTTACCGACGCCACGAACCCGTTTGAGCTGGCTCCTGGTGACGGGCGCACGATCGGCGATACCGACCATCGCTTTTCGGGGCAGTATGGTATTCGGCGCCACCTTTTGCTGATCGGCTTTTCTTTCACGCCATTGGTGCAGGCGTTTGTACAGCTCGGGATGTGCGACATCAGCCAAACCGGCACCGACCCGAGACTTCCGGCGCTTGCGTGCTTCCCGGACGTCGATGGCGGCCTCAGCCCGAACCTTCAGGTAGGTCTTACTGGAAAATCCGGCGGCACACGCAGTTAGACAGGCCACTTCCAACCGGGCACGCGCCAGCAACGCTTCGATAGCCTCCTCGACGGATTTGCGCACAGCCTTGTTATCCGTTTCCACGGCCAGGACTTCCAGCGGATCGAGTACCAGGCTCTTCAGCTTGTCCGCAAAGTAGACGCAGCCCTTCTGAACCCTCTCCTGCAGGAACGCATTGGTTTCAATCGGTTGCGTGTGATCCGCGGTCAACGTTTGGAGTTGGGCATGGAACTTCTCGGCGACGTCACCGACGTGTTCCCGCACTTCACGGTCTACTTCAAGAAACCGATCCAGCAGTTTCTCCGGCAGAGTACTGCCAGATTCACGCACCCGTTTGATAATGTGCGACAACAACCTCGGGAAGGAACGAAAACTGAATAAGTCGAACAGGAGCTGCTGCTGATATACATAGCGGTCTTGAGCCAACTGATGCGAATCGGGCTGATTTCGCTCGATGTCGCTCGTAAAGGACAGGATTTCAGTATCGCTCTTCACCGCCTTGGTTTGAATTGGCGTGCTCAACACCAGCCCCTCCAGCGTCGTGCAGCGACTGAGCGCCACGTACACCTGGCCGTGAGCGAACGCGGCCCGAGCATCGATAATGGCCCTCTCGAAAGTCAGCCCCTGACTCTTGTGGATCGTGATGGCCCAGGCCAGCTTCAGGGGATACTGGGTAAAGACACCTGCCACATCGGCTTGAATTTCCTTGGTTGCTTCGTTAATGGTGTACTTGGTGTTTTCCCAGGTATCTCGCTCTACAAGAATCGGATAAGGGTCGTCTGGGCACTGCACTTGAATCGCGTCGTCCTCAAATCCCATCAAGGTGCCGATCTTGCCGTTGAAGTAGCGTTTCTCCCGTGAAATGTCGTTCTTTACGAACATGACTTGGGCTCCGACCTTCAGCTTCAGGTTGGATTCTGTAGGGAACATGTACTCCGGGAAATCCCCCGCGACGTGAGCGGTGAATTCCCAACACCGGGTCTTGAGAGCCTCCAACTTGGCATCATTGGTCTGCTGGGCTTGGGCATTGTGCGTGGTCAGGGTGATATAGCCCTGGCTGTCATCGGGGGTGAAATCCGGGCGGTAGCGGCGGTTCAGCTCCTGGCATGTGGAACCGTCCATGCGGTTCTCGCGTACCCTATTCAGGAGGTCAATAAAACGGGCGTCGCTCTGCCGGTAAATGTGTTTCAATTCGATACTCACGAACTGGGTCTGCTGCAGCGCCAGGCTGCCGAAGAAGAACCCGGTTTGATAGTATTCGCGCAGGAGAGCCCAGTCCTCGTCCTTGATGACCGGGGGCAGTTGTTGGAGATCGCCGATCATGAGTAACTGCACGCCACCGAATGGCCGATCTCGCTCGCGATAACGCCGCAGCACGGCATCGATCCCATCCAGTAGGTCGGCTCGCACCATGCTGATCTCGTCGATGACCAGTAGATCCAGCCCCCGGATGATATTGATTTTGGTCCGGCTAAAGCGGCGAGTGAGCGTCTCGCCGTGACTGTCCATCCGTTCGATCCCGTTTGCTGAGGGCACAATCGGGCCAAAGGGCATCTGAAAGAAGGAATGGATCGTCACGCCCCCCGCATTGATCGCGGCCACCCCAGTCGGTGCGACCACGATCATGCGCTTGGTACACCGTTGCTGCAAGCTACGCAGAAACGTGGTCTTGCCCGTGCCGGCCTTGCCGGTCAGAAAGACATGCTTGCCGGTCCATTGCACATAGTCATAGGCGAGCCCAAGCTGCGGATTCTCAATCGTTTGCACGCGTTTTCGTCCTAATCCTAAGATATTGGACTCCGTCCCGCTCTCTCGCACAGCTCGTGGACGTTCCAACCATTCCCCATTATACTCACGGAACGCAGTGCACAAATCATAGCCCTCTACCGCGTTCCCATGTGCGGAGGCCCTGATGTCAAGCTCGTCACATCCTATCCGCGCCACACGCTTGACGGTAGCAGCACTATTTCGTTCCGCTTGAGGAAAGGCCGGAACGTAAGATATCGGTGCGTAGTAGGGCGATTCATCGCCCATCCGCGTGCAATGAAGTGCACCACCACAAACCTGGAGGCGTTTCGCGCAACAGTGACGATTTCGCATCGGATGTCTCCTCCGGGATCTGGGGCGGGTGGCCGAAGCGTCCCAAGAGCCGTTCCGGGTCTTTCTTGATTATCTGGACGATGTCGGGCTTGGAAACACCGGTGAAGAAGGCGAACGCGGAGCAGGTGGTCGGAGGGAATCTACAGATCCCCCGACCCTGCCAGCTTCCAGGTCTCGCCACCGTCGGGCGACACGAGCAACGCGCGACGGTTACACCAGTGTTCGGTGCGGTAAAACCAGTGGGTGGACCAGTACTGGTACGACAGCAACAGACGGCCGCCCCGATTAATGGTCAGCCGGTGATAGAAAACGCTGTACTCGGAGAAGGGCGGCACGATGAGCACGTTGGGGGCTTCCCAGGGATTGCCGGGCGGCTCGCGCTGGTAGGCCAGCGTGGCGTGGTTTGCGTTCTGGCCCAGATAGGCAAGTACCTCAAGAACGATAAGATCCTCGGCGCTGCGAAGAGAGTGGCAGATTTTGTCGCAAAACACGCCGTGCCCGAGGCAGGCGGCTACAAGTTCCCCAAGGCGATCCCTTTCAAGGTAGACGGGCAGGAGTAACCTGTCCTTCCGATCGGCTCTACCGCGGCCGAAAGGGCTCTTCAGTAGACTGCCGGCAACTCGGCTCGTCGCGCTCGCTCGTAATAGCTCGTAGCGATGCCCTCGGGTTGGGCGTTTCCGCCGGGCGGAGAGCATCTCGCCAACACTGGAAGGTTACGGGGAAATCGGAGGTATTGTTCTCGCAGCCGCGCCGCTCTTGGACTGTCGCTTTCCTGCAGAGTCTGAAGTAGTTCGATCAAGCGTCGCCGTGATTCGATCAGCAACGGCTGATCGAGTTTGCATATCCTGATCAGTTCGTGCCCCTCTGGCGTGAGGCCGTGAATGCGGCCGTCGGTAAGCACTACCAAATGATGGCCGAACGCGTCCCGGCAGGGATCCAGGACGGCTGCAGCATCTGTCTTGATGGAATTGCAGCGACAGCATGCGTAGACAAGGTTCTCGTACTCGCATACAAGCTGCGGAGCCACGGCCTGCGACTGGAGATGTTCGACACTGAATGCGGCTTCGCCTGCCGCATACCAACGCTCGCGCCACAGACAGTAGACGCAGCGGAAATCGAACTCGTCCCGCAACCAGGGCTTGTACGACTTGTAGTTGACATAGCCGCGCGGGCCGTGTCGTCGCGTGTGGCTGTGTTGCGGGTACTGGAAAATCATGCGGTCAGGATCCCTCGGCCTCGAGGAGAGCCGCTCTCGTTTCTTGTTCCATCCGCTCGACCTCAGCCAGCCGTCCGGCATCTAAGGCTTCCAGACGCTGATCGGCCAACATTTGAAGCTCTTGCAGTTCGCTCGCTTCCTCCGGAGTCAAGCCTGCCGTCGAACTCCTGTGAACCAGCACCAGCCGCCGCTGATTGGCCTTTTCCCAGGCTGCATCCTGGGAGCCTTCGAGAGCGCGAGCCAGAAGGTCTGCGGCTAACTCTTCCACGCTTACCTGCTGCTGGAGGGCTTCCGACTGCAATTTCTCAGCCAGCGGATCGTATACGGTAACAGTGACGGACATCGCAAGCTCCCTCGATATCTCACAAACTCTCTTGCGCGGATCCACAACTCGACCATAACATCATACCAAGCAGTGCGCGGCGCGGAAAACCGGACGGGCTTCGATCTTGATGTCAATCGTTACTGTTGCGCATTCTTCGCAGCAGTTGATGGTTCAACGGCAGCACGGAAGAAGGGGTCGTCGAGAAAAGACTCCCGACCCGTTTTCCGGTTCATGCCAGGGGACGCGAATTGACAGGTGCCGCAGCGGGTATGCTCTGGTGCGTTTCGACATGGAAGAATCCTCAGGTGCAAGCAATCTCTCTCGCCATAGTTCGCTCGTAATTCATACCTAACTAAGGCGTGACACTGTGAATCAACTCAAAATCGACGATCCTCAAATTCAGCCGAAGAAGGGGTCGGGAGTCGTCTCCGAGAACGACTCCGGCCAGCTTCTGTTCCCGATTGATTTCACTGGAGACCTCCCTACCTTCTCCCGACATTTTCGGGAAAGGGTGCGATGGTCCGCCGACTCTCGCCCCTCAGCAGGTCGGCGGCCGGTTTGCCGCAACCTGCCGAACCGCTTGGTTCCATCTTAGGGTCGGAAGAGCTTGCCAACAACAGGCAAGCAGAATTCCCGCCTGAAGACCGGCGGTCCTTACGATCCGGGCTGCGGCGCTGCGAGTAACGGCTGCCGGTGGATACGTCAGCCGGCCTTCAAGGCGCCAGTGTCTCGCGAATGATCTGCAGGTATTCGGGGCGATCGGTGTAGAGGAGCGTTTCGTAGAACTCGATTTCGTCGAGGATCGGATTCTTGAGCCATCGCTGCAGGTTTTCCCGGAACTTGTCCGGCGGCGGCATCCGGCCGTTGTCGACGAAGCGGACGATGCGCACTCGATCGGCGCCGGCGAACTCCGGTTCGACCTTCCGGCCGGAGGAGATTCCGAGCATGCGAATGCATGCCACGGCGCCATCTCGGATCCAAGCCTCCGGCTGAAACGGCATCCCGCCATACGGCCGAATGTATGGCGCGCCCGGCTCCTGTCGCGGACAGTCCATATACAACGGTCGCGATCCGAGCGTTTTGCCCGCTTCGGCAAGATAAGCGTTCACCGCCTCGGCACGCAAGCCGAGCCAGGCTTCGCGGTCGAAATCCTCGGTCCAGATGTCCTTGCCGTATTGCTTGCGAAAGGCGTCACGGGTTACTTCGTTGTAGCCGTAGTGTTGGGGGACCCGACCAAGTGTGTGCGTGCGGATCGAATACGCGAAACCGTCGAAGTCGTAGGCCGCCAGTTCGCGTAGATTGGCCAGTTTGTGGGCCCGGACCTCCGCGTAGCCTAGCTCGACCATCCCATAGTGACGCGGCAGATGGGGCACGTGCTGGGCGATGCCCAGCACGCGGCGACCGTAGTCCCATGCAAAGCGGGAAGTGACGAAATCGAACCCGCCTTGCCCCGCCGGTTTGACCTGATCGCGGAAGTCACAAAGCGCCTTATGCCAAGCACCTCCACAAAGAAGCTGCGCAAAGCCGTCGGCCTCGCCGGTGATGGTGAAACTCTGGTCTGTTGGCCATGGCTTGTGAAACGCCAATTTGATGTAAGGTTCGCGGATCTTCAGACCCTCGATGAGCAAGACGGGCGGCTTGGCCGATTCAACCCGGAATTCCCAGTTGCCCTCGTAGACGTGATAGCGGCGATTGTCGTTGCTGACGAGGATATCGAACATCTCGCCCGTGACCCGGTTGGTGGCCGAGCGCGTGTCGCTGATGATGCGGATCGCCGCAATCGGCGCGTCGAGGTCACGGGCCGCAGCCTCTTCTTGCTGCTTGGCGTCGATTCGTGGGTCGAGTCGCCATTGAAATTGAGGATTCTCTACGAGGAACGGGTCCTTGAGCGGGTATTCGCCGAAGCGTCGTCTTAGGTCCGTTTCCGCGCCATAGTACACCATGGTCGCCTCGTCGTCGAAGAGCGTGTCCCAAGCCCAAACTTCGAGGCCGTGGCGGTGGCCCAGTTCAACGGTCTTGGCGGCCGGATCGTAACGCTTCAGTGTATTTACCAGGTAAGTCGAACCGGGATCTCGCCCGTCGCCCGCGTATTGCTTGCCTACCTTGGTCGGATAGAGAGTGAGCCCGCACACATCGACGCGCAAGTAAATCTTCGTGATTCCAGCTTCGGCGACCGAGCGAATCACCTCGTCGTATTGCTCTTCGGTGAAGTAACCCTTTGACGGATCCGTCCGGAAGAAACAGTAATCGAGGAAATCGATGGTCGTCGAGATGATGGGCCGTTCACTCTCGTCGCCGCGCGCCTGCCGTGTGCCGACAACGGCGCCTGACAGCGCCAATCCGGCGAAGATGAACTGCACGACGCGATAGTGAGTCGCAAACATGCGGTCTGTTCTCCTGAATACTGGTGCGTATCACGGGATTTGCTGGGGGGAAGCACCAAATTGCAGAGGTTAGATGAAACGATAGTCTCGTGGTAGTCAATACACAAACTGCCAAAGCGGTCAAACGACTCGCAGCCCAGTTGTTTTTGTTCCAGTCCCGACGGGACGGCGATATGTAAGCCCCAGGGTGGAGCGACGCGACCGACGGGAGCGTCGCGCAACCCTGGGTCGAGGTTGCCTACTACTACGTCTTCATAGCCCCAAATGGGGCGGCCCTATTACTGCGCAGAGTCACCAAGAGATGACAATACGTGGCGTGAATGGCGTTGTCGGCAGCCCAGCCTATTCTTGGGAACCGTCGACCCGGCGCAGCAGAACGAACCGCCCAGGACTTAGGGCCACCCCTTCAGGGTCCGGGTTGGAATGACCTTCACAACCCAGGGTTCCGCGACGTTCGCGGACTCACGTCGCTCCATCTGGGCTGACTTAGGAACGTGCCTTTGGCACTGAAGAGACCGGAACGAAACTGGGTGCAATTCAAGCCCTACGGGCCATCGTCGGTCTCAATGCCGACCACGTATTGCTTGATTGACGCTTGGTCGTGGGCTCCGTGGTACGAGACCACGACGAGATCGCCGTTCTTGCGCATCCGCACGTCGCCGTAACCCGCGTCTTGCGTGGTCGCGTCAAGATCCAGCGGTGCGCTCCAAGTTTCCCCCTTGTCTTCCGAGTACCAGAGCCCAACGTTTCGCGTGCTTGCGGTGACCTGATGGACACCGGTCCCGATCAATGTGCTATCGTTCCACCATTCCGGGATGGTCTCTACGCGGCTCAGGTGCTTGAGATGCTTGAACGTGTAAATCCTGGCGCGTTTCCATGATTTCACCGTGGAACTTATCCTGACTGCCTTGGTCCACGTTTTGCCCATGTCCCGACTCCTGGTCAACCAGGGCAGCTCCGCCTTGAAACCGCCGCGTATAACGACCACAAGCTCGGTTTCGCCAACGCGTTCAATTCCGGTCTCAGAATCTCCGGTCCGGTCCCAGTCTCTCTCGCTATCGCAGCAACTGACGAACTCCCACGTGCGCCCGTTGTCGGTGGACTTCAAGAGGGCGGGAAGCGTCTTGCCCGGATAGAACCACTCGGCGGAAAGCAACTTGCCCGGCTGATTCTGGCGCCAGTCGCTGAGCCGGGAGGTGGCGTATATCGTGTTGCCATCCAGGAATGAATCCTGCGTCAGATCACCGCAACCTCCACCTGGGACACCCCGAAACGCAACCTTGCTCCACTTGTTCCAGGTTCGGCCATCATCCGACGAGACGGTGATCCACATACCACCATGGCCCAGGCGCGGCTCGCCTTGACCGGGAGGGAAAACGGCGTCCATGGCGGCGATCACCAGGTCCCCATTCGGCGCGAGGTAGATATACGGCTCGACCGGATCATGTGGCGATTCCTTCGGGCTGGCAGCGCTGGGTAGTCCCGAGACAGGCTTGCCGTCCAAATAGGTATTCGGCGGAGCCCATGTCCGGCCTTCGTCGCCGGAAAACATGACTTCGATTTGGCCGCCAGGGTCCTTCCAGTGGTGGTCTGAATGGACGTAGGTCATCACCCAGACCCCGTTGGCCAGTACCTGAAGCGATGCCCGTCCGAAGTAGCGTCCATCGTGGGTGGGACGGATGCTCGTGACTTTCTTGATCGTCAACCGAATCTCGCCACTAGCATGCGTCGCCAGGCCCACCAACACGGCGACGAACAAGCACAAGGCTGATGTCGTTTTGCTGCCCATTGTTTTTCTCCAGCCGTAAGTGTTCTCGGTTTTCAGCGTTGCCGGGACCTTCCCGACATGAGTTGCCCCAATCCCAGTATTTTGATTTTGAGCGGGCTCATGCCGCTCGCAAATTTTCAAATCAAAACCTGCCCCACCTGCCTTTGTCAAATTTGGTGGCTGTCACTCTTCCTCCCCAGTCGGCGGCACGGGATCAGTGAGCCCCAACTGTCCGGGGAGCCATTTGTCCAGGAATGAGCGAAACTCCCCTACGTTCCATGTGTGCCCCGCCAGCGGGTCAGTGAAGAGTCGCTTGGGTGCAGTGATGACGTTGTATGCGGAATAGACGGAACTGGGACAGCAGGTGCGGTCGATGAAGCCTACCGAGACGATCGTGGGGCAGTCGATCTTCCGGGCGAAGTTCACTGCGTCGAAGTAGGCCGACATCTTCAGGAGCTCCGCTTTCACTTCCTCGGTGTCGCCTCTGACAATTCCCGGCCATCCTGGGCTGCGTTCGGCCAAATGACCGGCATGGTCGCACAACGCTGGGACGTTCGCAGCCGCGGCGGTGACGTGTGGGTTGAGCCCGGCCAGGATCAGTGCGGAGCCGCCGCCCTGGCTGGACCCGCTGACCACCAGGTGCTTGCCATCGAAGTCGGGCCGCGACGCCAGGTAGGTGACGGCTCGGTCGATGCCGAGGTACGCGCGGCGGAAGTAGTACTTCTCACGATCGGGCGCGCCGTGATGAGAATAGATCCCCCTCTCATTCAGCTTGGCGTAGCATTCCTTGATCTTCGCGACCGGCTGGCCGCAGTCGTACGCGTGCACGCTGACGACCAAGCCCAGCACGCCCTTCGCGGCCCAGCTCCTGGCGCCGGGACTACTCGGGCCAGGGCCGGCTCCGGGGACGGTGACGTATGCCGGGAACGGAGGCTTCCGGCCCGTGGGCACGCTCAGAAAGCCGTGGCAGCGCGTGTTGTCGATGTTTGCGATGCTGAACTTGAGGCTCTGCTGGCTATCGTCCGAGTACTTCGGCAGAGGCGTCAACTGGAGATCGAGGGGGAGCGCCGCGAGCTTGGCTCGGCCGGCCTCCCAGAACGCGTCGAAGTCGTCGGGCATCACCGCAGTCGGCTCGATGCGCTCCGGATCGAAACCTGCGCCGCCGTATCCCACGTATCTCTTGCCGTTTTTCCGGTACGACACGGTGCAACGCAGGAAGCCCGGATCTGTGAGAGTGCCGGCGATCGTGACCGGCGCAGCAGTCAGAGGAAGCGTCTTGTTCTCAATCGGCCTTCCGCCATCGAGCGTGAGCGAAACAGAGACCTCGCCGTCTGCTATCGGCTCGCCCTTCTCGGCTACAGAGATACGAAAGGGCGCTCGTTCGCCACACCTGTAAATCGCTTCAGGGCGATCCGTCCGAACGGCGACCACCACCTCGGTCTCTGCGCTGGACGCGACGTGCCCAACAGCACAGACGCTCGCAACGAACAGAACGACGGTCTGCCGAAACAGCTTGATATGACGCATATCGTTCATCGGATGGTCCCTGCTAACTAATAGGAGAATTGATTTCCTCCAGCAGAACCGAGTCTACGGGAAGAGACTGGTGAATCAAGGCGGCAGTGAGGCGCCATCAAGAGTAGCAGGCACGCTCCGCCGTGCCGTTCGCGCCCAGCAAAACACGGTCACGGCACACGGAGTGTGCCTACTACTGTGACTTTTGTCGGTGGCCGGAGGCGCTTACGGGGCGATTCCCGAAAGCACGGAAATAGGCCCCGAAGGCGGTCGCGCGTTGGTCGAACGAACCCTGGAATTGCTAGATTCGCTGTGGACGGAGAAGTGAATTGCCGTGCCCTTCGCGAAGAGCCATAATACTTGGTCTTGAGTCGACGTTCCGGCCGCGCGGTCGTCCAAAGAGACTGTAACCAGGCTATTAAATGCGCCTGTCAGCTTTTCTTCGCCCGGGTGGGTTGTTTCCATGTCGTTATCCGTTCCCGGCGAGTTGACCACTGGGGTCAGCAGGGCGGTGGAGAAGAGCCTCCATTTGAATCCGCATCCGCTGTCGACTCCTGTTCAGGCGATTGTTCACTCGCTTCTATGGAGAGGTAATCCCTCCATCTTTTTCGCACATGGTCCATAAAGCCATCGACTGGGCCACCGCCACAGATCGGCGCGAGTTCTTGCCCAATCTTTGTCAGTAGCACCTTACCCAGTTCTAAATCGTTCTCTCCTTCATCTTTTGGTAGTTTGAGGAGCAATGGTTGACCGTAGTAGAAAATCGGGAGATGTTGCGGGAGACCGCGACGCTTGAAGCCAGCCAGGTTACCGAATTGTATGAGCCCGATACTCTCAAGGTGGCTCAGTGAATTGAAGTTGATGTCGCAGGATTTGTAAATATCATCGTCAAGGGCGAAAATGAGTGGAACAACGTTTCCAATTTGCCAGCCGAATCCGCACAACTTAATGAAAAGTTCAGCATCAGTCTTATCGAGGTCCCCCAGACAATTCACAGTTCGCCTTGAATATGAACCCGGCGAATTCGCTTCACCCGCGAGCACACGCGCCCACAAATCCTGCATTTCGTTGTCCGATACGATTCGGGACTTATCAAAGAAATTCGTAACCCAGTCGTCTTCAATTGCCTCAGCATCGGACTGGTCGGTCAGCAGCAGCAATGCCCTGTCAGTGATGGTCTCGATGTTCTGTTGACGATTTGCTTCTTCCTCAACAAACCGGTGCATGGCTCGCCGATGTAGGTCTGTAATCTCAATTTCGGTTTGTGCTTCTATGATGGCTGCTTCAGCCTCGGCGTTGGCCATCCGTTTGACTTGGTACGGTTTGAAGAACCCGCCGACCGCCTGCGATATCTTAGGATCAAAGTGTCGGCTGGTTTCGAGATGTCACCGAGATTCACGATTGAATTTGATGTTTTGTCAGACATTGTGTCTCAACCTAACCCCATTTCCACGCACCCCAACTTGCACGGCGCGTTCGCCGTATTGTATCAGCCAGAACGGCAATGCAACAACTTACAGGCGAGATTCCCGCCGAGACCTCCAACGGTGTCGTGGGCAATTGGCTGGCAGCGATAGACGAAGAAAAACGAAGGGGACGGGCGCATCAATTGACTGGGAGAGCGGGTGGCGGTAGCGTGTTGTGATGTCAAGAACCTCGCGTGTTGCCCCTGGCGGGACGGTTTCTCATGTGCTGAATCGTGGCGTCGGTCGAAGGCGATTGTTCGATGATGACGCGACGGGGTGGAGTAATGGATTGATGATTGTCGATTGATGATTTGTGATTTGCGAGGTAGGAGTGAGGCAGGCGTAGGGCGGGTTCCCACCGGCCGATCAAATGACGATCAAACACCCAGCCGGTAGGAACCGGCCCTACTGCTCTTCGAAGAAGAAGGAAGTCACCATGCCTTCTGGGGAATCAATGACGCGACGGCGTTTTGTTGGGCATGTCGCGACGGCAGCCATCGCGGCGGCCTGGGCCGGACAAGCGGCTGTCTCGTTGGCTGCCGATGATGACACTGAGGAGTCGAACCCGGCGCCGTTTCGAATCGGCGCAGCCTCTTGCGTGATCAACCCCCAGATCGGCGACTGGGTACAGGCGGCCGGTGTCGCCAAACGCGCGACGGAGATTCGCGACAACTTGGAGGCAAACGGACTGTATCTGTCGGACGGAAAGAAGCAGATACTGCTGGTCAGTTGCGATTTGGGCGTCTTGACATTGCCGCGGGTAATCGCAATACGGGAGGCGATGGGCCGGGCAACCGCGATTCCGCCTCGCGACATCATTATCGCTTGCACACACACACGCGGTCCTTCGGTCTTCCGGAGCAACTACGTGATGCCGGTCGATGACGCTTACTTGGATCGTCTGCAAGGGTGGCTCGTGGAACTTGCTCAGCAGACGATTCAGTCGGCCCGGCCGGGGAAGATCGGCTGGGGAAAGGGGACCGCCCAGATCGGTTTCAACCGTCGCCTCTGTTGGGCAGACGGCACACACACGATGCACGGCGGTGCCACGCGCAAGGACTTTGCCGGTCTGGAAGGACCTGACGACCCGCAGCATCTGGCACTATTTGCTGCGGACACCGATGGCAAGCTCATCGCGGTACTGCATCACAACACCACACATCCGACACTCTTCTGGGGATCCTCGATCTTCTCGGTCGGCTTTATTGGCGAGGCTCGAAGGATCCTGCGAGAAGAGCTGGGCAACATCCCCACGCTGTTTCTGAACGGGGCACAAGGTGACATCGCATGCCGTAACCAGCTACAGCCTCACGGGGACTCTCGTGAGCAGGCGGTTCAGCGACTTGGTCGATTGATGACCGATGAAACGTTACGACTGTACGAGGACGTGCGGTATCACGACCGTCCCGTACTGGACCACATCTACGAAGATCTCAAGGTCAAGGTGCGGCTACCCAAACCGGAACGACTGGTCGAGGACCGCAAGGTATTGGCGAGGATCGACGCCGGCGAGAAGATCCGCGGGATGCAGATGATCATGGCGTTCGGAGCCGTGCAACTGCAGGAAGTGTACGGCGAGAACCCAGTCGACACGTTGCCGGTTCACGCCGTTCGCATAGGAGACGTGGCGCTGGTGACGCAGCCCTGCGAGCTGTACTGCCAGTTCGGCCTGGACATCAAACGTCGCAGCCCCGCGCCGATCACTGCGGTTGTCGGTCTTGCGGACGGTTACTGTGGTTACTGCCCGACGATCTACGGCCTGCTGGGCGGCGGCTATTCGGGAGAGCCGATCTACTGGACCCGATTAGAACCGTACGCCGGCTACCGGATCGTGGAGACCGTGGGACCGATGCTCAACCGCCTGTGGCGCCAAGCTGGCGTAGGGCCGGTTCCCACCGGCCGATCAAATGACGACCAAGCGCCCGGCCGGTAGGAACCGGCCCTACTCGACTCACCGGTCGGCGATTTTGTTGTGTTTCAGGAAAATGCTCTGCGCGATGTCGACATGCCATGACCCCTTTGTTTCTTGGATTCATGCCTTTCGCTATTCACTCTTTCTTCAAGCTCGGCACATTGCGAGCGAGTCGCAGACCGTTGAACCGCAGCCGACGGTGTGGGCGCTCGGTGTGCCTCAATGCCGGATCGAGTGAGCGAAACGAATCGGCGTAGCTTCCGCCGCGCACGACTCGCAAGCCCGCAGTCGCGAGCGACTCGCGGCCGTCGTCGGCTTGGTAGAGGTAAGGCCGCGACAAACTCGAACACCATTCCCCGACGTTGCCCTGCATGTCCGAGAAACCCCAGGCGTTCGGCTTCCGCGTGCCGGCCGGACGCGGTGCGTATGCGTCGACTTGCAGAAACGGCCCGCTGGGTTCTGGTTCTCGCAGCGAGTTGGCGCCGAACCAGGCGTGCTCGGCGAGTTCCTTTTCATCCAAACTGCCGGAGCTGGCACGGCAAGCGTATTCCCATTCCGCTTCGGTCGGCAGCCTGAACCCGCCACCGGGAACTCGCTTGTTCAGTCGCTCGAAGAACTCCTGACAATCGTTCCACGACACACGCTCGACCGGCATCCGCCCGGCATCCGTGTAACCCTCGCCCTGGTGAGCGCTCGGATTGTCGCCCATCACGGAGTTCCACTCGGCCTGCGTAACCTCATACCGCCCCAGATAGAAAGCGTCGACGTGGACCGTATGCACCGGTCGGGAATCGACCAGATCGTCAGATCCCATGTCAAACTCACCCGGTGGCACCAGCAGCATTGGAGTCTGGAGCCCCGCGATGGCGACCTCGCACGGGAGGCCGGTGGTGGCGTGGAACTCGTCGCCGGTTATCGCGAAACCCGGCAGTTCGGGACGAAGCCGCCGGCCGCACATTCTCAAACGCGACCGCGCGCGATGATTCCCAGGGATCAACTCCAGGGCTGCCCGGAACGCCTGCTGGGCCTCCTTCCACTGGTGCCGATCCACGTGCTGATCGCCCTCGGCTATCTTCTTATCGAATCGTTGCCAGCGGGCAAGCAGTTCCACCAGCCGATCGTCCTTGAGCTGCGGCGGCTCCAAAGGATTGACCAGCGCATGCACGTGGTGGCACTTCTCGCACGATTGCTGCTCGTCTGTTTCCTCGCAGCCGGATTCGTGACAGCGCAGGCAAGTCTTTTCGGCAATCGCCGAGCCTTGGTGAAAGTGGTCGGGTTTGGCTTCGTTCCGCTCGTCGGCAACGTGCGCGAGGCTGGGTCCGTGACAACTTGTGCAATCTGTCGCCGACTCAACGTGCCCAGAAAATCCCCACTCCAACACCGAAACAACGTGGCAACGCGCACACACCCCGGCTTGCTTGAATTCCGGCGCCTGCGACATCGCGTCAGATTCCGCCGCGGCTACCGGCTCGGTGGTGATGTACCACGCCCGGTCGTTCATCCAGGCAGTCACAAATAGAGTGGAAAGCATCGCAACGATGATTACCCAACGGATCATAAATCAAGACTCCTCTCCATCGAACGCACGACAATGAACTGCAGCGCAAATCGTGGGATAGGCTTCCAGCCTGTCTCTACTGCCGACAGGCTGGAAGCCTATCCCACGAAATCAAACTCGCCATCGCTCATCGAGCCAACGGTAGTGCGGCGGCAACCAGTTTTGGCCGTAGACGGTGCTCAGCGTGCGGGCCGCGTCCAGGGCGGCCCGCTCATCTTGGCTTAGCTCCACATGCCTTTTCAGTGCATCATAGTTCTGCGTCAGCTCATGCTCCTGGAACATGCCCGGCATTGCGCTGGTGATGAACGATCGTGCGTACACGAACCGCAACGCGGCTTGGCAAAGCGTTTCGTCAGGCAGACGGTTCAGGCTCCGCGTCAGCTTCGCCACCACGGCCGGCAACATGGCCCGGTTGCGTTCCCTGTAGAGCTGTGTCTGCGGGTTCTCGGCCTTGGACTCCGGATGAGCCCGCGGATCCAACTTGACGATCGATCCGGCTGCCAGCGGCTTGATGGCGATCAGCCCGATAACCTCCTTGACGGCCGTCGGCAGGAATTGGCTGTAGTCGGCACGCGCGTGGATGAAGTTGTAGGGAAACATGATGTAGTCCAGCCCTTCGAGTTCTTCCAAGGCACTGAGCATCATCCGTTCGCTGTGCGTCGAGATGCCGATTGCGCGCACGGTACCCGCCGTCTTCGCCTTGCGCATCACGTCCCAATCTTCGAGCGTGCGCTCGCTGACCGCCGGGCCGTCGCCCACGTAGATCCGGTACAGGTCCACGTGACCGAACAGCCGGGCCGCAGCCTCGATATTCCGACCGACGAAATCCGGAAACTGGCGGCAAATCGAAACCAGCACCTTGTCCCTCCGCGTTCGCACCAAACGGGCCATCGGATTCCACTGGCCGGCGTTTTCGTACGTGTCCACCATGTTGACGCCGAGGTCGAAAGCCTTCGCGATCCGGCGGTCCCGCAGAGCCTGGCCCTTTTCGGTCAAGTCGCTACCGTGCTTGTCCCGTCGCTTGAAAGCCGCGTTAGTGTGGGAGCCGAACGAGAGCAAGGAAACGTATAGGTCCGAGTGCCCCAACCGGCGGTACACCATCCCGCCGCGGCTGTACTCCTGGATCGGTTCTGGCGGGTCCGCGGCCGTTGCGTACGAACCGGCGACTCCCGCGGACAGCGCCAAGCCCGGACTCTGTAGAAGGAACGCTCGCCGTGAAAAATCGGTCATCTCTGCTCCTCTCCGGGGCAAAGTCGTTCGTTCAGTTCATGCACTTTGCCGACAATTCGTTGCTCAATCGACTTGTCGAACGCAGCGGCGAAGTTCGTGTACCGACGGTGATCGCCGCCTTCATATCCGCCCTCGTGTAGCACACGCAGGCTCGGTATGTAGGTCGGCAACGAATTGCAGTACCCGGCCACCCATACCGTCGGCCCGTCCAGTTCTTGTTTTAACCGCAATGAATAGTCAACAACCACTTCCCCGGCCAGGCCGATCAATGTCAAATCGTTTCCGAACCGTACGACCTGGATCGGATACGCGTACTGCTGGATGTAGCCGCCGTTTTCATCAAGTTGCCGCAGCAGCCGCCCGGCGTATCGTCGCTGGTAGATGTTTTTGGACTTCGCAAGTTCGCTCAGTTCCTCTCGCGTCGGTCCTTTTCCGAAGGTGAGAGGCACGGTTTCGATCGCCGTCCGTAGCGGGCCCTGCAACGGCTTTCCCGTCGCCATGAGCGCCGCCTCGACGGAATTTGCCAACGACCGGCCGTGTTGTTTGGCCAACTCCGGGGTGCGTCGGGGGTAGGGGTTCTGATCTGCTCCGCAGCCGGCCACGAACATAGCCACGGTGTCTGGGTGAGCCTCTTGAAGGAAATACTGCGTCCACCCGGCATAGTCGCCGTTCAGGTCGTATGTGCCCAGCACTGTGCAGTGACAGGCGTAGCCAAACACCACCGCGCGGAGATTCTTTCCGTCGATCGAGTCTACGCGAAGCACGGGAACGCTCTGATCGACGGGTCCCTTCGGATTCGGTCCGCCGCGAACTCCTCTGTCCGTCACGCGTCGCCGGTTCATCGCAAAACCGCAGCGTGCGTGCGTATAGCTTAGCTTTGACGGCTTCAGCCGATTCAAAGCCTCGCCAATCGCCGAGACGATCTTGCCGCTGGTTTCCTGCACGTACCGCTCCGCTCGTTCGATCCACGCGCTCTCACGCTCTTCGAGCTGCATGCGGTCGATTCGCACCTCTGGTGCGCTGTGGGTGTGCGAAGCGTTCATCAGCAGCGTGGAAGGCTCCAGGTCAAATCGCTGCTTGATCTGCCGTTCCACATCCGAGCGCATCGGCTCGGTGATACCCACAAGGTCGACGGTGACCATCACGAATCGTTCACCGGCTGCGTCCTGAACGACCAGGGCTTTGGCATGTAGGTCTTGCGAGACGCCTTGCGACGGCTGATTGCGGCTCGAATACCCCGCCATCCAAACGGGATCGTCTGGCGTTATGGACACCGAAGCAGCCCCAGCGAGCCATTCAGCGCCTTGCACCTCCGCCGAGGCAACGCCAAACGATGCCACGGCGGCGATCGTCGCCATGATAGTGCGCGTCCCAAGCACGGCGATGCGTTTCATCTCGATACGCTTCATGACTACCTCGTCGAATGGAAGGGGAAAGGCGACGTCTTTCCGTCTTGACCGCGAGCATCCCAACGGCAAGCATTGAGAGAGTCCCAAACGGCGGCAACGCCAACATCATTGCACTTCAGTTAAGCTCGATCAATCTGACTGGCGTATCCGAGCCCAAAGGGCCAGGCTTGATGTGTTCAGGTTGCGGCCATCGAATGGATTGCTTCGTGCCCGTTGTCTCTTCCAGTCCCGAAGGGACGACCCTAAGCCAGCCCAGGGTGGAGCGACGTGAGGGAAACGAACGTCGGGCAACCCTGGATGAGGAGGACGATTGACATCGAAATCCCGAAGGGATGGCCCTAATCGTGGCAGCACCCGGCAGGTAGGACCGCCCCGTTGGGGCTTTCTGTTCTATCTAATCTCGTTTCCCAGGGTTCCGCGACGTTCGCGGATTCACGTCGCTGCACCCTGGGCTCACATAGGAACGTGCCTTTGGCACTGAAAAGACCGGTACGAGACTGGGAAACATTCAAATCAATTGCATAGCCAAGAAACACCACAAATTGAACATTCCACCCCCTGTCCTTTCCACGGCTTTCTTCCCTCGTATCCTCTGTGGTAGGCTTCCTTTTTGCTTCCAACGATGGAGACCATATTATGCCCACTCGACAAATCGCGCAAATTGTCACTTCGCTTATTGTCGTCCTCGCTCTTGTCGGCGAGCCGCGAGTCGATTTCGCTGATCGTACATTTTCGTCGGGCGGCCTACTAGCGGCCGAGGCGTCGCCAGAACGCAAATCCGACGGCCAAGACGCCAAAGAAAGTCGAGAGTTCCGCGCCGCCATGGCCGCTCACCACATCTGCTCCGGGCTGTGGGTTGTGGGACGTTCCCACAAACGGACTCCAGAGGAAGTGGTCGCCCAGGACATCGCGCCGTTCAAGGTTTTCGGTTGGGAACCCGAGTTCGAATACAAGGTTGACCGCCAGCGACGGATGGTAACGGTCACCGCTCCCGGCGCTCCCCCTCGCACTGCGAAATACAACGGCGACCAAGGTACCACGATCCTGCCGCCCGGCGAGCAGGACGTCTACTACAAGCCCATACCGGTGCCCCGCGGTCTTCCGGACGCCGCAACGCAACCCTGGCCCTCCGGCGACGCAGGAGCAACCGAACCAATCCCGGACGACGTGGACGCCGAGGCCGTGGCCGCTGCCCTCGACTGGGCGATGGAGCAACAGAAACAGAACACGCGCGCTTTTGTAGTAGCGTACGGTGGAAAGATCATCGGCGAACGCTACGCACCCGGCTGGACGAAGGACACGCCGCAAATCGGCTGGTCGCAAGGCAA
This sequence comes from Pirellulaceae bacterium, assembly GCA_016784735.1. Taxonomy (GTDB): domain Bacteria; phylum Planctomycetota; class Planctomycetia; order Pirellulales; family Pirellulaceae; genus JADHUC01. Next base: position 28,528 of record JADHUC010000001.1, on the reverse strand, counting down.
GAGCATCACGGCGGCGCTGGTGGGCGTGTTGGTTCAGCGTGGACTGCTGAAGATCGATCAGCCCGCTCCGGTGCGACAGTGGCAGGCCGAGGGTGATCCGCGTAGTAAGATCCTCATCCGCGACCTCTTACGGATGAGCAGCGGTTTGGATTTTGTCAATCTCGGCCTGGGAGGGCCGCCGGCCTTCACGACCAAGAACGAGCACATGCGCGTCTACTTCGATTCGCTCAACGTCTTCGAGCACGCGGTGAACCAGCCGCCCAAGACTGCGCCCAATACTCGGTGGAGCTATCTGAACAGCGATCCGTTGACGCTGGGGAAGATCATTCGCAGCACGGTCGAAGCGGAGGGTGAAGAGTATCTGACTTTCCCTCAGCGGGCATTGTTCGACCGGATCGGCGCCCGCAACTTCGTGCTGGAGACCGACGCCTGGGGCAACTTCATCCTGTCGGGATACGACTACGGATCGGCCCGCGATTGGGTCCGTTTCGGTCTACTGCACCTCTGGGGCGGCGTCTGGCAAGGCGAGCGGATCCTGCCCGAAGGCTGGACGGAGTTCATCTCTACCCCCGCTCCCGCCGACCCCAAGGAACATTATGGCGGACTCTTCTGGCTCAACCGACCGTCGACCATGGACCAAGTCCCAAAAGACGCCTACTGGTCGGCCGGCTTCATGGGGCAGGTCACGCTGGTTATCCCGTCCCGCGACGTCGTCGTGGTACGAATGGGACCCAGCCCTGGAGGGTTCTATCCGTATTTGAACGAAGTCGTGGGCCGCATTCTCCAGACGCTGCCAAGCCCCAAGGAGAATTGATTAGCGATTGTCGATTGATGATTGTTGGCAGGCCTGTTCCGCGTGTCGACACCGACAACTCTGCTAGCATCGCATTTAGGTTGCCCGTCGCCTCCTCGCGCCTCCAACCGATCCTGACACCTCGTCCGGCTCGATATTGTTCGCAATCGCATTCGATTCGTCGACAATCGGTCGTGGGTGTTACGGCTAGTCCTACAGAAAAAGTTTCTGACTTGGCTACAATTCTGCCGACGTTAGATAAGATGCACTGCTGCACTGATCCCACCGCCCATTGAAAGCCTGCCCGTATGCCCAAGACCCGCCAGGCAGTTCTACTGACACGCTGTCCGCAATTCCTCGGTGCATTGTTCATCCTCGCGGTGACGGCCGTCCCGACTTGGGCCGAAGTCATCGAATGTGTGAATCTGTCTGGAGCTAGCGATGATGATCACCGTTACTATGTCGTGCTCTGCGCCCGCGAGTCGATTCCGTGGGGCCCAGGACACGCATTCGTCGTTTGGTTGGAACAGGCGGCCGATGGCCAAGTCCTTGACGCTACGGGATTAGGATTCTATCCCAGTGAACGACCGTTGATCGTTCGCTTTTTCGGTATTCGCGGTGAGATTGTAGACGAGTCGACACGAGAGGCGTCGGTCGAGCCAACATTACTGACGCACCGGCTGGTTTGTCAAGTCGATCGTCCAACGTTGTTGCGTTCCCGATCTGCTCTGATGAAGTGGCACAAGGCCGAACGAAACTACCGCCTGCTTGCGTGCAACTGTAAACACTTTGCTTACGAAATCGCGTGCGCTATCGGACTGAAGCCTCCCAAGCCGAGAGTTGCGGAGCGCCCTCCGGCGTACATCAATCGTGTCATAGACGCTGCATCCAGAGAGGACGAGCAGTGAAGTTCTTGCTCAGGATCGCGGGAAAAATAACGTCGGTGTTTCGTCCGTAGCTACGGTCGCCAGATCGTGGGGAATCGCGGGTCCACCGTCTGGCGGCGGTAGCTATATTCCTGGATATTGTTTTTCCCACGATCCTCAGACGAGCTTGACATTACACGAGTGCCGTGTCAAATCGATTCTTGCGGGTTAATGCCGAGCGCCTCGATAGTATTGTCGAGCGGAAAAGGTGTCAGAACGATTTTCTGGCGATTAGGTCGTTTTGCCCCTTTCTTTCATCACCATCGTTCGCGCGTCTTTCAACAGCAACATCAGATGAAACTGTCGCGGGCATGGGTTTGGATCTCCTCGCCGATGGCAGACCTGTGCATTGACACAATCATGCCGTCGGTCCGTGGAGCCTTCAACGCGCGGGCAGTTGAATCACATCCAAGTCAGGTACTCGCGCGAACTCCACTACGTTGGTCGTCAGCACGGAGCAATCGTCGTGTCTCGCGGTTGCCGCGATCATCAGATCGTGAGCGCCGATCATTTGGCCTTGGCGCGTGAGCGTGGCAAATAGCCCAGCGTGAACACGCGCCACTTCGATCGTGAAGTCACGGATTGGAATCTGCGTAAGGATCGATTCGACAAACGCCAATCGTCGTTGGCGGCGGGCTTCCGAATCCGCACGATGCACCCCGACCAAGAGCTCCGAAGCGGTAACCACACTGATTGCGGCTTCGCCGTGATCTTCCCAGGGAGAGAAGTCTATATTGTGACCGCATCGTTCCCAATAGACAAAAACGTTCGTGTCGATGATCAGGCCCATGGATCTGTTTCCTGGGGAACTTCTCGTCGAATCCGATCCACATCCTGGGCGAAGGAATCGGCATCATCGCCCAGTGAAGGAAAACTGGCAAAGACTCGATTGAGATCAGCGACTCGGACTCGATGCGCCGCGGGAGATAGCCGGGCAATGATATGGTTGTCCCGCTCCAATTCGACGGTTACTCCTTCGCGAGAAACGCGGGTGATCAATTCGTCAAACTGTCGTCCCGCTTCACTCACGGAGATGCGTTCCATGATTCGACTCCTCACTATTGGGAAGAACTCATCCTTCAAGAATACCATCAGAAACGAGCATCTCCAAGCTGACAGGAGAATGTATCCTCCGTCCAAGTTTCCCATGCTTTGCGTGGAACGTTCCGACATCGTCTACTGATCTAATCGGATGGGCCGCGTCTTGAGGCCGTCCTCGTCGACGCTGACCAATCGGAGGGCGAATCCGTTCTTGTCGAAGGCTTTGGCCGTTCCGGCAAGGCTGAACAGCGTGAAGGCTTCGTCGTCGGGCTGTAGCTCATAGGTCTTGTGGGTGTGCCCGTGAAAGACAACCCGGATGCCGTAGTCGCGAATGAGTTTGCACACTCGCTTGCGTTGCTTCGCCGGCCAGGCGTGGTAGGAGTCCCTCTCGTCTTCCTTCTGGGCGAACGGCGGATGGTGCATGAACAGGAACACGTGCGTCCGCCCTGCCTTCTTCGCCTCGGCGAGGACGTCTTCCAGCCACTGCCATTGCTTGCGGCCCTGTTGTTGCCACGCCGCCGCGGACTTGGGGTCGTCCTTGGCGTCGGTGGCAGCCGCGAACAAGGTCATCGTGTTCAGGCCGATGAAGGTGCAGTTGTTGTAGGTAAAGCGGTAGTGATCCGGGCCGTAGTTGGACCGGAATCTCGTCAGCGATTGCATGTTGGCCAAGTCATGGTTGCCCGGGACGATTGGGGTTGGCAGATCGAAGGTCGCGAGCGCGGCGTCGAACGCCTCCCAATCGGCCTTACTCCCCTTGTGCACCAAATCGCCGCAGACCAGCACGAAAGCTGCGTCGAGTTCCTTGGCACGCTTGCCGAGTTTGATGAACATCTCCCTGTCGTGATCAAGGCTGGGCCCGAAGCCCATCTGCGGGTCGCCGGCTTGGACGAACACGAACGGCTGGAACGGCCGGTCGTTCGAGACGTCCCGCCGATGAACGGCAACCGAATCGTCCCCAGCGAGCAGCATCGCCCCATAGGGGAATGCGACGAGGACCGTAGCCAATGCATACAGGATATGACGTCGTGTGCAGTGTGCTGAGGTGGGCATGATCGGTTGCTTTCTCACTCACCCTTTGGGTGCCCATATCGAGTCGGTCGTGGCGTGCATGACGACGTTCTGCAACGGTCCGTGAGAGTGCCGGCGGTTATGGGCGGCGTTCACACCGGTGTAGAAGAGGTGATACTTGCCCCCTCGGGCCACCAGATGGTTGGCGGAGTAGATGCCGTAGGAGTCGGGCTGGGTCTTGTCTCCACGAGGGAGCCAGGCCTTGCGAAGCGGGCGGTGCCACGTCACGCCGTCGGTCGAGAAGCACCACTCGATATCCATCGTCTGGGCCTCGACGCGATAGTGGCCCAGCATGCCCACGCGGCCCTCGGGCGTGTACGTGACGGCTAGGTAATAGAACTGCTGATCGGCCGGGTCCTTGTCATCCCGCTGGATGACGCGCTTCCGCTGCTCGAACCGGAGACCGTCTTCGGATACGTATCGGTCGATGACGCGGATCAGGCCGGCGGCGTTGTCGTGGGCGATGAAGGCGGGATCGTCCTTGGCCACCCGAACCAGGCCCACCGAGTACATCTCGAAAGACCCGTCGGGAAGCTGGTAGACGTTCGTCGCGTCGTTGGAGATCAGGTGCGACGGAGCGAGCGGTTCGTCGGCAGGACGGGCGGTGCTCTGTTGCCTGCGAAGAACGACCCCATCCGGTGTGGGAACGCCGTGCGCGGCGCGGTCGTTGGGATGGTACAGCACGGGCCGATGGGGGTCGAGGACGCGATAACGCCGGCCATCGTCGCTTTCGGCGGCCAGATAGCGAACGACGTTGGGTCCGTGCGCCCAGAAGTAGATGCGGTGTCTTCCGTTCCGCAGTCGGATGTGAATGACTTGAACCGGCTTCCAGTCCTTGGGGAGGTTGCTGACGGCGAGCGGCGCGTCGGGGGGATCACCGGCGCTGAGGCGCGCGGGGCATTTCTTCATCGGGCCGCCGAGAACACCCTCGGCGTAACCGATCGAGAAGGATCGAGGTGAACCCGTGCCCGAGTACCAGATGCGCCACCGATCGTTGTCCAGCGGTTCGGCCGGGCAGGTGAAGTTCTGGATCCGCCCGCCTTCCCAGGCCTCCGTCGGCTTGAGGACGACGCCATGTTTCTCCCACGCCGTGGGCGGGCACGGGCCTGGAGGAGCAAGCCCGGCGGAGGCGGCCACCCGGACACCGACCTGCGATCCAGCCAGCGCTCCCGCGGCCGCATGGAGAGTCTTGTTGAAAAACGTCCGACGGTTGAAGCGTTTCATGTCCTTGATCCTTTCGCCCGCCATAGAGACCTCGCGCCGCATCCTCACCGCCGCCGCGCCTCGCTAGCGTACTGCTTCCGAACCGCACGTCAAGTCGAACGGGCAGTGTTCAGCGAGTCGTGCTGCTGACGACAACCCAGCGATTGCCTACTTTCAATCACCAGTTCCACCTCGTTAGAATCAGTCTTGTCGGTGAAGAACCGGATTTCTGTCCTTTCCTTCATCTAACGGAGTACTCCCATGTCGCGCCTTTGTCACGCGTTCTTTTTCTTGCTGACGCTGACCAGCTCTGCGGTCTTCGCTGAAGAAGGCGGCCTGTCCCTCGCCGCTAACGCGGCGAGCCAATTCACGATCGTACGCCCGGCCGACGCGTCGCCTTCTCAGGTCCACGCCGCCGAAGAACTGCAGCGATTCACTCGGGAGATGACCGGAGCCGAGTTACCCATAACCGCCGACGATCAACCTATGCCGGCAAAGGCAATCCTGCTGGGCGTGACGCGGCACACGGAAACCGTGCTCGGCGAGGCGCCCGACCTGGGCAAGCTGGATGACGACGGCTTTCGGATTGTGACGAGACCTCCGCATCTGTTGATCATCGGCAGTCCGATCCGCGGAACGTTGTATGGTGTATACGAGTTGCTGGAGAAGTATGGCGGGTGTCGATGGTACGCCAAGCATCACAGTTCAATCCCCAAGCTCGATTCGTGGACGATTCCGCAGATTGACGAGGCGCAAGTCCCCGCCTTCACCATGCGGGAGCCTTTCTGGTGGGGGATGTTTGAGGGGGATTTTGCCGCCCGGTGCAAGGCGAACGGAAATCGGCCTGCGCTAGAGGAGAAGCATGGCGGCAGGATCCGTTTCGGTGCCGGCTTGTTCGTCCACACGTTCTATCCGCTGATGCCGCCGAGCGAGTTCTTTGCCGAACACCCGGAATACTACAGCGAGTTGGACGGCAAACGGACCATGGAGCGTGCCCAGCTCTGCCTGACCAACCCGGACGTGGTTCGGATCGTGACCGAGCGCGTGCTGGCACGCATCCGGCAAGATCCGCAGGCCAGGCTGTTCAGCGTCAGCCAAAACGATTGGGGCGGATGGTGCCAATGCCCGAATTGCCGCGAGATTGACGAGCGCGAAGGCTCGCCGTCGGGCACGATGATTCACTTCGTCAACCAGGTGGCCGAAGCGGTCGAGAAGGAATTCCCCGACGCCTGGATCGAGACGCTGGCCTACCAGTACACGCGCCATCCGCCCAAGACGCTCAAACCCAGACACAACGTGGTGCCTCGGCTGTGTACCATCGAGTGCGACTTCTCCGCGCCCTTGAACGTGAGCACGTACGAACAGAATCAGAAGTTCGTCCAAGACATCGAAGGTTGGTCGGCCATCACCGACAAACTGTACGTGTGGGATTACACGACCAATTTCGGACACTATGTCAGCCCCCATCCCAACTTCGGCTGTCTGCAGGGGAACGTACAATTCTTCCGCGACAACCACGTCGTCGGCTTGTTCGAGCAGGGCGCGTATCAAGCGCCGCATGCCGAGTTCGCTGAGTTGCGGGCGTGGATTCTCGCCAAGCTGCTCTGGGATCCCGATCAGGACGTCGAGCCGCTGTATCGGGACTTCTTCCAGGGCTATTACGGTCCCGCCGCCAAACCGATACGACAGTACTTCGACGAGCTGCAGGCGCTCGTGACGCCCGACGAGAATGTGTTGCGAATCTGGTATCCGCCGACCTCACCGTACTACACGGATGCCTTCTTCGACCGGGCGGCCAAGCTGTGGGCGGAAGCCGAAGCCTTGGTCAAAGACGACCCCGCGCTGAGCTACAACGTGCGCATGAGCGCTCTGCCGGTGATTTACGCCCAACTCGAGCGGTGGCCCGCCACGACGATCGCCCTCGAAGAACGCGACGGGGTGCTAACGCCAGTTGGCATCGCCCCTGAATACGGCGCGCTGGCCCGCGAGTTTCTGGCCAGGATCGCCGAGGGGAAGATCACCCACATCTCGGAAAGTCACGCTCGGCACACGGACTATCTGGCAAAGCTGCGCAAACGACTCGAAGACTGTCCCTCGACTTCTCAATCTCCCACCGTGGACGAACGCCGCGCCGATCGCCTGATCATCGAAGACCGCATGATGAACCTGGGGCGCCCCGGAGAATGGGGCGAGCGCGTGCCGGACGATCAGGCCGAGGATGGGTTTGCGATCAAGCTGTTCAACACGCACTACGAATGGTGCCTGCAATGGCAAGTTAATCCGACGGTGTTTGAACCGGATGCCAAGTACAAGCTATGCATGCGAGTGCGTGTCGTGAAGACGGAGCGCGAGGGGAGTGCTTTTTGGGCAGGCGTTTACGATTCGGCTCGGAAGAAAGGTTGGGGGCAAGCCCAGCCGAACACCGCGGCGGTCCAAGAAGGATACCAGTGGTACGATGTCGCGACCTGGATGCCGGAGGCGAACCAGTACCTGTGGGTCGGCCCCGGCCCGTTCACGAAGGACGGCGGCCAATCGGCGATCGAGGCTGTTTATGTGGACCGTTTCGAGTTGACTCGTGTGGAGTGACGGCCATGTCCCAACAATCCGACTGCAACCTCCTGTTCGGTGCGTTGGCGCTGCCTTAAGCACCCGCGCACAAATCTCTGGGCGTAATAGAAACCCGGTTTTTCCAAAAAACCGGGTTTCTGCCATCGGTTCTGCCCAAGGAGTTGCGACTGGGTGCTTACCTTGCCCGCACGCGTGCAATTCTGATTCTCAAGGAGTTTGGGTGTCGGCTGAGTATCTCAACTCCACGGACTGTGATTGTCTCCTCGTCTCACTTCGGTACGTACCAGAACGTCTTCCAGTACGCCTTGTCCATTTCGAACGGATCGACAGACGCGTCGAAATCGTGGTCCACCGGCAGCACTCCGTAGCGGATCATCTCGCGGGCGTAGTCCCGGCGCGGAACGTATTTCACCGGGCAGTTCTCACCGTTGTTCGGACTGGGATTGATCATGCAGAAGCGGTTGTTCTCCTCCAGAATATGCCTTCGCCCACGGGCGACCGCGGCGACGATGGCCCGATAGTCCGGATCGGTTTTGTCCTGGAAAACCGTTTCGCCGGACTTGGCCTGACAGACGCCCAGCCCACCGGCCTCTCTTGCCAGCGGCGCGCGAGCCGCTTTCGACAATTCCGGGTACGACAGATTGTAGATCAGATGTCGATTGAACCGGCCGCCGTCCTCGGACATCGTATGCGCGAGGTAGCTGTTCTTCTGGAATTCTTCGGGCGGGTAGTATCGGGCGTAGAAGTGTGCCGGCAATTTGTACGTGCCGATCTGCTTTTCGGCCTCGGTCGGCGCGTGGCACACATCGCAGCGACGGTTCATGACTTCTACCATCGCCTGAGTTTCAGGCCAGTCTTTGTCGTTGCGAACGTTGACGCTGTGTAGGTAGTAGCCGATCGTGCCGTGACTATTGACCGCATAAGTTCCCGCGTGATTGGCGCCGGCGTCGAGCCAGTGGCGAATGATCTTCTGTTGGGGTTCCGGCATATCGACGCCTTCGTGCCCCTCTTCGATCAGCTTAAGCAGGCGGCTGGAGCCGGTGCCGATTTCGTACGGTCCAAAGTTGCTCTTGCTGTGCTCCGAATACGGCAGAATAATCCGGTTGTCCCCGAAGAGTTGCCGCCAGGACATTTGGATGTAGCCGATCGGATAGAGCGGGCCCCAATGGCCGGAAATGTTGAACCCGCCTTCTTCGCGGTCGTGGTTGTGGCACTCCAGGCAGTGCTTATCCAGAATCGGCTGAATGTCCCGCGAAAAATCGAAGATCTCCGGAACGTCAGCGACCGGTTCGGGATCGACGGGCCGGGTGCGCATGATGCGGACCAGTTGTTGACGTTCGTCGGCGCTGGGCGCCTCGGTCCGATGCTCATGGCAGCCGATACAGGTGGTAGTCTCGCCTGGCATGACGGACGTGAACGAGTGCATACGCTTCACGCAATGTCCCTTTTCGTCCATCGCCAGGAACAGAAAACTGCGTACCGGAGGCAATCTGAAATAAGCGCTGCCATCTTCTGACACCGGGACCGAACCGATCAACCGCTCGACGGAAAACGTTCCACCGGCGGACATCTCGGACATCGCGCCAGCATAGTTGACTGGCGCCGGCAGAACCTCGTAGACCAGCAAGTTCTTAACCGTACCCGGTTCGACGTTCCGCATCTTGCGGCCTTTGTAGATGTTGACCAGCGCCAGGGTGCCATGGTCGGTGGACGGATCGGTCTCGTCGGCGATCACGGGTTCCCGCTCGCGCTTGATCACGGGCCTGGGTTCGCCAATCCAGTATCCTTGCTTGGCCAGTTCTTCCGGCAACCGGTACAGAACCTCGGTTTCGCCCTGGCCGTTCAACAGTTCGATGGTGGTCTTGTTGGCGACCAGGAAGTGGTTTTCACTCAGCGCCCATGGGTCGCAATGGACGTTGCCTTTGCTGATATACTGAAGCCCCTTGGGGTCGTCCGGTCCGAGTCGCGGATCAATGAGCGCGATTTTGCCGTAATGCTCGCGCATGCCGTGGCCGGGCGACCACGTAATAACGAGCTTCGGGCTGCGCGGAACCGACTTCGGGGCCAGAAGCGTCCCGTGGTTGATTTGGTTGCCGTACAGGATCATTTGCCGGGTGCCGTCGGGGTTCATCGACCAGAGGTGATGGAAGCCCATGTGAAAGCGGTCCACGTATTCCCAACGCATGTACGCGACCTGGCCGTTGGAGAGGACCCAAGGCGTATTGTCGTGTTCCACATTGGCCGACAGCGCGCGGATGTTACTTCCGTCGGCGTTGCACTTGTACAGAGTTGCGACCTGCGTCATCCAGCATTGAACGTATCGATTGGACCGCGTGGAGCAGAAGATAATCTGGCCGTCCGGCAGATACGTGGGCTCGAAATCGTCCCATCCAGGCGGGGAATACGTCGTGTAATCTTCCATGCCGGGCGAAACGTCCTCGCCTTGGCCGGTTAGTTGCTTCAGGCCGGTACCGTCGAGGTTGATTTCGTACAGACTGTAATGTCGTTTTCCTTTGGGCAGGTACGCGAAGATGAGTTTTTGGGCGTCGTAATGAATCTGCGGGTCGCGGATGTTGCCCTCGGGGTCTCCGAAGATCGTGCGAACTTCCTTGGTCTTGCCATCATAAATGCACAGTTTTCCGCCGGAATTCATGGGGAACGTGGTCCGGCACTGGTCGGTCGAATAATACGCAATGCTGGCGTACCAATGGCCGTCGATGCTCGGTTTACGCACGGCGAACAGAACTTCGTCGGGCATGCCGGCGTCGAGAAAGGAACCGAGCATCGACGGCTTTTGGGCGGCGGGCTTCCGTTCCGGCGTCTGGGCGAACGCGGAGGAAATCAGAAACATCAGCAAAACAGGCAAAGCCCTGGAATACATGATCTTGTCTCCGGCAGGAAAGATGGAGATCTTACTCAGAAAAACCGCACATTGCGAGAGCAGGGCCGTATTGTAACGCGCCCGTAGGGCTGGAAACACGGATCAGATCGGGCCAAATCCCTGGTATGTGCGGCTGGCTTTGATGTCAATCAACAAACCGGAACGAGTATAGGTCGGCGTCACGCATCACAAGACGCAGGCGAATCGGCTTGCCGGAAAAGGACGACACATCACTGCCTGATTTCCATGTCATGACGTGGTGGACCTTATCGCCAATAACAGGCGGACAATCCTCCAACGCGTAACCGGGGATTGGTGATCCGGTAGGATCCTGGATCTCGACACGAATGTCGCTTGCGGCACTGGTTGAGTAGTTGATTTCGAGCTTCTGGCCGGAAAACTTGATGGGCTTCGTCAGGAGTTCTCCCGCCTTGTGCCCGGCATGGACCGACGCGAATCCGTCAGTGCGCAATACGTACCGGCGCTCGCGCACATAGATCGACATCTCGTTCGGACCGGTGGGGACCACATTCAGGGCAGCGTAATTGGACCGATTGCCCCACTTGTTCGGATCGAGTCCGGGGCGGATAAACGACTCCAGAAAGGTGCGATCGTATTTGTCTCCGCCTCTGGAGGTCATGAACAAAATATCCGTCGAACTGCCTCGATCGGGCAGAAACCGGGTGGGCAGCGCAATGTAGATATGCGCCGCGCGGAAGTACGGGTGAGTGCCGCTGGTGTAGAGATGCTCGCCGGGAAGGTTCGGCCCCATCGCGACCGCGGGTGACCAGTTGAGGAAATCCGTCGATGTCGTGCGGCTGATCGTTCGCAGGCTGCCATGCGGCGTCTTCCACGTGCGGAAGTAGCAGACATAACACCCTTCGCTTTCCGACCAGAACGACACGTTCTGGGAATCAAAGGCGAAATCCTTGGACGTGATGACGGGCTCCTCTTTCAGTTTCCGCCAACGGATGCCGTCGCCGGAAACGAAGACGCACAAACCGCCGCCTTTGTGCACGCCTGCCAGCGCCTTGAATCGCTGGTCCTTTTCGACGTCCGGCCGGCGGTCCAGAAAAAGGCTGAAATTGTGGGCGAACCAGCGAGTGTTTGCCTGAATCACATTGTTGTCACGCGAGCCGTTCAATTCGTACAAGCCCAGGTCTGGTTTCGTCCAATGGATGCCATCGCGACTTTCCCAGTAACGAGTCGTCTCGCGTCGATCCCCGTCGTGGTCAGCCACTCCGCCGCGATCGTATCGCCGATAGATGTCGCCATCTTTGAGGACCGTGGCGTAGTGGCCCGAGGGAGTATCCGGTTCCAGCGGAGTCAGTCTCGGCTCGTGCAGCTTCAGCCACAGTCCGTCCAACTTCTCGATCAGGAAATGATCGACGAATAACTCTCTGCGCGAACCGATTTCAATAACGGCGTCATCATCAGCCACTGTGATCCTGGAAAACGTGGCCAATAGAACAGCCACGGACAAGATGCCGGTAAAGCGTACTCGCATGGAATCGTCTCCTGGTGATGTTCTTGTCGCGAGCCCGGATGGGCAGTATACCAGATGCAATGCTCGCGGCGATCAGCGGAGTCGGCACATGGCGGGCATCCTTTGCATGATCACGTCCTGTCGGCTCGGTCCAGACACATCAGCGAGCCGTCCACGCCACTCACGTACAGCCTCCCGCTCGCCGCGATCATGCCGTCGAAAACGGGCGGACTGGTTAGCTTCATCTCGGCGAGCGTCTTACCGTCCACGGCAGACACGGCCCACAGCAAGGCACCCATCCGGTCGTCCAGCGCGGCATAGGGGTCGTCCTTGGGGACCACGTCCGGCGCGCCGGCAAGGAATAGAATGTCTCCGGCCAGGACCATGCCCCGCGAGCGAATCGGGAGGTAACGCTGCCACCTAACAAGATCAACACCGGAATCCTTTGCCTTGTCCTTCGCCGACCACGTTGTCTCGGGATCGTAACGTTGGGCAACCAGCAGATATCCTTGCTTACCCGGTATGAACTGGGGACTCATCCCGCCTGAAGAAGGAAACGCCTGCAGGGCGTAGATCGTGCTCTCGTCGAAGGACAGAATCTGTCCCGTGTATGGAGTGCGTGCGCCGTACTGACGGCCGGGCCAGCGGCAGCTATAGGTCCATCTGCCTCGGTCGAACCAACTGTCGTCCAGCAGTCCGGTGGTCGCCATTAGGTGCAGGCGGACTTGCCGGCTTCCGTCTGGAGAGAAGGGCTGGCCCGGCGTGTGATTCAGCCGCCGATCAAATTCGTTGAATCCCAGGAAGATGCGCTCGCCGTCGCCCGTGAGCACATCCGATTTTGCTCCTTCCATGGAGTAGCACGCGGAGGGATCTTTGCGGGAATCGGACCAGGGTCCTGCCAAGTGGGCCCGGTGCAGCACCTTGCCCGTCTGTGGATCAAGACCATAGAGATACAGGCCCCCGTCCAGGAAGCTCGAGCGGCCTGCGCAGAAGTACGCCACGCCGCCCTGGACTAGAACGCTGCCGTGAACCGGCCATCTCGACTCGACCTGGCCCCGGACCACGCAATGGGCCTCGGCCGGCGCGGCGCGGAAACGCCAAACCAGCTCCCCGTTTTCGGCTCGCAGGCAGTACACCTTGCCGTCCGTGGATCCGAACAACAGTAGACGGTCGTGAATCGTGGGTGGCGAGTCGATACGGGCGTCTGCCGTGAACCTCCAGCGTTCTCGACCGCTGTCAGTCTCGATCGCATGGACGGTGTGAGTGTCTACGGACGCCACATATGCCGTGCCGTCCGCGACAACCGGCGGGGTCAGTCTGCCACCGATGTCGATCGTCCATTCTTCGCGCAGACGTGCCGGGACGGCGCAGGGCGTGTGTCCGCTTCTCGCGGGATCGTGCCGATAGGTTGGCCAAGCATCGAAATTCTCGATTTCCGATTTCCGATTCTCGATTTGGCCGAAGGCGGCGCCGCGTTTCAGTCGCGTATCCGTTCGGCTTTTCGATTCTTCGACATTTGGACTCTTCGACTCCCCTTCGGGTGCCAAGGCGTTGAAGCCGTCCAGAGCAACACCCAGGTAGCAGATGCAGGGATGGGGCGGAACATAGACGAGGCCGCCCGAAGGCATCACGCCGTATCCGCATTCGCCTCGGGCCCAGTCGACCCGCTCGTGCGAAAAAGGGGATAGGTCCAATTTGTGCGAAGCACCCTCCGGGCCGTCAGGGAAAATTGGACCTGTCCCCTTTTTCGCTCGTATGTCGACAAACTCCATGCCGCGCTTCGGCCAAATGAGGAATCTCGACGTGGCTTTGCTCCGATAACATCGCACGTGATGGCCCGGCGACAGAAGCCGGCCGACATCCAGTTCCCTGGCGACTTCGCCTGTTTCGATGTCGAACCCTTTCACCGTCTTGCCCGCTGCGAGGGGCACGGCGAACGGCGTCTTGTGCAATTGGGGATAGCCGGGGCATCCGGCGATCTGAGGCATCGGGCCACCCCAAACGCGAGCGTCGATGACAAACAAGTCGGGAGGATGCCGCACAGACATCCGGTGCACGCCCGGGCCCTGCCAGATCCGCTCGCCCGTCTCCGCCGAGAACACCTGGATGCCTCGGTCCCCGGCGTGCACAACTTTGTCGTCGTACATGATCAGAGTTCCGCCGACACCCGTGATGTCCGGCCATGTCGGGCATTCGGCTCGCCACAGTTCCTGTCCGCGGCGCAGGTCCAGGCAAACGATCTCATGTAGGTTGTGGTAGCACACTCGTTCGCCAAGGGCCGCAAGCGAGAGCGAGACGATTCGTTTTTCCTCGTGTCTCCACAGTTGCTGGCCCGTGTCCGTGTCCAGGGCGAGGATGGTCTCGTCGCCCATGGATGCCGGGGGGATGTCGGGGGACTTGTCTCGGCGCGCTTTGGCCAACACGGCTTTGGAACTGCCGGGACCGAGCGGGTAATCGGGGATCGACCTCCTCTGGCGGACAAGCAGAACGCTCTTGTGCCAGATCAGTTCGTCGTTGTTCTTTCCCTCTTGGTAGGAATCGAGAATCTCGCCGGTATCCGGATCGAGCACGCTGATGGCGGCTCCGCGGAAGCCGAGCGTGCCATAAAGCTTGCCGCCGCCCACCACCAATCGGCGAGGGATGGTCATGGGTTCCCGGCAGTGCCACACGCCGTCCCAGACGCCGCTGCCCCAGTCCGTGAACTCCTTTTTCCACAACAGGACCCCGTTGAATGCATCGCGTGCGTACAAAGCCCAACGTTCGGGAAGGTCACGCACGATGATGCCGGGGATTCCTTCGTCCTGGATGTAGAAGATCTTTCCTTCGCCGGAAACCATGGTCGTTACGCTCGCCGCGTGCTCGTGGCTGCGGGCCCATCGCGGATCGGCGCTCCATTGAAGATGCCGAGGCGGCCCGACGCGCGTATCCTGGGAGACGGCGTTTCCACTCGCGTCGTACAGGTAATGGGTCCATTCGTCAATGTCTTGAGGCCAAGGCTTGCGGAAGGAGTCGAGAGTCGAGAGTTGAGAGTCGAGAGTAACGGCGACACCACCGGGGGCCAGCACCCTGGCGATTTCCTCACTTGCCACCTGGCACTCGCCACTCGCCACCAGCAGATTCACCAGGTTCTCGGCGTACGGTAGCCGCCGACCGTCGAATCGTTGGATCGACACGTTGCCGTAGCGACCCAACGACAGGAGATACTCGCGCGCCTTGCTAACGTTTTCCTCGTTCGTATCGAGGCCCTGAACCAGGTAGCTTTCGCTTGCCCGCAGCGCGGCGGTGAGCCTGCCGTCTCCGCAACCGATGTGGACGACCAGCCCACCACTGACGCCGCTCGCCTCCAGGACCCTTTGCGCGTCCACAGTTCGCGATGCCTGTGCAGCTACGGCCGTAGACCAAACGCACGGCACCAACAGAAGCGCCAAGGCTGCTGTCCCCGCCGTCGCACTCTTGAGAAACTCGCGCCGGCTGAACGGACGAAGCGCGGGCATAGCTGGTCTCCTTCGTGCCAGAGGACAAAAGGCGTTTGACGAAGTTCGATTGCATGTGGCCCCCGCTACGGCCGCGCAATCCGCGGCGCGGTTTTCGTTCGCGGACGGATGGGCAACGCCTCGATTCCCGCGAAGTTGGGATCGGGGATAGCGCGCACTTCGTCGTCGCCGCGGTAGGGGCAGTTGGCGTCGACCCAGCCGATCAGTTGCCGCAGGCTGGCCGCGTCGAGCTTCACATCGTAGTGCTTGCCGCTGGAGGCCATCTCGATCAGGCGGCTCTTGTACGATAGATGCTTCATCGGGCGGAAGGTGAGGTAGCTGTTAGGGTCGCGTTGGTCAAAGTTCTCGGCCTTCAGCGCTCCGGCGATGCCTTCCTCTTTGGCGTCGGAGACTCCGCGGAAATAGTGGGCGTATCCGACCAGGCTCAGGTATGGCTCTTTGAAGGGGCCTGCGCCGGAACGCAAGGTCAGGTCGAAATCCTTGCGCGCCTCGCCGTCGCCCTGGTGGCATTCGCCGCAGTAACGGTCCAGCACCGGTTGGACGAGCTGTTCGTAGCTGATGCTCTCGGTGCCCCAAGGCGGCGTGGTCAGTTCGACCGGCGGGCGCCGACCTGCCAGGCTTTGCTGGTTGACCGGCGAGTTGCTGTGTAGCTCGTGGCAGCCGACGCAGCCGCGACGCTCGCCCGGCATCACACCGGTGAACGAACGCATCGTGTGTAGCGCCCGATAATGTTCGTCCAGAAGTTGGAAGTGCAAGGCCATGCCAGCGGGCACCCTGACGGACACCGAACCGTCGTCCAGCACGGGCGCGGTGCCAAGGATGCGCTTCACGCCGTCGTCCTGAATCGCCGAAACCACCGGGCCCGAGAAACGCCCGTCGCGCGTCCAGGTCGAGTAAGTGCGGGCGTCCATCTGGATCACGCGCAAGTGCTTGACGATCCCCGGCGGCAAGTCCGGTACGCCTTGATACACGTTGGCGCTGAAGATCACGCCCGGCTCGGTCGGTTTGCGCTCGTCGCCCGTGCCGGGCCAGACGACGCGGTCGGCGTGTGGCTGCGGCTTGGGCCGCGGCGCCGCCGGCATGGCGTACCAGGCGTTGTGGACGGCCTCGTAGATCAGCTCGCGGTTGCCGTGTACGTCCATCAGGTAAAGGTGGAAGTTGCCGTCGCGATTGGCCGACACGAGGAAATCCTCCTCCGAAATCGGGTACGGCGATTTGTAGGCGGTGAACCGGCCGGAGGCGTGATAGTCGTCGGCCTCGTGAGGGTCAAGCGGCGGCGTTCCGCACTCGGGCCAGGGCACGTCGCAGGTGACTTTGGTCAGCCCAAACGGGAAGTTGCGGCCCTCGGACGTATCGAGGATGCCAATCGAGCCGGCAAACCAGTTGTGATGCGCCACGCCGGTAAACATCACACGGTCGCTGCTCGGAATGGGACGCGGTTCGGCTAGGTGATCGGGCCACACGCTCTGGTTGCCCCAGAACGTGGCCACACCGGTGCCGTCCTGATTCATGGACCACAGGCTTTGGATCCGCCACAGAGCTTTGTCGTGATACTCCCACCGCGAGTAGCAGACTCGCCCGTCGTTCAGCAACGCCGGACACCAGTCGGGCTCGTTGTTGCGGCTGACGATGTAGACGTTCTTGCCGTCGGCATCGCACCGGGCCAGCACATAGCAGTAGGTGTACGGCATGCAACGGATGTAAGTATTGGCCCGCGTGGTGGTGAAGACGATGTGCCCGTCGGGCAGGTAGATGGGGTCGATGTCGTCGTAATCGCCCGTGGTAAGCTGTCTCAGTCCGGTGCCGTCGATGTTGATCTCGTACAAGTGGAAGCTGATATCGTCGTGAGCCTTGTAGCAGAACAGCGCCCTCTCACCGTCGAAAGAGACGTCGGGCCGCCAGAAGCTGCCCGGCTTGTCGGGGGCCAGTTGCTGCAGGTGCCCGCCCGGGTGCAATCCTTCGAGCACCAACAACCGGCCGCCGGGAACGGCCATCATACCGTTGCGGTGCCGGGCCTGATGCGGCCATTCGGCGCCCTGCGGATTGGAGTTGTCGATCAGCAGCACGCTGTTGAAGTTAATCGCCGGGTTCTTGAACACCACTTCGCGTTTAGCCGCACGCACAGCCAGGTACAACTCCTGAACTGTGGCCGCGTCGGCCGCGTTCGCATTGAGAACGGTAAGCCGCCTTTCCAGATCGGCCAGGCGGACCATTTCGGCTGACAATTCGGGCGGCTGCGGATGACGGGCCAATCGGGCGGCCAAGTCGCGAGCCCAACTGATCTCTTCGAGCGCGCGAGCCACGGTCGGCTTGCCGTCGGCCTGGAACAACCAATCGCGGTGCAGAGCGTCGCGTGCCTCGACCGCGGTCAGGTCGCGAGTCTCGGGCGTGACCGGACCATCGCTAGGCGCGGCAATCGGATGCGGCACGTTAGGCTTTGGCAACTTGGCGACCAGCTTCTTGAGATTCTCTTCGGAACCGGTGAACTCGTTCCATTTGTCCGGGGCGATGCCCGTACCCTCGGCAAGCTGCGTCTGCGATGCCCAGTTGCCCGAATAGCCCAACGAAGGCGTAGACAACCCGGCCATGACGACACACATCTTCGTTGCCGGATCGAATACCAGCAGGCCGCCCGTCAGACGGTCCAGCGTGCTGTAATCGCCTTCGTGCGTGTGAGCCGATTCGAGGTTCGAGTAGACCGAAAGCCGCATCTGGTCAAGCGGTTGGTCCGAGACGTTTCTGATCACGAATTCCACCGCCACCACTGGGCCGTCGCCCATGATGGGACGAATTCGTGTGCGCAACTTCTTGTCGGACGTTTCGACGGTACCTACCGCTTGCTTGCCGTCGATGGGCCGCATCGGTTGGACGATCCTCAGGTTTTCCAACTTCGCCGAGTTGATGGGCGTACCGGCCCGTCGCAGGGCACCGTCGTGGTAACTCAGATAGTAGCCGAACCGGCTCAACTGCCCACCCTTGGAACAAACGAGACTCTGCCGTTTCACACCTTCCCAGAAGAAATGTCCTGGGCCCGCTAGGGCGAAGTCGGTCACGTCGTTCTCGATCCACACCAGCGACGGAGCCGGCTGGTCGGTGGCCACGGCCGGTGGATCGGTCGGCTGGGCGAGTTGTCGCCGTGCAGCATCCAGGTGTTTGGCCACGCCTTGTGGTGACTCGGCATATGCGAACAGAACCACATGGCGCGTCGACTCACGGGGTTGGATAGTGCCCATGTGCCAGGTCAGCACACCATCAGTATTCCTGCTTGAATCGACCCCAGCCGCGAGGAGCAGACCAGGGGCGGCCAACACGGTCAGGATCACTGTCGAACAGATTCGACTGGTCATCGCACAATTCCTTTGTGGACGCGGGGGCGGTTGGTAAGGGCTGCACAACAATGACACATCATATACAGTTTACTGCACACAGGGAACTTCGAGAACTCCTGGCGAGTTCTCGCAGGTTTCGCTTGATGTTCTCCGGCCCGCATGGTTCATGTGTGAGTGTCGTAACGCAAATCCCAGCCACCATCGGAGCTGAGAAAGGCCGAGAGTAGCCTGCGATCGTTCAAGAAGTGGAAACGGAACCTCGAAACCCTCCAGAAGGCCCTTGCTGACGGGGGCGTTGACCTGCGACTGCGGATCTGGTGCCGCTCGGTAGTCTTGCATCGGGGAAGGAGTTGGTCACGGTAGATGGTCGGCGGAAGGCCGGGGCGCGGTTTGTGTCGCCGGACGTTGATCGGTTGTGGAGGGAGTACAAGCACAGCAATGGCAAGGACGCTTGACTAGTATCCGCCGGAATTCAGATCTTCCAGCTCCCGCCCTCTGCGAGACATGGCTCCGAGATAATCGTCTTCTCGCACCTGGGAAACTCCCGATAGGCCAAGTCTTGGAACGACCAGCAAGAACATGGCGTGCGATGGCACTCCACCCTTCCCAATTCGCAAACTCAGCCAATCCTTCGCCTAGCGTCGGGGAGTTGCTTCACTACCGTGATCCGGTCTGGTATGGTTACGGAATCGCCGCACTGAACCACTCAGTGCATGTAGGCAACCGAGGAGATGCTTTTGCCGCAATACGCTCCGTAACTGGGGACGGTCGGGCAAGATCCCGGAGTACTGGCATCCGGCGAACAACTATCGGCTTATGACCAAGATCGGCAGCAAGAAAGCGGACCCGACGAACTCCGAACCGTCCGAGGTGACACGGTGGCGCAACTCGAAGAACTGACCCGCGGTGCCTGCGTCAAAGGCATCCTACCCGACGGCCAGGTAACCATCATCGATGTCAAGTGGCACGGTACGGCCGTGGCGGAGGTTGTCTACAAGGATGCCGCCGGCCACCTGGGCACGGAGTTGCTTTACCGCGACAACGAGCCCACGCTCGAAATCGTCACTGCCGGTCGGCCCTGGAGCTTCTCGGCCGATGGCGGTTTGCTCCGATTGGTCTCCGAGGCCTACCGAATTCGGTTGGCCCATCTATTTGACACGCTACTGGCGATCCACACGTCGCTGGTCGACCCGCTGCCACATCAAATCACGGCGGTCTACGCCGAAATGCTACCCCGCCAACCCCTGCGATTCCTCCTTGCCGACGACCCTGGGGCCGGCAAGACCATCATGGCCGGGTTGCTGATCAAGGAACTCCGCGTCCGCGGCGATCTTCGTCGCTGCATGATCATTGCACCTGGCGGTCTCGTGGACCAATGGCAGGATGAACTCTCCAGTAAGTTCCATCTTCCGTTCCAGATGCTCACGAACGATGCCCTGGAAGCCGCCCAGACCGGCAACTGGTTTCAGGAAAACCCACTGGCGATTTGCCGGCTCGACAAACTCAGCCGAAACGAAGACGTCCAGGCCAAGCTTAGCACGACCGACTGGGACCTGATCGTCGTCGACGAAGCCCACAAGATGTCAGCGTCGTTTTTCTCCGGCGAAGTCAAGGAGACCAAGCGATATAAGTTAGGCCGATTTGTGTCCGGCCTCACGCGACACTTTCTGTTGATGACCGCAACGCCGCACAACGGCAAGGAAGAAGACTTCCAACTATTCATGGCCTTGTTGGATGGCGACCGGTTCGAGGGGAAATTCCGCGACGGCGTCCACGTCTGCGACCCTTCCGACATGATGCGGCGGCTCGTCAAGGAGCATTTGCTGAAGTTTGACGAAACACCCCTTTTCCCCGAGCGGCGGGCCTACTCCGTCAACTACGAACTGTCCGACGCCGAGGCTAGGCTCTACAAGAAAGTCACCGACTACGTTCGCGAGGAGTTCAATCGAGCAGAAGCCCTGCAAAACGATGGCCGCAGGGGGACCATTGGTTTCGCCCTGACGATCCTGCAACGCCGCCTGGCTTCCTCCCCGGAAGCCATATATCGGTCGCTTTGCCGGCGAAAGGCACGCCTGGAGAAGCGGCTGCGAGAAGAAAAACTGCTCAAGCGGGGAGCCACAACCCGGGTCGACTTCACGGCAGACCTCCCAGCCTTGAGCGACGAAGACTTCGACGATCTTGATGAGTCGCCCAGCGGCGAGTTGGAGGAGGCCGAAGAGCAAATCGTCGACCAGGCGACGGCCGCCCAGACGATTGCGGAACTGGAGGCCGAAATCGCTATCCTGGCTGGTCTCGAAAAGCTCGCCAAGCAGGTTCGATTGAGCGAGGCCGACAAGAAATGGGAGGAACTCTCGTCGCTTCTGCAAGACAACGAGGAAATGTTCGACGCCCACGGGCATCGCCGCAAGCTGGTGATCTTCACCGAGCATCGCGACACGCTCAGTTACCTCTGTGAGAAGATTCGCACGTTGCTGGGCAGGGCCGAGGCCGTCGTCACTATCCACGGCAGTGTCGGACGCGAGGAACGCAAAACGGCCCAGAACCTGTTCACTCAGGATAAAGATGTCCAGGTCCTCGTGGCCACGGACGCCGCGGGCGAAGGTATCAACCTCCAGCGTGCCCACCTGATGGTGAACTACGACCTGCCTTGGAACCCAAACCGTCTCGAACAACGCTTCGGCCGTATCCACCGTATCGGCCAGACCGAGGTTTGCCACCTCTGGAACCTTGTTGCCAAAGAGACCCGCGAGGGTGACGTTTTCCACCGACTGCTGGAAAAACTAGAGGTTGCTCGGGAAACGCTCGGCGGTGCCGTTTTCGACGTTCTGGGCAGGGTATGGCAGGGGGATTCGCTACGGAAGCTGCTGGTCGAAGCCATTCGCTACGGCGACCGGCCCGATGTCCGTGCCCGACTGACGCAGACCGTCGAGAACGTCCTTGACCGGCAACACTTGACGGAACTGATCGAAGACCGGGTGCTCTCCCACGACACGATGGACGTCTCGAAGGTCCGCGAAATCCGCGAGGAGATGGAACGGGCCGATGCCCGCCGGCTCCAGCCTCACTACATCTCGTCGTTCTTCCTCGAAGCGTTCAAACACCTCGGCGGGACGGTCCGCGAGCGTGAGCCAAAGCGGTATGAAGTCACTCGTGTGCCTGCCGCCGTGCGAAACCGGGATCGCGTCATCGGAACGCGGGAAACGGTGTTGACCCGCTACGAACGGATCACGTTCGAGAAGGACTTGATCGATGTTCCCGGCAAGCCGACGGCGGAGTTCGTTTGTCCGGGGCATCCGCTTCTGGACGCCGCCAACGACCTGATTCGCGAGCGGCATCGCGATCTGATGAAGCAGGGTGCCGTGCTGGTCGACCCGCAGGACCAGGGTGAAGAGGTTCGGGCGTTGTTCTACCTCGAACACTCGATCCAGGACGCCCGCGTCAATCCGGACGGCAGCCGCCGCGTCGTCAGCCGGCAGATGCAGTTTGTCGAAATCGACAGCCAGGGCCAGGCACACACGGCCGGCCAGGCACCCTACCTCGACTATCGGCCACTAACCGACGAAGAGAAGCCACTCATCGAATCGATTCTCCAGCAGGACTGGCTCAACCGCGACCTGGAGGAGCAGGCCGTTTCCTACGCGGTGGCGGAGATCGTCCCCAGACACCTGGCGGAAATCAAGTCTGGAAGGGAGGAACTGATCGACCGCACTCGGGCGGCCGTGAAAGACCGGCTCACCAAGGAAATCAACCACTGGGACCATCGTGCCGAGGATCTCCGGGCACAGGAGCTTGCCGGCAGAACCCCACGGCTGAATTCGGCCAAGGCCCGGGCTCGGGCCGACGAATTGCAGGCCCGGCTCAAAGACCGCATGGAGAAGCTCGACCAGGAGCGACGGCTCTCGCCCTTGCCGCCGGTGGCAATCGGTGGAGCGTTGATCGTTCCAGCGGGACTCTTGGCGAAGCTGGCTGGTCAGGTGACCGGGGAGCCCGCAATGTTCGCTCGCGAAACGAAGCGGGTCGAGAAGCTGGCCATGGACGCCGTGATGTCGGCCGAACGCGGGCTCGGTTACAAGCCTCGCGACGTCAGCGACGAGAAATGTGGGTATGATATCGAGTCGAAGATCCCCGGTAGCGGGCGGCTTCGATTCATCGAGGTCAAAGGCCGCATTGCCGGGGCCGCAACGGTAACCGTCACCAAGAACGAGATTCTGCGGGCTCTCAACAAGCCGGATGATTTCATCCTGGCGATCGTACAAGTGGACGGAGAGACCACGGCAACGCCCGTTTATGTCCGCGAACCGTTTACACGGGAGCCGGATTTTGGGGTGACGAGCGTGAACTACGATCTTGGCGAGTTGCTCGGCCGTGGGGGGGAACCACAATGAACACCCAACTGCAAGAGCTCCGCACCTGGATGGATGCCGATGAGGACGAGCACCTGGAGTTCAAGGAAGCGAAGGCAAACTTCCAGATGAGTGAGGAAGGAAGAATCCACAGTATTGGTTATCGCCGCGCCGCTCG
Source organism: Pirellulaceae bacterium (assembly GCA_016784735.1). Taxonomy (GTDB): domain Bacteria; phylum Planctomycetota; class Planctomycetia; order Pirellulales; family Pirellulaceae; genus JADHUC01. The sequence continues at coordinate 5,218 of JADHUC010000001.1, read as the reverse complement.
GTGGTTTCCCGGTTCGGGGACGCAAAAACCCCAAAAATCGCCGAAACGACGCCCCAAAGAACAAGCAGATGGCTCGTAACGTGTTGAAGTCAAATTTCTTATGAAAAAATAGCTTCTTCCGTAAAACCCCAAACCCGTGGATTTTCACCCCAATCCAGGCTCCCTATGAATCCAACCTACCGCAAGAAGCTAATCGAAGTCGCCTTGCCGCTGGACGCGATTAACAAGGAATCGGCTCGGGAGAAGTCGATTCGGCATGGGCATCCGTCGACGTTGCACCTTTGGTGGGCTCGGCGGCCGTTGGCGGCCTGTCGGGCGGTGTTGTTTTCTTCGTTGGTCAACGACCCTGGCGACGATCCGATGTATGGGCTCAGCGAGGACATCGCCGCGACCGAGCGAGCCAAACTCTTCAATCTGATCGAGGATCTGGTCAAGTGGGAGAATAGTAACAACCCTCGCGTGATCAATGCCGCTCGGCTGGAGATTGCTCGCAGCATTGCGGCCAATAAGGTGGCCGATGGCGAGTTGGCGGACGACACACCGCTGGTGGCCGATGCTCCCAAACTGCCAGAAGAACAAGAAAAATACCTGCCTGATCCGCCGCCGGAGTACACGGCCCATGATGTGCGGTTCAAGATGCCGGGGCTGAAGCCGGAGCAGGTGAACCACTTTCTGGCCCATTACGCTCCGCCGGTGCTCGATCCGTTTGCCGGAGGCGGTTCGATTCCGCTGGAGGCCCAGCGTCTGGGTCTGCGGGCCTACGCCAGTGATCTGAACCCGGTGCCGGTGCTGATTAACAAGGCATTGATCGAGATACCACCCAAGTTTGCAGGTATGCCACCGGTCAATCCCGAAGCCCGCAAGAGGAAGCTGAAAAGTGCGGCGTGGCGTGGAGCCCAGGGTCTGGCCGAGGATGTACGGTACTACGGCAAGTGGATGCGGGATGAAGCGGAGAAACGCATCGGGCATCTCTATCCGAAGGTGAAAGTCACCGAGGAGATGGCGGCGGGCTGGCCCGATTTGGAACCGCATGTTGGGCAAGAGTTGATCGTCGTGGTTTGGCTTTGGTGCAGAACGGTTAAATGTCCAAACCCGGCATGCGGTTGCAGGATGCCAATGATTAGCACATTTTGGCTTCTGAAAAAGAACAAGCACAAAGTGTTCGTTGAACCAAAGATAGACCGAAAGAATCAAAGTGTTCACTTCACCATTTGTACTGAAGGTGTGCCACCTCCCGAGACCTCCAACCGGTCTATGGCACGTTGCTTGTTCTGTGACAATGTGATGAAGAAGCCGCAACTTCGCGAACAAGCCTCAGAGCACGGACTTGAGGCGTTGCCACTCGCAGTTGTAGCCGAGATTAATGGGCACCGTTTCTTTCTCGATCCCGCATGTTGCCCACAACTTGAACTTCCCAAACCCGACGCGACTGAAATTGCTCAGCCGATGACTGACGACAAGCGGTGGTTTTCTCCTCCGCTCTATGGACTTCCAACCTTTCGGGACTTATTCACGCCGCGTCAGTTAACCACATTGCTTACGTTTTCCGACCTAGTGGGTGAGGTACGCGAACGAGTGTTTGCTGTTGGTCAGCATGCGACAGAGAACGCTGGAGAGTACGCGGACGCGGTGGCGACTTACTTAGCCTTCGCGGCGAATAAAGGAGCGGACTATTGGACGACCATCTCGACTTGGATGCCACGCGGCACGGTCGGGCACGCCCTGAACAAGCAGGCGATTCCAATGACTTGGGATTTTCCCGAAGCAAACCCACTCGTTGCGTTCCATTGCTCTTGGAATCCAGCGGTTGAATGGGTTGCTAAAGCGATCGAATCATTCGCGACGCCGACTCTATCGGGAGTTGTACGACAGAACTCGGCATTATCTATCCCGCTGTGTGACGGCTGCGTCGTATCAACTGACCCTCCGTATTACGACAATATTGGATACGCCGACCTTAGTGACTTTTTCTACGTGTGGCTTCGCAGATCGTTACAGTTAATCTACCCAGATGCCCTCGGAACGATGTTGTCACCGAAGGCTGAAGAACTTATTGCTAGTTCGTATCGGCACAACGGTAGCAAAGCGAAGGCATCCAAGTTTTTCGAGACAGGCCTAAGTGATGCAATTGGGCAGTGGCGACGAATAGGTTGCAACGCATTCCCCACTACGATCTTCTACGCTTTCAAGCAGGCCGAATCGGACAATGAAGGAACTTCGTCAACTGGTTGGGAGACATTTCTTGAGGGCGTGATCGAAAATGGTTTTGCGATAACTGCAACTTGGCCTATGCGAACTGAACGAAGTGCTCGCAGCACTGCCATCGGAACGAACGCGTTGGCTTCGTCTATTGTGCTCGCTTGCGTGCCACGTCTTTTGGACGCTTCGATGGTCACCCGTCGTGACTTTGTCAACGCATTGCGAAAAGAGTTACCCGAAGCCATCAAACACCTGCAATCGGGCAACGTGGCTCCGGTCGACCTGGCTCAGGCTTCGATCGGTCCGGGGATGGCCGTGTTCAGCCGCTACAGCAAGGTCGTCAACGCCGACGGCTCACCGATGTCCGTCCGCGAGGCCCTGCAGCTCATCAATCAGATGCTGGACGAGTCGCTCGTCGAGCAGGAATCCGATTTTGACTCCGAAACACGGTTCGCCCTCCGCTGGTTCGAGCAGTACGGCATGCAGGAAGGACCCTTCGGCGATGCCGAAACGCTGGCCAAAGCCATGGCGGTCGCTGTTAACGGCGTGGTCGAAGCCGGAATCCTGGAAGCCAAGGCTGGCAAGGTCCGCCTCCTCCGACGCGACGAGCTAGCACACGATTGGGACCCAATGACCGACTCCCGGCTCGTCGCCTGGGAAGTCATCCAGTACTTGATCCGAACTCTTGAGCAAGACGGCGAAATGGCCACGGCCGAGTTGGCCAGGAAGGTCGGCTCCATGGCTGGCAACGCTCGGGAACTGGCATACCGGCTGTATGCGACCTGCGAACGCAAGAAGTGGGCACAAGAGGCCCTGGCCTACAACAGCCTGGTCATCGCCTGGCCGGAAATCTCCAAACTCGCCCGGCAGGTGCCGAAAACGCAAACGCAGCAGGAAATGTTCTGACCGGAGTGGACCGATGGGCATGGAATACGTCAACCGCAAGGGCGATACTTACTATTTGCAGCAGGGCAAGACCAAGACGGGCAAGCCGAAGTACTACTTCGGCCGGCGGCTGACCGCGGCGCCGTTGGGCGCCATGCCCGAAGGCTATGAGGTCCACGAGAGCCCGGAAAACGGCCAGGTCCATGCGCGGAAAGCCCGGGCAACGGCGATTAGCCCCATGGAGCGGTGTCTCGTCGAAGAGGCGGTCGCGCGGCTGGCGGGATTGAAGCACGTCATCGTCGACGTCGAACTCGATGCCCTGGTGGTCTACCTGCCCGGCACGGAAGACGAACCGTTGGAAAGGCTGGGCGAGCTGCTCGGAATTCCGACGGGTGCGATCGGCAAGTTGCGAGATAAGATGGCCCAGCAGGCCCAATACCAGAAGATGCTCCGTTTTGAACTCCTCGATTCCGACGAGCGGTCGTACATCGCCCAGCGTTGGTGCTTCCTCGGTTCGATCGACGACTGGCTCTTCCTTGAGGGACCCGCGCCGCTGGAACAGCTCGTGGAGCGATTTGCCCCGCATCTCGGCAAAGAGAGTTTTCTTGAACTGATGTAGAGAAACCGGAGGCCAGGTAATGGCATTGAATAATCAGCAAAGGGTCCGAGCGGGCCTCGATCTGCTCACGCCGGGGCTGTTTCCGTTCGTCGAACGGGAAATGAAGGCCCAGCACGGCGATGGCTGGACAAAGAAGGCCCAGGACAGCTTTCGCAGCGGCCGCGGTGCCGACAAGACGCCGGGAACAATCCACTGGGATAGCCACGCCCTGTTGACCGTGATGGCCGACCAGTGGAACATCGTCTTCAAGAAGACGCTCGGCCAGTCGGAACGGAGCTTGATCGGTGAACTGCGTGAAGTCCGCAACCAATCGGCACACGAGCAGAAGTTCAGCACCGACGACACCTACCGGGCCCTGGATAGCATCCAACGGCTGCTGACCGCTGTCTCGGCCGAAGAGGCCGACGAGATCGAGCGGATGAAGCGAGAGTTGATGCACCAGGCATTCGACCGGCAAGTCCGCAACGACCAGCGACGTCTGGCCGCCGCCCCCACCGAAGGCCAGCCGATGGCCGGCCTGCGTCCGTGGCGGGAGGTGGTCACGCCCCACGGCGACGTGGCCTCGGGCAACTACGCCCAGGCCGAATTCGCCGCCGACCTCTGGCAGGTCTACCAGGGCGAGGGGGTCGACGAGTACCGCGACCCCACGGAATTCTTCCGTCGCACGTATCTGACCGAGGGTCTGCGAGATCTGCTCGTTGGTGCGCTTCGCCGGCTTGGCGACACCGGGGGCGATCCGGTGATCGAACTGCAAACCAACTTCGGTGGTGGCAAGACCCACTCGCTGCTGGCCCTGTATCACCTTTGCTCCGGCTGCTCGGCCGCCGAACTGCCCGGCGTCGAGGCCCTGATGCTCGAAGCCAAGATCGAGGCTATCCCCACCAACGTCAACCGGGCAGTGCTGGTCGGTCACAAGATTTCGCCCGGCAAGCCCAGCATCAAGGAAGATGGCACTGAAGTTCGTACCTTGTGGGGCGAGTTGGCCTGGCAGTTGGGCGGTGCCGAGGGCTACGCCATGGTCGCCGAGGACGACCGCAGGGCCACCAACCCGGGCGACACCCTGCGGCTGTTGTTCAATAAGTACGCCCCGTGCGTCGTGCTGATCGACGAGTGGATTCGCTACGCTGCCCAGTTGCACGAAACGTCGGATCTGCCCGGCGGCAGTTTTGATACCCATTTCACGTTCGCCCAGGCCCTGAGCGAAGCGGCCAAGGCGGCCGACCGGACCATGTTGCTGGTGAGCATCCCGGCCTCTGAGATCGAGTTTGGCGGCGATCGCGGCAAGGAGGCCCTTACACGGCTGAAGAACGCGATCGGCCGGGTCGAAGCGCCCTGGCGGCCGGCAAGTGCCGAGGAAAGCTATGAAATCGTCCGCCGCCGGTTGTTCGAGCCGATCAGCGACCCGGAGTTGCTGCGGGCCCGTGACACGGTCGCCCGGAACTTCTGCGACATGTACCACTCGCAGAAGAGCGAGTTCCCGGGCCACACCCACGAAGCCGACTATGAGCGGCGGAT
>JADHUC010000178.1 GCA_016784735.1 Pirellulaceae bacterium | reverse complement strand
CCTGGCTGATCGTCAACTTGATCATCCTGGCCCTCCTGGCCAATGCTCATCCTTGAATATAACCCTCCTCACGACGCCCGAAATATAACGCCGAAAACGAATCCCAGAAACCGCAATTTCTCAGCTCGCGGCGTATAGCAGGCACAGTCCCTGTGCCGTTCGCCGAAAAACCAGGGGGTTGAGTCCTGGTTACGGCACTCGGAGAGTGCCTACTACTATTTGAAGACTGGCTCTTAGTTCTTGGCTTGGAGGGCGTATTCGGGTCCGTTGTCAGGCGGCATGGACTGGTGCCACGCCACGAGTGCCTTCGTCAGGTTGCCGACAAGCTCGGAGTGTTGGTCGGCGAGGTTATTGGTTTCGCCTCGGTCAGCCTCCAAATCGTAGAGTTCCGGGTCCGAGCCATCGTACTCGCAGAGAAGTTTCCATTTGCCATCCCGCATGGCGAGGTCGGGCAGATCGTCGTCGCCGTAGAAGTCATTACGATCCGGTGGACGGCGGAAGAAGATGGGTGCCTGGCGCGATCCGCCGGCGCCCATCAGCGTTCCCGTCAGTGATTCTCCGTCGAACTTCACGCCTTCGGGACGCGGTGTGCCGGTAAGTTCCAGCAATGTCGGTACCAGGTCGATGGCCGAGAAAATGGACTCTCGATCCACATAGTTTTTCTTTTCAATCAGGCTCGGCCCCCATACAACCAGCGAAGAACGGACGCCGCCCTCGTACAACTGCGTCTTGAAGCCGCGGAATGGTCCCGCGGAACCGGCGCCCAGCTCGGGGCCGTTGTCGGAACAAACCAGCACGAGGGTGTTGTTGCGGAGCGATTCGTCGCCGCGAATCAGATCAAAGAGTTTTCCAAGTTGGCGGTCCATCTCCTGCAGCACAGAGAGATACAACCCACGTTTGCCGTCCGCCCACTTGTCGACCGGCGGCCAGAAGGGACTGTGAACATCATCGGGCCAGAGGTTGATGTAGAAAGGCTTCTTCGCGGACGCGGCCTTTCTGATAAAGGGGATGGCCTCGTCGACGAATCCACCGGTGATCTTGGAACGCAGCATCCAGCGGGCACCCTCTCCGAGGCGCTCGGCGTCTCCCCAGATCCGGCCCGGTTTCTCCTGTCCGGGCTTGAGCGTAAGCGGCAGAAGCTTCGGGCCCATTCCTTCGAAGTTGGTCAGCGAGGCGTCAAACCCGTAGTCTGTGATGGGTGGCGCATCATCCACGTTCCGTTGACCGCCCATGTGCCACTTGCCGAAGTGCCCGGTTGCATAACCGGCCTGCTGCAACGACCGCGCCAGCATAGGGGCGCTGGGATCGAGCCATTGCGCCATGCCACGTTTGTTATTGTGGTCACGATTGCTGAGATACGAGGTGATCCGCCAACGCTGTGGATATTGCCCCGTGGAGATCGCGGTGCGCGAAGGCGAGCAGATCGGCGAGTTTACATAGAATTGCTCGAAACGAATGCCCTCCTGCGCCAGCCGGTCAATCTGCGGCGTCTGAGCATCCTGGTTTCCGAAGCACGAAAAGTCGCCCCATCCCATGTCGTCGATAAAGACAAGAACGATGTTCGGGCGATCCGCCGCAATGGCGGGAATCGCCACGGCGGAAAGGACGATCGCGAGCAACGCGCCGCGAAACGGCGTGTACGATGCTTGGCTGTTCTTCATGCGTCAACTCCTCGTTGAGGTTATGCTTTTTCAGCGCAGCCACAGAGTCACGCCAAGCGGCTAGCCACTTGCAGCGGATACCGTGAACGTGCGATCATTATACATTCAGTCAAACTCCAAATCTCCTGGGAACAGAGAAAGGTCAATCCCTCTGTTTTCTCTGTTGCCTCCTGTTCAAGATCCGGATCGTATTGGCCCACTGCAGGGAAACCTTGACAACGCCAACGGGCTTCAATGAGAATGCTGCTTGCACCGTTCAGTGCACAATTGCCCCAGAACGGTCTGGGCCACGTAAAGGGGCGCAGGGAAAGAATGGAGGTCTTGCCGAATGATGAGGATTCTTGCTTCTCTACTCTGTTTGCCTTTGCTTGTTTCATCAATTCACGCAGACGAATCGTTCGTGGATGCGGCGCGCCGGGTAAGAGACAAGTTACTTGCTGAGCGGATCAGTCAAGATGCCGCTGGGAAGGCTCTGGCCGATGCAGGTGTTACGATGGGGCCGTGGTACAGGATAGGCCCGTTTCGCGATCAAGGCCCCTTGCTCAACTGGATGGACAATGTTGACTCCAGTTACAGGCATGTATTCGAAGTGGAGAAGGAAACGCTGGCGGGCGGCGCACAGGCCATGCTCGACAAGGAATATCCGGCACCGAATTTCCCCATGACGCCGGAAGCTGTGCGGAGCTGGGTCCAACACACCGAATGGATCGACGGTTACTACCAGCAGTTCCCGCGCGGGCCCGCGCCGTCTGCCGGAGAGACACAGTACGTCTACCGGGAAATCACTGCGAACCGACCCATCGAAGTCGAGATCGACTGCATTATCCGCGCACCGGAGAGTGACAGGCGCATGGGCGAGTACGGCATGGAGCACTGGCGCCGCACCGGACGATACACGTGGTGGGTCAATGGCCAGGCGATATTAAAGTGGGGCGGGCAAGGTAGCGGTGGCAATATGCCGCAGAAAGCCAAGGTTCAACTCAGGGAAGGAAAGAACCACTTCTTTGCGAGATTCACCAACAACCGCCATGCCTACGGGTTCGCGTTCTCTGTTTATGGAAAACATCCCAACCTTCGACATGAGGTCGGGTTCGAGCAATTGTGGCGCCCGCTGGAGATCAACAAGTCAACAGACCTGCCATACTACCGGGAGTATCCGGACCTTCCGAAGTGGTTCGTGAAGAAGGCCGACTGGCTGGCGTCTCTCGTTGCGACGAGGGGCAGCCTTTTGCAGAAGCCCGGCGGCGCGAACGATTTTCAGTCCATATGGACCGCCCTTTACACGGCCTTTGACGCGCCCCGTGAGCGTCGCGAGATAACGCTCGCCGAAACATTCTGCGGCAAGGAAACTGCGGAGATGTTCAACAGGAAAGGCGATGCCTTGGACCAGTGGATCCGATCGAAGTTTGTCGGCGGCGCGAGCAGGATTGTCCCACTGCCGAATTCGCTAAATGGGAATGTGCCGTTGCGGGAGGTCATCGCAAAGGGTACGAACCTGATTTACTACCAGGATTCGCTCCAGCGTCTGCTGGCCGCGAAATTCCACCCCGAACCTATGCCGGGGGTCGAACATGCGGCCGTGGATACCAAGGGCCGAATTGTTCCGGCTATCGAAAAGGCGCTGGAGAAGTATCCTACATCTCCGGCTGGTGACCGTCATGCGAAACGGCTGGCCGAACTGGAATCACAGGTGAAACCACTGCTGGCCAGGATCGCGTCCACCGGCGAACCCATGGTCGAAGAAGTGTTGGCGGCCGCCACGATGATGGACGAGATATGGGATCAGACCATTGGTGAACTGCCGGAACTGCTGTTCCTCGAACGGCCTTCGTATGGTTATGACTCGATGATGTTTGTCAACGCCGGCACAGACCAAGCATCCATTCGGGTGTTTGACCCCCAGACAAAAAAGGTCCGTACCATTGTTCATCATCCCGGCATCGCCCACGAAATCAGTTTGTCATGGGACGGAAAGACCATCTATATCGGCGGCGGTGGCGATATCAGCGCCGTGGATATCGACGGGAGGAACCTACGGACGCTCCAAACAGGTCAGTCGCCATGCGAAATGCCCGACGGCCGTCTGGTGTTTTTCGATTTTGAAGACGGCAAGTCACCATGCAAAGCCAATGGGTTGCGGCAACTGCTATTCATCTGTGATTCGGAAGGTGGAAACCGGAAGGTCGCCTCGGCGAACCTGACAATCGACACATCGCCCAGCGTTATGGACAACGGGCAGATTATCTTCACTCGTTGGGACTACGGGGTGAACAAGAACGTCTTTAACCGTCACGCGATCTGGACACAGAACCCGGACGGTACGGCGATGGATCTGTACTTCGGTAATACGGTCATTGATCCCCGTTCCATGTGCCGGCCCCGACAGGTTCCCGGACGGCCGGAGGTGGTTTCTGTCTTTGGCCCTCATCACGCGCATCTTACCGGACTGATCGGCCTGCTGTGGAATGCCAACGGCAAGGAAGCGGCAGACGGTCTGGGGTTTCGCCGTTTGACTCACGATACGGCGTCGGTCGGCGACAGGCCGCCGGTCTATGCCTACCAGGACGTACAGCCCTTGAACGAACAACTGTTTCTCGTGTCGTACGGGGGACGCGCCGACCGAAGAGTCGGCCTCTACCTGCTGGACCGATCGGGCAACAAGAAGTGCATCCTGGAGACGGCGGGTGATAAAGGCGTTCATTCGGCTCAGGTGTTCGCCGCCCGACCCAGGCCGCCGGTCATCCGGGACCGCAGCCGGACGGCCGAATGGGACCCCAATGTCGACTTGTTCGAGCAGATGCTGGCTGATCCGGACTGGAGCCAGAAAGCGACGATGTTGCTGTACGATGTTTACCAGGGTATCGAACCGGAAATCGAACGCGGCCGCGCCGCGTACCTGGCGGTCATGGAACAGGTCATCCAGTCCAGCGGCAGGGGCGGTTCCATGGGTGTAGGCACGATCTGGTACGCCAACCGCGTCGTTGGGCTTGTCCCGATCGAAGAAGACGGTTCAGCCCATTTCGAAGTACCCGCATTACGAAGTCTCTATTTTCACGTGCTGGACAAAGACGGCAGGATGCTGATGACCCAGGGCTCGGATTTTCATGCCATGCCGGGCGAGGTCCGCAGTTGCGTCGGTTGTCATGAACAGCGCAAAGGCATCGATGCGCCCCCCGACGAAGCGGTCTCGCCAATTGCGGCACGCAAACGGGCCGTGCGGCCTCGGATGCCTGACTGGGGAACCAACGGCATCATCGAATATGAGGTCACTGTTCAGCCGATCCTGGATAAGTACTGCACCAAATGTCACAGCGGCCCAAACCCGAAAGCCAATCTGAACCTGACCGGCGACCGGACAACGGTATACAACCTGTCCTACATGGAACTGACCGACAGGATGCTTGTACACTTTACTCCCGGTACGGGCAGTACCCATGCTCAGCCCAGCAACGATTTAGATGAGCAGGCGCCGCTGAGCAGGGGCAGTCTCTTGAGCAAGTTGACGAGACACATTCAGGATCCCACGCACTGCAAAAGGACAGTATCGTCTAAGGAAAAGAGAATGTCCTTTGAGGAACAGTTGGCCGTCTTCCTCTGGATCGACTCCAATGTTCCTTTCTACGGCCATTGCCGCCAGCGATCACCTACGTTGCTCGAAGAGCCGGCGCGACAGGAGATGGCCGCGGTTCACAACAGACGCTGTGCCAGTTGTCACGGCAATGACAACCCCGACACGAAATCGGGCCTGAACGAGCATCATTCAACGGTTCACGTTGGCGAATACCGTCCTGGTCAGTGGGGCGTTGCCCGGAGCGGCATGCGGGTGCGGCACCTGAACCTGTCAAACCCGGACCATAGCGCCGCATTGCAGGCGCCGCTGGCAAAAAGCGATGGTGGATGGGAGCTGTGTAAAGCGGCAGACGGCAAGCCTGTGTTTGCCAGCAAGGAGGACGCTGACTATCAGAAGATTCTTGCCTCGCTCCAAAAGGTCATACATCGCCGGGAACCGGGGGTCAAAGACCTCCTGGCGGCAGGAGGAGAATAGAGGTGATTACGTTTCACTTCACCCCGGCCGTGGCGATGGGATATGCGTTCTCCACCCCCGATGGATTCGATTGATCCATGTCGACAGGCGGCCAAAGGGCCTCGCCGGCCTTTTGGGCGGCGGTCTGGCTGCGATCGTTGCCGATCCAGCCGATCTCGTTGGAATTCAGGTCCAGCCAGAGGGTCAGCCGCCGCCAATCGTCGTCCGACATGTCCAGGTCTGTGTGGTAATCCTCGGTGGTGAGCGACTTCATAATACCCGAGACCCGCGCGCCAAAACGGCCCGGCGTGGTTCGGGAACCGCCGACGCCCCAAGTTTCCAAGGCCGGGTTTTCGCCCGGGTAGCTGAACGCCAGGTCGTTTCGGGCAAGCGATGCATAACTCATGTCGGGCGCCTTGGGGTGCTTTTGGTGGCACGGCACGCACTTCTTGTCGAACACGGGCGCCTTGACCAATTGAACAAAGTTGAAAGGGATCGCGCCGCTGGAGACTTCCGGGACAATCTTCGACGGCGGGCGCGTTAGCGCCATGGGCTGCGATCGAGGCCGCGCGGTTCCCGCCCAACGGTCTTCGTGACATCCCTGGCAAGACAGATGTTCTCCGGGATGCACAAAGGTGGCCGACCTCATCGAATGGACGGCCATGCCCCGCTCGTTCAGCAACTGGAAATAGATGGCCTTCCCGACCGGCGCTTCGCAATAGACACTGCCGTCCTCTTCCACCGGCACGACGCCCAGCGGAACGCGGCCGATCGAATCGGTGGCGAACGAGACCTGCGACACGGATTCCAGACTGAACCAGTTGTCCTGCACTTGGGGAATGACCTGGACGATCCGCATCCACTCTACATCGACTCCATCGGGCAACCTGCCCGGTCCGTCGGTGTCGTATACGTTCGCCACGCTGATCACTGCCCGACGATGACCGGCCAAGCCTTCTCGTTTGCCCTGCCAGGTTCTGACCGGCACATCGGGCGGCATTGGACGCGGCCGCAAGGGAAACGGATCCCGCACGCGATAGGGTCCCGGGCCCGGATCGTAGATCACTACCCGATTGCCGAAACGGTCGAGCAGGTAGAGACCGAAGTTGAAATTGCAGAGATAGAAGTCTTCGCTCAATGGCCAAGCCGTGCCGTAGGCGTACGTGGCCAGGGGTTCCACTTCGGGGAAAAAGTACTCTGGCGTGATGCGCTTGAGTTGGGCCATCCTACCGTCGTCGACGATCCGTGGATCGAGCAGGACAAGACTACCCGAAAAACCCTCATGGTGCCCGATTGCCGTGGCCGTATACTTTGGCGAATCGGGCACGGGGCGGAAGGAGATTTCCGCGTCGGGGCGTAACTTGCGCCCGTAGCCCAGGTGTCCCTTTCCGTATTGCTCGGGCGGAACTTCCTTGGGCATGGCCGACCAGGGCAAGGGATAGTTGCCGTGGTAGTTTCTCGGATCGCGCCCGTCGGGAAAACACTGCCAGAAGTGATGGGCCGTGCCCCAGTGCCGGTCCACGTAGTCCCAGCGCGTGTAGACGATCTTTCCAGTGTGGCTCAGGGTGGGCTGCCATTCGTTCGTTTCGTGGAAGCTGAGGCAGACGACATCCGAACCGTCCGGCTCCATCGAGTGCAGCGTGTAGGTCTGAGCTTGCGGCACAATCACACAACGGCCGACGCCGCCACGACGCGTGGAGGTGAAAACGATCCTGCCCGACGGAAGCTCGTGCGGATCGAAATCGTCGTCAGGCCCGTCGGTCAGTTGCTCAAGCCGTTTGGTGCCCAAGTTGAATCGGAACACGCGCCAGACATCCGTGTCGGTCGTGGCGGCCAGCAGGAGCTGCGTGGCATCGTAGCTGAGTTCCAAGCCCGAGAAGTATCCGGTCAGCTCCTTGCCTTGCCACGGTCCGGAGGCCACTGGCACGCCGGCCAGCGGTTTCTCGATCGTAGCTTGCGACTTGAAATCGCGAACCACGATCGGCCCACCCCCCTTGCTGTGTCCCGGAAAACAGGCCCTGGCCTGCTCGACAAACCGGCGGTCACCGGGCTGCTCGAGCATGCAGACGATGTGATCGAAGTCGAGCAGCGGATTCGCCAGCGCGATCTCTCGCCGCAGTCGGCACACCTCGAGAAAGAGCGTCTTGCGCGCCTCGATGCCCGACGTCGATTCTTCCGAAGCGGCCAGTTGCTTCAGTCGCGTCGAAAACCTCGCAAGCAGAGAGGCCGCAACTCGCCCCTCTTTCTCAAAGTGCTGCAAGAGGACGCCGGTTCGGCGGACGACAACATCGAGCGGATCCTTGTCGTCGGGCAAGGTCAGCGCCTGCGGGTCCAGGGCTTCGGCCCGCAGCCGTTCGCGCGGCACACCGTTCCAGTTCTTCAGTCGGCCGATCTGCCCGGCCAACTCTTGATACTCCTCGTTCCACACGTCCTGCACGTCCCGGCGCGGGACCGTTTCGGCCCGCGCGGCAGAACAAGAGAGCATGAACGACAGAACCATCAACCAGCAAAGAACGGTTCGACACATATCCGCGCTTCCCTTCCTTTTATCGCGTAGCCATTCAGGTCCCAATTCGACCCACCACTCTACCATCGGTCAAGTACTCCACTGAATGTCGGTTCCCGCGATGGCACAGCGAAATCCCAATACGTGTCACGTTACTCGGGAGGGTCGAGGTCATGGCAGAGTCCGCCGCAACCGCAATAATGGCAAAGGGTTGCGCTAAACTGAGATGATCTACGCGGAAGATCGCCGATACTTCGATTTCTCGGACACGTTGTTGAGCCGCGCTGCAGAGAGCCGATACTCAGACAATGGCGTGGAATCGGTCCGGCCGAACTGATATTCCGTCAATTCGCAGAAAAATGGTACTGTAGGGTCCTTAGGGATGAGCTGGAAAGACTGGACTGGCCGCCGCAAGCGCCGCCCGCGCTCGCGTGTCATTGCGGACATGAGCGTGAACTTTCTTGAAAGGCAGGTGCTGCGCCGCGGCCACCGGCTGATCCGCATTCCTGAGGAGTCGGATGACGGTACGGACGCCATCTTGCGAACGCACCACCCCGACACCACGGAAGTGGAGACGGGCCAAGTCGATTTTCAATTGAAGGCGACCGATGACCTGCGCGTCGTTGATGGCGGGAGGAGCATAACATGCATTGTGGAGATGGCACATCTTCACTTCTGGTACCACCAACTGTTTCACCCGTTCATTCTTGTGCTCTACGACGCGCTGAAGCACCAGGCTTTCTGGGTGGACATACAGGCTTACGTCGATGATCACGTGGATGAAATCGGGCGAGCTGTGGAGAATGAATCCGCCAGCATTACGGTGCGGATACCAACAGACAACAAACTCACCGTGACGGCCGTTGATCGGTTTCGAGAGTTGCTCCTGGACAGAACGAGACAGCTTGACAGCGAGGACTAGCCATGGCTGGACAAGTGACGAACGAAAAACTACGCCAGTTGTTGCTCGACCTGGGATTCACCAGAGAACAGTTGGTGAAGAATAACAACCGGGCGTTTCGGCATCCCGTCTCTCGCTGCGTGATCGTGTTGCCCGACAACCGAGACGAGGACACTGCAAGGGCGGCAGATATCGCGGCCGTCAGAGATCATCTTGCGCATCAGGGACACCTGGAGGAAGCGATCTTCGATCGTTTCATGTCTGAAGGCAAACTGCCAGCCGCTTGACCGTGCAAGACACGGTTTGTGCTGTCCCATCTCCAGCAACTGTCTCTCGGCTCCTTTTGCCCTGCGCCAAGAAGCGGTGCCACGTGCACCGTACAAGCGCTTGAGCAAGCGCCTCGAATGTGGTAACAACAGAAGCGTCCCAGCGGCCACGCAAGTTGAACCCACCCTCGATAGGAGAACACCGATGAACGCAGCAGGCAAACTTTCGCGTCGCGCCCTTATCCGCGGAGCCTCGATTGCCGCCGCCGGAGCCATCGCGGCACCCGTCTTGGCCCAAGATGCGACCGCGGAGATCAAGCGAATCGTAAAGAACGGACGGATTAACCAGTCGGCTAGCCGGTGGTGTTACCGCAAACTCTCGCTCGATCAGCTCTGTGAAGCAGGTGCAAAGATGGGCTTGAAGGGCATCGACCTGCTCAGGCCCGATGACTTTCCTACTCTGAAGAAGCACGGCTTGGTCTGCACCATGACCTCCGGCGGAGGCGCAGTGAACGACAAGGCAAAGCACGAGCGGGCGATTGCCAGCATCCGCGAGGCGATCGAGGCTACGGCCGAATACGGTTTTCGAAACGTCATCGCCATGTCGGGTAACCGAAACGGGATCCCCGACGACGTTGGAATCGAAAATGCAGTCGCAGCGCTCAAGCAGGTTGCCGCCTTCGCGGAAGAGAAGAAGGTCAACGTCTGTATCGAGTACCTGAACAGCAAAGTCGACCACAAGGGCTACATGTTCGACAACATGGCCTGGGGCGTCGAGGTCTGCACGCGGGTCGGCTCGCCCAACGTGAAAATCCTGTACGACATCTACCATGCCCAGATCATGGAAGGCGACATCATCCGCACGATCCAGACTCACAAGGACCTGATCGGCCACTACCACACCGGCGGCAATCCGGGCCGGCACGAAATCGACGAGACCCAAGAGCTGTACTATCCCGCGATCATGCGGGCCATCGCGGAGAGCGGCTTTACCGGCTACGTCGCCCACGAGTTCGTACCGACACGCGACCCCCTCACGTCGCTGGCCCAGGCCATCGAAATCTGTGACGTCTGAACGAGCGGGCCACTTCCAATCAAAGGAGCTCATCATCATTCGCACGTGTTTCGCTCTTTCAGTCACGATTGTCAGCCTGGCTTCGGCCACGGCTGCCGCGGCCGAGCACATACCTTATGATGCGAAACTCGCCGCCAAATATGACTTGGACATTCCAGCGATTCAGGAGGACAATGGCCCCGGGCCGGAATGGCTGCAGAAAGCGGATATGTTTTCCGGGGCACGGTCCGTGTGGAAAGGTTACGACATCGATCTGAAAGATGTGGCGGTCGAAAGGATCGTCAGATACCGGGCCGGACATGCCAGGAAGACGGTGCGCGAACAGGTTCCCGTTGTGATCGATGGCAAGCTCGATGGCTCATCGGTGAACGGCGTTGCACTGCTCTCACACGCGCCGCATAGCCCTGCCGCCTACAAACAAGCTCACGAGCAGGGATTCCGCGCCATCCCCTATGTCCATTTCATGTGTATCCACACGTACTATGCAGACCAGGACGTCTTCTACTTTCAACACCCCGAAATACTCCTCAAGGATTCAGAGGGCCGGTGGGTCCACACTCCCATGGACGGCAGCGATCGCTTGCACAGAATCCTGACCTGCGCCAACAGCCCAAGCTATTGGAAACTGTCTTTGGCGTATGTGAAGAAGATGATGGACTTTGGAGCTGATGGCGTTTTCATCGACAACGTTGGTCGTCGACGGCCATGCCATGCTCACAAATCCACGACCAGGAACCCAGAATTCGACGCGTACGTTCACGAGCACCTTTTCCCCGAGGCTACGCACGACTACGCCTGGGATAGGCTGCTCCAATCCATTCGTAATCTGGTGAAGAGCTACGGCGATGACAAGATCGTTGTCCTGAATCCCGGAATCGGCACGCCGTTTCACAAGAATGGCGACTGCTGCATGTGGGAGTCTTTTGTCTACAGTTGGGCGTGGGAGGGAAGAAGGCACACCTGGGAACAGGTCAAGCAACGTGCGAAAGACAACGACTCGTACCTGAAATCCGGCAGAAGAATCACAGCCTTGTCGTATCTGGATGGGTCCCGCAAGGAGGTGAAAGAGGATGCTTACTGGGCGTTCTCCGCCGCCAGACTGGTCGACTTCATCTGGTGGGCCGCGCTGGACGGTACCAAAGCAGAGGCTCTCTACCGGGCACACATGGGCAAGCCGCTCGAGCCGATCAGAGAGGATGCCGAATTGGCGCACAGAACCTTCGAAAACGGCCTGATCGTACTGAACAACAGCGAGGAAGACAAGGAAGTCGAATGCACGCTGGCGCAGGGTTTCGGCCATTCGGGATTGCTGGACCTATTTGATGGAAGCAAGACACTCGATATCCACAGCGGACGCGTCACGGTTGCCGTGCCGGCGAAAAACGCCAGGGTCTACATCGTCCTGGAAGCGCATCGACGGCCATGATCACGCATATAGATCGATACAAGGTGGGCCGCCACGCCCAGCAGTGGAAGACACGCTAGAGGTCTGTTATTCTGGTTGCAGCGAGAGGAGGGAGTACCGTTGCGCTAATCCATTCGTTACGACTTCAAGAGTTCTCCATTTTCTTGCGAGAAACGATGGTCGATCACAATTTGAACGGATCTCACCGCCTTTGGAATCGGTACCTTTCGGTGTGGATCGCGGTTTCAGTTTTGCTGTTGGTCGCAATTCATACCAGCGGGTGTTCGCCATCGAGCGATACGCCCCCTGTCGAACCCCCGCCACCAGAAGATGTGGTTGCGCCGCCGGTCGAAGAGAAACCTGATCCCGCGGTCGTTTGGAGTGAACTGCTGGACAAGGCATTTGCTCATCTTCAGGCCGATGAATTGGACGAGACTGAGCAACTGATTGACGAGTTGGCCAGCGTTTATGAGGATCCCGACTCGCTCGACGAACAACAGCAAAGCGATTTGGACGATCTGAAAAAGCAGTTGGTCAAGCGGCGCAACGCTTTGAAAGCGAAACAGCGCGAAGAGAATCTCGCCGCGGCGAGAGAACTGATGAACCTCGGCAAGTTCACCGAGGCCACGGAAAAACTGAGCAAAGTAACGGCCTACTCGCCGACCGCCGAGCAGCGGGAGGCGGTACGGGTGATTGCCGAAGAAATCGAGCGACGACGTCGGGCGCAACGTGATATGCAAGTCTGGATACGACTGCTGGGCACGGAAAGACGTAAAGACATTATCGCCGCTCAGAGCAATCTGCGACGGAATCCTTCGGTCGCCTTGGGCATGCTGCTTGAGGCATCGGAGAATACCGACAACCCGATCCTGGCCGCCAACTCTTTGGAGACGTTGCGGTTGTTGAATCAACCCAAAAGCACGCTACCAGCGATGGTCGCCGTGCTGATTCGAACCGAACAGCAGGAGGTATGGCCGGCGGCAATTCGAGAAATCGGGCGCGCCGGGCAGCCCGGCGGCGGCAAATCGCTTCTGGAATTGGCACTGTCAACTGGATTGACCGAGCAGCGCGCCGCGGCGTTAACGGCGCTGTCGCAGGTCGTCGATCCTCCTAATGATACCGTGCTGGCTGTGTTACCGCTGCTCGAAGACGACGGTCCGGCGTTGGCGCCGGCGTTACGGGCGGTCCATCACGCGTTGCGCGTCCACGGGCAATTCGATCTGCCGGCGCGTCGCGGATTCGACGATGTATTGACTCCCGAGCAAGAGCAACAGTTGACGCAGTTGCCGGGGCGGCTTACGCAACTCATGGAGAAGCCGGCTGACGACGAAGTCGCGGCCGAGGTAGTTCATCGAGCGAAAGTGCTGGCCTATGCAACGCGCCAGCTTACACCACAACCGCTCAGCGATGTGCAAATCCATTACGTCCAAGCCGAAGCAACCGATGGCCCTGCCGCCGCAGTGTTAGATGGCGTCTGGAATTCGGTCGACCTGAAAACAATGTGGCGGCATCCAGTTAACGAGCGGAGCAGCATCACACTCGATTTAGGCCAGTCGCGAACCGTCGTGGGTGTGCGCATCTGGAATTTCAACGAAGCGTCAGGAGCGCAGCGCGGGTGGAAAGAGGTTGATATTATTGTGAGCGACTCGTCGAGCGAAATGGACCCGATTGCCAGCGGCGATGTTCCGACAGCACCCGGCGCTGCGGAAACGCCCGACTACAGCACGCTGGTGCCAGTCCCGTTCGCTCGCGGTCGCTATGTGCGCCTTCAGGCCAAGCAGCTATGGACGTCTGATAGCCATACGGGCCTGAGCGAAGTTCAGGTGTTGGGTTTCTAGTTGGACAGTGCCATTTTGGCGCGAAGCCCGCGAGATCACTAGCCCGACGCGCCAGCGAGGGATTTGGCGCAACGTTCTCCCTCGCTTGCGCTTCGGGCTAGTGTGGACGGCGAAGTGGCGCAGTCCAACTAGCGCCAGATGGGGGTTGCCGATGCGCTCGAGTATTTCACGCTTGGGTTCCGCGACCATCATTGCGTTCGCGGTACTTGGATGTGCCCTGACTTTGGTTGCCCAAGATCCTCCACCGCCTCAGATTCAATACCTTGAGGGACACGAAACGCCCGTCCGCACGGTTGCCTACTCGACTGACGGCAAAACGGTATTGGCGGGAGGTTCCGATGGAACAGTCCGCGTGTGGGACCGGGCGACTGGCAAGCTGATCCGCACGATACAGAATCACTCCGGGCCCGTGCTGAGCCTTGTCGTTTCGCCCGACGGACGACAGTTCGCCACCGGCGGCGTCGACCGCAGCATCAAGGTCGTCGATCTGCCGTCGATTCATCCGCTGGCCAACATTCCGAACGTTCCAGGTATCCCGACCGCGTTGGCCGTCTCACCCGATGGCAAACTGGCGCTGACGGGCGATGCGACGAATGTCGTGCGATTATGGAATGCGGAAACGAACGCCAGGCTGCGCGATTTTCCTGGCTCGACCACGCCGACTACCGCCGTGGCGATACTTCCTGAAGCGAAGAACGTTATGGCGGCATCAGCCGACGGGGGCTTGCGTGGCTGGAACCTGGACAATGCCGCGCCACTGGGCACAATTCTAACCACACCGCTGGGCGCGGTGGCCGTTCATCCCGAGGAAAAGCTCGTTGCCGGTGCGGGTCAGGACGGCCTGTTGCGTTTAATCCAGTGGCCGCCCGTCGCACCTCAGTCGTTGCCGGGCCACACCGATCAAGTGACGGCTGTGGCACTCTCGATGGATGGAAAGACGATCGCCAGCGGCGGATTGGATTCGCTGGTGCATCTGTTCAATGCCGAAGACGGCAAGCCGCTGCGGGCCTTGCCGGGCCAGGTGGGTAAGGTTGTTGCGATCGCGTTTGCCCCCGATGCTTCGCTGGTGGCAACGGGCGGGGAAACCGGTTCGATCCGATTGTGGCAATCCGCCGACGGGGCCGACCGGTTTGTTCTGGGCGGTCATACAGGTGCGGTCAAAGGAGTGGCTTTTCATCCGAAACTGGCGCACATCGCTTCGGCCGGCGCCGATGGGACTTTGCGAGTTTGGTCGCTGCCGAGCCAGCCGCTGCCGTTGGCCGGACATTCGCGGCCCGTGCAGTCAGTCACCGTGACGAGCGATGGCAAGATCGCCGCCACGAGTAGTACCGACAAAACCGTGCGGCTGTGGAATGTCGCCGACGGCAAAGCGATCCGCACAATCGAAGGTTTGGCTCAAGTCAATCAAAAAGCGGCGTTCAGCCACGATGGCAAACAACTGGCGCTTGGCGACGCGACCGGCGTCATCCAGTTGCAGGACACCGCAGATGGAACGGCTCTGGGTACGCTGCACGCGCACACCGGTCCGGTGACCGGTTTGGCTCATGGCGACGACGGGAAACTGTTGTTTACGAGCGGCATCGACGGCACCGCCAAGATCTGGAATCTGCCTCTGGTTGCACCGCAGACCTTCGAGGGCCAAACGGCCGCAGTGACGGCGGTGGCCGCCAGTGCCGACGGAAAACTGATTGTCTCAGGTGGTGCCGACTCCATCGTCCGCGTGATCGACGCGACGACCGCAAAAGAGCTCCGAACGCTAACGGGGCAAACCGGTCCTGTCACAGCGCTCAAGATAAGCCCGGATGGTGATACCATCGCCACGGCAAACAATAGGGGCGTGTTGAAATTCTGGAACACGGCCGATGGTGCCGACCGGCTGCAACTGGCAGGACACATCGGCGCGGCGCAAGCACTGGTCTTCCATCCGAAAGAGCCGCAAATCGCCTCGGCCGGGGCTGACGGCTCGATTCGCATATGGAACTTGCCGAAGCCGCCATTGACGCTCGCGCAGCATCAAATGCCCGTTCAGACGGTGGCAATCAGCCCTGACGGCAAACTGGCATTCTCTGGCGCAGCCGACGGCGCGGCGCAACTCTGGTCGCTACCCGACGGCAAACCGGCTCGCGCACTACCAGGCCACGAAGCGCCGCTTCGCAGCAGCACATTTCGGCGAGACGGAAAGCAACTGGCCACGGGCGACGAAAAGGGATTGGTGCGATTGTGGGACCCAGCCGATGGAACACTCACCGCCACGTTGGGCGCTCACGAAGCAGCCGTAACCGGCATCAGTTTCGGCTCCGACAACAGGACGTTCGCTACCGGAGCAGCGGATGGCACCGTGAAGCTCTGGCAAACATCAGCGACTGCCGCCAAGCCGTTGGCTAAGCACGCTGCGGCGGTGACTGCCATTGCCGTTACCGGCGACGGGAAACTGAGTATTTCCACTGGAGCCGACAAGTCGATTCAGGTATTCGATCTGGCGACTGGCAAGCCAGTCCGCGCGATTCGAGAATTGCCCGCAGCAGTAACCGCGGCAGCAATTTCCGCCGACAACACGCTGATCGCGGCCGGGCTGGCGTCCGGCGCTATCCATCTGTTCAACCTCGCTGACGGCACTGAAAAGGGAACTACCGGCGCGCACCAAGGAGCGGTAAGCGGACTGGGGTTTCGGCCACAGGCCGGCCAACTTGCCTCGACGGGCGCGGATGGAAAAATTCGCATTTGGGAATTACCCGCAGCGACTCCAGAACTTTTGGACAGCCACACGGTGATTGCCGATTCGGAAGGCGCGCTGACCAGCGTGGCTTATACACCCGACGGAGCGTCGCTGGTAACGGGTGGTGCGGACAAGAGCGTCAAGCTTTGGACCGTGTCCGATGGTGCGATGCAGCGGGCATTTGCCGGAAATACCGATGCCGTGAACAGTGTGGCAGTGAGCAAGGACGGCACCAAAGTTTTTTCCGCAGGCAAAGACAAAACGGTGCGTGTTTGGAACTTGGCCGATGCCGCGTCTGTGGCGGTATTGTCACACCCGGCACCGGTGAGTTGCCTGGCCCCCAGCGCTGACAATCTCAAACTGGCGACAGGCTGCGATGACAGTTTACTGCGCATTTGGGACGTGCCTTCAGGCCGAGTGCTCGAGCACTTTCTCGATCACACGCAGCCGGTCTCCGCCGTTGCCTTCACTCCGGATAACAAAAACGTGGTCTCTGGCAGCGCCGGCGGTAACACACACTGGTCGTCTCTGTCGGCGAAGTTTGTGTTGTTGGGTCATGAGGGTGGTGTCAGTAGCGTGGCCTTCAAACCCAACGGGCAGCATTTTGTGACTGGCGGGGCGGACAACCTCGTTAAGTTGTTCGATTTGACCGGCAAAATGATCCGGCAATTCAGCGGTCCGACGGCTGCCGT
This sequence comes from Pirellulaceae bacterium, assembly GCA_016784735.1. Lineage (GTDB taxonomy): Bacteria > Planctomycetota > Planctomycetia > Pirellulales > Pirellulaceae > JADHUC01. Next base: position 7,647 of record JADHUC010000178.1, on the reverse strand, counting down.
CAACAGCGTCGCGGTGCGCGGCGACAGCCTGCAAGTGTCCGCCGGCGCTGCCGACAACCACGTGTATCTATGGAACGCCGACAATGGACAAGTGGAACGGAAGATTCCGACTCTAGCAGCCGTCGTGTCGATCGCCTACAGTGCCGACAACGCGAAGATTGTCGCTGCCGGTGCCGATCATCATCTGCGAGTTTTCGGTGTTGCCGATGACTGGCTGCTGGAAGATATTTCGATCCCAGCTCCGCCCACATCGGTCGCTGTTGCACCGGATAATGGTTCGATCGTTATCGGCTCTGCCGACAAGAACGCGTATGTCTACAGCACATCGCTTGTCCGGTTGCTGACCGGTCGCGAGGGCGCTGTTACGGCACTCGCGTACACGCCCGACGGTGCGGCCTTGGTTAGCGGCGGTGCCGACAAGACCGTGCGGCACTGGAATCTGGCCAATGGTCAGCCAATCCGATCCATTTCAGGTCATACTGACGTCGTTACCGGCGTTGCCGTCACGGCGGACGGCGCGAGCGTGGTTTCTGCCAGTGCCGACAAGACTCTGCGCGTCTGGACGTTGGCCAATGGTGCCGCGGTCTCGACAATTACCGCTGCCGCACCAATTCGCTGCTTGGCGCTCAGCCCCGACTCGATGCGGGCCGTTAGCGCAGGCGACGACCGACTCGTAACCATCTGGGATATTGCCAGCGGCCGCGAACTGGAGCGATTCGTTGGACACGCCGGCGTAGTTTCTACCGTCGCCGTTATTGCCGATGGAAAACAGATTGTCTCAGGAGGTGCCGCCAAGACCATCCGCAAGTGGAACGTCGCGGCGGCGCATGTAATCGTTGCCGACGCGACGAAAGTACATGACATGGCAGTCTCGGCAGATTCGAAGTACCTTGCCACCGCAGGCGAAGACAAGCTCGTCAAGCTCTGGGACTTGGAAGGAAAACTGGTGCGGCAGTTTTCGGGCAGTCCGGCGCCCGTGCGCAGTGTGGCACTGCGCGGCGACGGCAATCAGGTTGCCGCGGGCGGCGACCCGACAGGCGCGGGGCAAAACGTATTGGTTTGGAATCTGTCGGACGGCAAACGGCAACATACGATCGCGACCGGTGCCGGTGTTACCCGCGTTGCCTACGGTGCCAATGACAAACTGGCTGTGGCTGGGGCCGACATGCACTTGCGTGTGTATTCGCCCGACGATGCTCGTCTACGCCAGGATTTCACGTTACCGGCGGCTGTTCATGACGTGGCATTCGCAGCCGATGGAAAGACAATAATCACGGCTGCGGCGAACAACAACGGCTACGTCCTGCCATACAACTTGTTGAATCTGATCGCGGGTCACGAAGGCGGTGCCACAGCGGCCCGTTTCTCGCCGGACGGAAAGTCACTCTTCAGCGCGGGTGCCGACGAGGCAGTACGACAATGGGATGCGGCAACTGGCGAGCCGATCCGCACGTTTGTCGGCAGCACCGGCGCGCTGAACAGCTTGGCACTCACGCGGGACGGCCGGCAAGTGATCGCCGGCGGAACCGACATGAAGGTGTATGTTTGGCAGTTACCCGCGGCCGACGACGACAAAGCTCCGGCGCAAGTTCAGCCGCTTGCCAGTTACACGCACCCGGCCGCTGTACGTGCCGTTTCGGCCAGTGCCGACGGCGGCATCGTGGCAGCAGCGGGCGACGACAATGTTGTTCACTTGTGGGACGCCGCAAGCGGACAAGAGCGTGAACATCTTGCCGGGCATACCGCAGCAGTGCTGGCGATTGAGCTTTCAGCCGACGGCGGCACGCTGATCTCCGGCGGGGCCGACAAGACGCTGCGCCGTTGGCAGCCTGCGGTCGTCGGGGCCGTGGCTGCCCACGAGGGAGAGATTCACGATGTCGTCGTTTCGTCGGACGGCGAGTACATTTTCACCGCCGGCGCCGACAAAACGGCGCGACAGTGGGAGACCGCCGGCCTGACGGCCATCCGAACCTATGAGGGTTCTACCGGACCGGTCAAATCGCTCGCAGTCAGCGCCGATGGCCGGTTGCTCGCGGGGGGCGGAGACGATGCGACCGCGCACGTTTGGAGCACAACCGACGGGGCTAACGTGGCGACTGTCAAGACACCTGCAGCCATAACGTCGCTGTTGCTGGCCGACAATGGCAAGAAGCTGATTGTCGCCGGTGGCGATAATATCGTGCGAAACTATGGTCTAGCGCAGGTCGAAGGCACACAACAACTGTCGCTAACGCACGAGTGCGTCGGGCACACGGAACCACTGGCCAAGCTGGCCTTGGCAGCCGATGGTCGCACGCTGTTCAGTACGGCTGCTGATAAAACAATCAAGCGGTGGTACGCGGCCTCGGCGAATCCGCGACTTGCCTTGGCGGAGCACACGGCCGCAGTGTATTCGCTGGCCTACAATGCCGATGGTTCAAGACTGGCAAGCGCGGGCGGAGACAACTCTGTACGACTTTGGGACGCGGTAACCGGTGACCATGTTCACCATTTCGCGGGCCATTCGTCCCAGGTAAATGCCGTAGCATTTCACCCCGAAGGCAAAGAGCTGGCTAGCTGCGATCGCGATGCTGCGATTCGTTTCTGGGATGTTGAAAGCGGCGAGGAGACCGCGAGGATTGCGGTCGACACTTCTGACAATCTGTATACCATGGCTTATTCAAAAAACGGAGCCACGTTGTTGGCCGGCGGAACGGGCAAGGTCTGGCGGTTCTTTGATCGAGAGAAACTGTCGGGCGTGCTGACCGTGCGCGGCCACAACGATACCATCCATGCTCTTCGCTATAACGCTGCGGGTACGCGAGTCGCAACGATCGACTACTCGGGCAAGCTGTTCATTTCGAATGCAACGAACGGCCAGCCGCTATTTCACCAGCAACTGCCCACGGGCACCGCCTATTCGCTGGCGTACTGCCCCGACGGGACCGAGTTAGCCGCCGCCACACAAGACCCGCGCGTGTTGCGTGTCACCATCCCCGCCGCGGCACGGTAGTACAGCGTCGCGGATTCGCAACCAAATCGTTTCAAAGCTTGAATATCCGGAGTTCACTCTCGCCAGCAGGATAAATCTCGGACGACGTTCGGGTCGTGATAGGAGTCGCGGAATCTCTCCTCTCAACCTCTTCCCCGTCCCCGCCTCAATCGCCCCACGTGGGCCGGGAATAGGACGTGGGTGGCCATAACGCGAGCGAAACTCACGGTCTTCGGAGAGATGCTCTGGATCAACTCGTTCTTGGAGTCAAAGGCCGGGCGCGGAACAACATGCGATGCATGATCTCGGGCATGGCGGTGCCACAAGGAACGCCAGTACGCCTTGTCTGTCTCGTACGGGTCGATGGGGTCTTTGGCCGGGTCGAAGGTTTCGGGGAGGATGCCGAAACGCTTCATCCAGTGGATGTAGTGCTCGTTGGGGCGGAAGCTCGGCATGCCGTAGCGTCCTGACTTCTCTTGTCGCATCTTGGCGGCCTGGACAGCCTGGAGGATAGTCTGGTAGTCGGGATCTTTGGCGTCGCGAAAGACGGCGATGGGCTGACCTTCCTTGGCCTTACACCATCCATAACCGCCCGCTTCCTTGGCTAGCGGAGCCAGAAGAATCATGGACTTCTCCGGATGGGAGAGGTTGTACAGGTTCCAGCAGTAGCGGGGTAGGTTGAGCATCTCAGGCGGCTTGCCGTTGGCGAACCGGCCGTTTCCGGGCGCCTCCTCTTCCTTGGTGACCCGTTTTCCCAATTCGGCAACCGAACCGTGGCACGTCAGGCATCTCCGCTCGACGATCGGGCCGACGGGTGTTCCCAACGCGACCATTGTAGTGCCCACAGCGTCCGCGACCGCGTTCTCCACGCGGTTATACATCGCGTATGTCCCCGCGAATACCGCGCTCGATTCGATCCACAGGCGCACCAGGTCAGTTTCCTGCTCGGTCAGTTTCGCGTCGTAGTGGCTGCCATCGAGTTTTTTCATCAGCGGGCTGGCGCCGGTGCCAAAGCCCCATGGCGGATTGTTGCCATCCTCTGCCCAGTTCCGACCGTCGCTGATCTGCTCATGCGCAAACAGCGCGTAATAACTCTGTGTGAACCACTCGTTGTAATCGCCCGTGAGCACCACGCGTCCTTCCGGCTTCTCCGCGCTGTGGCAGGTGACGCAGTGTCGGTCCCACACCGGTTGGATGTCGCGCGGATAATCGATCACCTCGGGCACGCCGGGAATCGGTTCGATCCGGCTCGGGGGACGTTCGAGCGCCATCAAAGCACCGCTGCCTGCCGAGTAATTGGCAGTTCCCGTGCGGGGCTCGTGGCAGCCCACGCACCCTTGGGTCTCGCCAGGCATCAGCATGGTAAAGCTCTGCATCCGTTTCACCGCCAAACCCTTTTCGTCGAGGGCCACAAAATAGATGGCTCGCAAGGCCGGAACTTCAAACGAGGCCGACCCGTCGGGCTCGACCGGAACGTTGCCCAAAATCCGGCGGAGCGTGAACGTTCCACCCATGCTGAACGCACCGGGCAAGCCGTGTAAGCTGGCCGGCTTGGGCAGATCTTCAAGCACCAAGAGACTTTTGATGTCCCCGGGCTTGACCCCTTCCATGTTGCGTCCGTGGTAGACGTTGCTCAAGACGAGTTGCCCCGTGGTTTTCTGTAGATCAGAACGCGGCGTGACCACCGGTTCGCGCGGTCGCGGACGGATCACCCGCGGATCGTGAACCATCTTCTCTGCCCGGTAAACGTCTTGGGTTTCTCCATTCCCGCCCAGGATCAACAGGCTTTTGTCACTCGCGACGAGGTAGCAGTCCTCAGACAGCGGGTAAGGGTCTCGGAATCCTTCTCTCCCATGCCCTAAGCCAATGGTCCACACCAAGTCCGATACCGTGGGGCTGATCTGTTTGGCTGCGGACCAATCGTCCGGCCCGGCATCCAGATCAACAACCATCACGTTCCCAGCGTTCTCGCGTTGGCCGAGCGCCGGCGAGAAGACCGACACGATTTTGTCCGTGCCGGGTATAGGCAGTGCGTCGCACTTGGCGAAGAAGTCTGGGTACGGCCGACCCATACCACCGAAAAGAATCGTCTGTCCGCTGCCGTCGGGGTTCATGACCCACAGATCGCGGAATTTCTCGGCGGCGCGGTCCAGATATTCCCACCGCGTGTACATCACGCGTCCGTCCGACAGCACTGCCGGGCGGTCGTCCAGCAGAGTACTCGCCGAAAGGCACTGCATGTTGCCGCCGTCCGCGTCCATTCGGTAGAGTATGGCCACCTGCACACGATTACAGGGGATGAACCGGCTGCCCCGGCTCGAAGCGAAGATGATGCCGCCGTCAGGCAGGTAGGCCGGGTCGACGTCGTCCCAATCTCCGAAGGTCAGTTGCCTGAACCCGCTTCCGTCGGTGTTGATTTCGCAAAGATGGTAGTGATGCGTGCCGCCCTTACGGTACGAGAAGAGAATCTTGCCGCCGTCGTAATGCACGCGCGGGTCGCGGACTCCGCCCTTGGGATCATCCAACAGTACGGTGAGTTGCGTGGTTCGCAGATTGAGCTTGCACAGCCGCGAGCCGTCCGGAGCATGTACAAACGTTGGTTCGTTTGAATACACGCCAAACGTCGCGTAGCATTGCGTGGCCGAACACAACTCGCGGACGGCGAAAACGATCTCCTCGGCGCCGTCCATCGCCCGCAGGGCCTCTTCCACGAGCGTCGGTTCACTAGCCGGTGCGAGCGGACGCGCGACCGGCGTTGGCTGGGGCCTGTCAACCTCCGCGGCCCAGGTGGTGTTGCCGAGCGCGATTGCGGTCAAAACGGACCATACCCAAGATGCCAAGATCCCTGCATTCCGCTTCATGCCCTACTCCCTTGACCGTCGTGTAGCCGCCGGGTTACGGCCGTCACCTGGCCAGCTTCTTCCATTTGGGTCGAGCCGGTAACTGATCCTTCTCCCGGTGCTACGATCATAATGCGCTGCGCGTCGGGCGTCTATCGCGTGTTGATTCCCTTTGGTACAGAGCGAACGGCGTCAACTGGATTGCTTGGCGCGTCGGCATGCCGTATCTTCGGAGTTCAGAGCAACAACGCGACATCGTCCTCGTTCTTCTCGACAGTACGATAAGGACCGAAAAGGAGTTGAATCATGGTTGAGACATCGACCAAATCAAAGGGCAGAGCGCCCATGCGTATCACTGCCGGTAGCGTCTTGATTCTTTGTCTACTCGGCTCCGTTGCCCGCGCCGAGCAAGTTGCCATGCAATTGGAATGGGGCCTTGGGCCGACGCCGTCCGAGATGTACTGGGACGGTCAAGTGCGAGTGATGAATGGTCGTCTGATCTCTATGAAAGCCGTCTCCTTCGAGCCTGACCGGCACGACCAAATGAGGCCTCCCGAGTTCAAGAGCTTTACGGTCAACAACGGTACCGACGGGATGGAACTGATCGTGGACGGCGACGATTCCACGGCGGTCGGCTTGGTGAGCCTACAGGGGAACTTCGAATGGAAGATCGCCGATCTGCGAAAGAAGCTGGAGGTGAGCTTTCCGGGCAAGGACAAAGGGCGATTGGTGGTGCGGTTGCTTCAAAGCTTGGGCGATGTGCCGAGCCTGCTATCGGACAGAAGCACCCAAGACAGCGATCCAGCCATGTGCCGGCTGGCCGATGGGCGACAACTGATTCTGTGGCGAGCGTTCCTGGGATTGCCCACCAGCGAACCGGCTGACAATTCGGCGCCTGCTGGCGACCAGATCCGCGGCGTATTGCTGGACCGCGAGGGGAATCCCGGTCAGGTATTCGACGTATTGCCCGAGCCGGGCGATGTCGATGTTATCGCCGTGGCACCGGCCAAAGACGGAGGCTGCCGGATCGTCTGGGCGGAACTGCGCCAGAAGAATTGGGATCTGTACTGCTCGACGGCAGAGCCCTCCTCCGACGGATTGGCGTGTGAAGCTCCGGAACAACTGACCGACGAACCGGGCGTCGATAAGACTCCGGCCGTTGCGACCACGCCGGACGGGTCGCTCGCGTTGGTCTGGCAGGGCTGGCGTGGCACCGGTTCCAACATCTATTTCCGCCAATTGCAGAATGAAGAATGGAAAGAGCCAATCTGCCTGAGCGACGACGAAGCCAACGACTGGAATCCCGCCATCGCCGCTTCGGCAGACGGATCAATCGCCGTGGCCTGGTCCCGATGGCAAAACGGCTCGTATGACATCTGCCTCCGTGTCCGAGAGGGAGACCAGTGGGGGCCCGTCGAGTTGGTGGCGGCAACGGATCGCTTCGAGGCGCATCCCTCGGTGATATACGACGACCAAGGCACCCTATGGATCGCCTACGAGGAAGGGCGAGCCGACTGGGGCATGGACTCGCACACGGCCGGGCTTCGTTCCGAGCGAAACGTCCGCGTGTCCTGCCGCCGCAATGGGCAATTGCAGGTTCCACGCGGCACGACGGCCTTGGCCTTGCCCGAGGCACTGCGCGATCACAGCGAAATGGCAACGCTGGCAACTGACGGAAACGGAGTGCTGTGGTTGTTCGTGTCTTTGCGGCGAGCGTGCAAGATCTTTTTCGGAGCGGCGAGCGTGCGGTGAGTTGATGGGTCAGCGTGCGGTTTGAGCGAGGGCGGTAGTGTGGGCGAGCGTGCGGTGAGTTGATGGGTCAGCGTGCGGTTTGAG
>JADHUC010000177.1 GCA_016784735.1 Pirellulaceae bacterium | reverse complement strand
CGCAGGTAGGCAAACAAGTCCGCGATTTCTTTTAGCGTCAGTTGATCCAAAACGCCTTCGGGCATGGGAGATATTTTCTCGGCTTGGACCTCCGCGATGTCCTTCTCGTCCATCAGGACGGTCGTGCCATCGTGCTCGTCGATAATCGACTGGCCTGGCTCGCCGGTGGTGACCGTGCCGGAGTACTTACGGCCTTGTTTGGTGACCACTGTTTTGCGGGCATACTGGTCGGCAAGGACGTGCGACGGGTGCAGGGCTGACTGCAGGATCTGCTTTCGCATTAGGCGCCGGCTGACGTCGGTCAACTCCGGACCGACATCGCCACCTTGACTGCCGAAGCGGTGACACTTGATGCACTGGGCCTTTTGGAAGACGGCACCGCCATGCTCCGCCGAACCGAAACGACCTTCCTCGGTGGTAAGATATCGCAACAGGTCAACGTAACGCCATCGACTAATCTCGCTTTCCTCGGGCAACTTGGCTTCAAGGTGTTCGGGCCACTCGTCCGCGTACCATTCTTTCCATGCGGCCAATGCGTCTTTCCAGTTGTCAGATCCATCTCCGTGCTTCTCCTGAGTCCAGTACTCGAGCAACGCGATGGCGTCGGCCGCCCCTTTGTTTCCTAGCATCATCCCTCGAAGGATGACTTGGCGATAGTATTCGGGCTCTTCGGGCGCCAAGTCAATCGTTCGCAGTTTGACCAGCACCTCTCGGGCCGCGACGCCATCGAGGATCGGCAGACTGCGCACCAAGTAGTCCCAGTTCTCTTTGGTCGGCGACTGCGCTAGGCCCATGGCAACGGCTTGCCGCCGTTCGGGATCTCGTTCCCACAGTTCCCGGAGATAAGCCTGCGATTGAGGATCACCGCTGCGGGCCAACACGGCAACGATGCCCACTTTCAATCGCATGGTCGCCGGATCGAGCGAGTCGATAATCTGCGCGTCCAGGTCTTTTAGGGCGCTAAGGGTCTCTTCGCTCACTTCCGGGGGCATTCGGTATAAGACGCCCAACGCAGCGTTCGGCCAGCGGGCTCCTTGCGCCAGTACGGCGAGCGACTGTTCGTCGTTCATCGACTTGGCGAACTCGCGCGTGCCATTCATGATGTAGTGAACCAGTGTGCTGCTGACGCCGCTGCGTTTCTGTGCCCTCTCGAAGAACTCCAATACCCGCGTCCGCCCGTCGGTCGTCCAGCCGTCTTCGATGGCCCGCAGGTGCAATGCCAAATGCAGCTTCTCCAGGTCGGTCGCGCTGTCCGATTCTAAGTATTCCAAGTAGCGGTCCATGATCGACGACACCTGCAAACGCGCCAGCAGACGCACCAACTCGCGGTTCATCAGATCGTCGCTCGACGGAAACTCTTCGGCCAGCAGTTCGCGCACCTGCGGCGCGTCCTCCGGAGTCAGTTCCCCACGAATCGTTGCCACTTGAAGCACGCGCAGCATGTCGATGAATTCGCGATCGGTCACGAAACCATTCATCAACTGTCCGATGCGTTCGACGACGGCCTGAGCGTTTTCCTTGCCTGGCTCGGCCGCAAGCAACGCTAAACTGCCCTCGATCACCAGGCGATGGTCATTACTGCCGAGCAACCGGTCACGCCATCCATCCGCCGGCGTTTCCATGAGCAATCGTCGCGCGGCCCAAACCTCAAAGCGATCGTCGGATTTCAGAAGCTCCTCCAATTGGCCCACGGGTGCTGTCTGTCGAGAACGGACCAGCGATTCGCACGCTTTGCGTCGCACGGCGCGATCGCTGTCGTTCAGCAGCGTAACGAGCGCGCCGCGAGTCTTGGCATCGGCATGGAGCCCCATTAGCTCGGCCGCTTTGGCTCGTACCCGCTCGTTTTCGGTCCGCGAGAGCTTCACGAGCAAGTCCGTCGTCAAGGGCGGGCCGTACAATTGCATCAGTTCCAACGCACGCACGCGATATTGCCACGGATTGGCTGAACTGAGGGCCACGCCGGGGATCATGCGGTCCCAGTCGTCGCCCATTTCTCCCTTCACCGCAGCGATCTTCTGCCGAGCCCAGGCCGACTGTAGTTGGGGCTGGCGAATCACGGCGCTCAGGCCCGTACCCATTTGGGTCGTCCCGGCCGGTGGTTTGCCTTTCCATTTGACGCGATACAGACCACCCACGGTGCCGCGACCGCCGGTGGTGAAGTACAAGCCTCCGTCCGGCCCGACGTCCAAATCCGTGATGCTTAGCTCGTCGCCTTCCAGAAACACCTCGCTGTTGGCTGTGTACGAGGCGCCGTTGCGTTTCATCTTGACAGCCAGGATTCGCCCTTCCGACCAATCGGCCATGAACAATGCGTCATGGTAGCTTTCCGGGAACATGTTATGGCTGTAGAAGACCATGCCGGTCGGCGAGCCTCGACCCGTGTCCAGCGTACTGGGGAGACGATCGATGAAATACTCCGGCCACTTGGCCCAGCCACTCCGCCAACCAAACTCGGCGCCGGCAGTTACCTGATAGAGGGCCGTGGGCCGATACCACGGGGTCCCCACGTCGGATTCCATGTCGCTGTCGCGCGTGAACAAGTCGCCAGCGCGGTTGAAGGCCAAATCGTAAGCGTTGCGCAGACCACCGGCGACCGACTGCAATCGTTTGCCATCCAGGCTCACGCGAAGGATCGTTCCGCCGGGCGCTTTCACGCCCGCGGCATGCCCGCCCGGGTCCTCGCAGCGAGGTTGCACCATATCACCTTCGTAGTAGGCGCGGTGCGGGCCGTCGTCGTCCACGGCGCGCGCGGGGCGAGCGTGGCTGCCAACCGTGACGTACAGGAATCCGTCGCTGCCCATGGCAATCCCATGAGGTCCGTATTCGTCGACGGGGCTGTCGAATTTGAGCACCGTCTTCGCCTCGTCCAGCCGGCCGTCCCGGTTCTTGTCAGTCAACCGGTACAGCGCGGTGCCGTCCGGTCCGTTGCCCGTAACGAACACCTCGCCGTTCAAACAGAGTATTCCCTGGCAGCTTGTGACTTGATCGCAGTACTCACGGACCTTGTCGACGTAGCCGTCCTTATCGCTGTCGTAGATTAGCAGCAATTCGCCGCCTTCGCGGGAAGCGACGATGTGGCCGAATTCATTGAACGTCATGGCGATCAACGATCCTGCGAGATCCGCGTCCAACAGTTGTTCCACTTGGAACTCGGCGTCGATCTGAAACGGTCCGTCCTCCTGCACTTCGATGGGGATTGGTGCCGGTTGTGCTTCCGGCTCCGGCGTCGGTACCGATTTCGGTTGTGTTGTCGTCGACGCCACCTGGGGCGCCGGTTCGGCTTCCGGCTGTTGGTCCCACGGTTCGGTCCGGCCCAGCATCCCAAAAGATTGCGCCGCAAGCCAGCGTGTATCGTTGTAGAGAGGCGTGTACCAGAACGGCAGTGGCCGGAGGCTGGTCACCCAGGAACGATCGGTCGAATAGGACAACGTACCTCGCGACGTGTCCGAGACCATCAACCGCGCGGCAAGGGCTGCTGTCGAACCGTCCGTGTTGCTCACCTTGATCGCCACCAAGTTCCTGCCCCGCGCCAGGAAACGTGAAATGTCGTACTTGTCCAGCTTCTCCGCCGATCCGCCCGTGCCGACTCGACGGCCGTTGACGAACACTTCGTACTGATCGTCCGCGGCGATGGAAATCTCGCCGCTTTCAGGCGACGAGACGGTAAACCGTTTTCGGAAGTGACATGCGGTCTGCGGGACTTCGGTCTTCTCGTGGTCCGGAGACCATATCCACTGGGCCTCCTGTGCATCGGCCGGCGATGGCAGAAGAGATACCGAGATGAACCCGAGCACAATGGCGATGCTCACGCAGAAGAGAATCTTGGCGGAACGCTTCATGACGTTTCCCCACTGTTAGAGAACCCGCCGGTGCCGCAGAGAAATGGTGCCGACGCCGACGCGCGCATGCAGATTGGCTTTTTGTAGATATTCGCGCGCGAAAGAGTACCAATAAATGGGGATTCAAGGCAACAGAAGTTCTCCGCATCGTCTCCACAGTGCTAGCACGTACCCCATTTGTTCCACGGCGCGGGGCATTGGCGGACTAGAACCGGGGGATCGTGCGCGGCGACCAGTGGTCTTTTCCATGCGATTGTCCTTTTCTGACTCCTACGCGCAGCCGGTCTCTGAGTGGCCCCGAAACGAGCGCGGTGTTTATGCTCAGGGCGAATTTGCGGTTAGAAGAGAGTACTACCTCGGCGCCGTTGCTGAGTCGTAGTCATCACACTCGCGGAAATCAACTCCTCCGGAAGGAACAATCGCTATGTATCGCCATACGCTTAAGGCATCCGCGCTGGGCTTGGTCGTGCTGTCGATGGCTGGCCTGTCCCACGCCCAACCGCCGAATCATGCGCAGCCACGTTACCAATTGAGGCAACCCCAATTCCAGTTCGGAATCCCGCCTAAGCGGAATCCGCAGACGCACCCTGGGATCATCGTGGGAACTCCGAAGCCTGCGCCGGGGACTTCCGTTCGGCGTGGAACCCCGTACCGGTCGCCCGGCCCTTCAAACGATCCTGGGGCGATCCTCATGGAAGGGTTTCAAAGATGGCTGCAGTCGGAGTATGCCAGGTCGGCCAACCGCTCGGAAGGCACCAACAGTTCGGCATCGCGTCCAAGCCAACCGCCCGTGCCGACGGCCGATCAAGTCGCCCGGCTCAGCGATGCACAACTTCGCGAGCTAGCGGATGCGGCAATCCAGGATTTGCAGCGAAGTCTTGCTCGCCTGAACACCGGGCCAACGTGGACCGACTATCTTCAACTGGAGGAACTTGACCGGCACGTTGCCGAACGGGACGCGGGAGACGTGACCGACGAGGTGCTCGAGAAGATTCGCGGCCTTGGGAACCGGTACGATCAGGTGAGCACGGAGCCAAAGTACCAGCGCATCCACCGTCTTTGGGGATTCCATGTTCTACACGCTCTGCTGCCCGAACTCTCGCGTGATCCGATGGAGCGTCGACGAACGCAATTGGCGTCCGAGGCAAGCACTCTCAAAAAGTCGCTTGGCACAATCCGACAGGGGACCGGTTGGAATGAATACCTGCAACTTGACGACTTGGAGCGAATCAGTTCCGATTCCGGCGAGCTTCGACCGGAAGATCAAGAACTGCTGAAGGCGATCAAGGAGCGTTTCGAGGAAGTCGAACGTAACCGAAAATACGAGAAGATCGCCGGTCTGTTTGGTTTCAAGACAACCCGTGATTCATTGGAGCATTACGTGCGCCACATGCTGGCCGAAGTCGCCGCCGCAACGGCCCAGCGGCCGACGCTCGTGCGAGTTCCCTTGCCCGGTGAACCCGAAGAAGTGACGGTGATGCCTCTTGAGTCTGGAAGGCCTGCAGAAACGACTGTCATGCCGCTTGACTCGGGGCAACCGGCCGAAACGACGGTCATGCCGCTTGGCTCCGGTGAGCCTGCAGAAACGACCGTCATGCCGCTTGGTTCCGGTAAGCCGGCAGAAACGACCGTCATGCCGCTTGGTTCCGGCGAGCCGGCAGAAACGACCGTCATGCCGCTTGGCTCCGGTGAGCCTGCAGAAACGACCGTCATGCCTCTCGGCTCTGCTGAGCCTGCAGAAACGACGGTCATGTCACCGTCCGGCAAATCCAAGCCAAGAGGAAAAGCCGACCCCAAGGGTCCCCTTGGTAGACTGAAGCTCAGCAAGACGGGCAAGGTCGACCCCAAGGGGCCCTTAGGCAAGCTGCAGCTCAGCGAGACGGGCAAGGTCGACCCCAAGGGGCCCTTAGGAAAACTGCAGCTCCGCGAAACGGGCGATGCCGACCCTAAAGGTCCGTTGGGCAAGTTGACATTGGACAAGGATGGGAAAGCGGACCCCAAGGGGCCCCTTGGGAAACTGACACTCAGCGAGAAAGACGAAGCAGACCCGAAAGCCGACGATGCGACGAACGATGACAGCCCCTCGACCAAAGATTGAGCCGCTTCTTCAGGCAGTCGTGATTAGCTCGAGACGGCATCGACCAGGCGGGCCACCATTTCCTCAGTCAGCCTCTCGGCACGCTCCGGTCGAAAGGTCGGTTCGGGCAACATGAAATTCCAGAACAGTCGGCCATGCAACGATGAACAACAGCAAGTGAAATCACCCAAAGCCGCGGGCGAGACCGCGAATTGCATGTCTTCGATGGTGAATGCGCCAAATTGTGTCTCGATTTTGACGGCTCCGATATTCGTTAATCCGGTCGTTGTCGGATTGTGCTTCCGCCACAAGCGAGCAAGCTTTTCCGGCGAGAGCCGATCGCCTCCGAGCAAACGGTATAGGTGCGGTACCATTCTCACGGCGTCGGCCGGTGTGCCTTTGGCGATCGCAGATTTAATCTGTCCGTTGGCTACCCGTGCGATATCCCAGAACTGGTCATGGCGGGAGACCTGGCCGCGGTAGAACACCATCGACGCAAAGAAACCGACGTCTTCGCCTGCCGTCGGCAGCAGTATATCGCGTACGTTCACGGCGGTGCGGTGGCGAATGCTAACCGACCGACCGTGATCCATTTCATGCGCAATTTGCAGACAGATCGCGGCGGTCAGAGCCCCGTGAATCGTTGTCTTCTCCTGTCGGCAACGTGCTCTTAGTCGCTCCGAGAAGTCGGCCTCCAGCGTCCTGCTTAGCACGCGCGTTCTCCGTTCGGATGGTGGCACGTCTCGATCGGGACGAATCCAATCGGGCCGCCGTAGTCGCGCATTCTGCAACAGAGTGCCAGCCGCAAGGCCGACGGTTCTTCGGAATCCAGAGAAACCGCGAGTGTAGATCGGTAACCTATGGTCCAGCGGCGTCGAATCAGCGAGTGGGGGCAAATTCACACTCGAGTCCGTCGTTGCTGCCTGTCCCGCGGCGTCGATCAGATCGCGCATCAGGTAGACTCCCGACGTCGCATCGCCAACCATATGGTGGAAAGTCAGCAAGACGTGGTGAAGTTGCGCCGAACGCCGAATCAGAGCACAACGAACCAGCGGCCCCGAATCCCAGGGAATTGGCGTGTTGATTTCTTCTTCGACGATTTCGAGGCATTGGTCCGAGTCGGCTTGATGGACACGCAACGGCAGTTCCGGTACATCGGAAGTGCGGTATCCTGGCCCTTGGCCGGTCTGTTGGATCCGAACCTGGCAAAGCGGATGGCGTTTCTGCGCTGCAACCAGCGCTCGGCGCAAGACAGGTTCGGTCAAGGGGCCGGAAACGCGGCAAAACACGCTGAAGTTCAACGGTGCGGCTTCGCTCAGCCGCCAGATCACCTTTTCGAAGGGACTAAGCTGGCGTTCAACCGATCCATTCGCCGACGATGAAACTTCACGTCTGATGGCCATTGGTGGGTCGTTTTTGGGAGGAGCCCCGAAAGGAAGTAGAGCGTGCAGGGTTTATCCAGGCAGGGGGCGTCCTATTGTAGTCGCCATTATCAGCGGATGCGACAGCCCCTTCGCATGGGTCTGCCGAGACGAGAATCCCAACCGCCATGATCCTCAGATTGCGGGATTGTAACATTCGACGACCAACGGGCATACTGTTACGATCGTCGCCTCCGGCTCGGGGTTAAACGGTTTTTGGTGGGGAAATGTTCCCCGTTCGGACGACCAAATGCCCTGAAGAATGCTATCGTTTGAACACTCTCCCGTCGGACCACGGTTTGTACGGGGTTCGGGGACCGACGCGAAGAGACGCTGCAATCATATGAACAACCAGCATTTCCAGGAAAACGTCGTCGTCATCACGGGAGCATCGTCGGGCATTGGACGCGAGCTGGCCTTTGCGCTTGCCGACCAAGGTGCTTGGCTCGCACTGGCAGCTCGCGACGCCGAGAAATTGGAGGAAGTGGCAGCCGAATGTCGCCGGCGTGATGGCAAAGCACTGGTGGTTCCTACCGATGTTGCCGAACAGTCTCAGTGCGAAAACCTGATTGAGCGCACGGTTGGGATGTACGGTCGCATTGACACTCTGATCAACAACGCGGGCATTTCCATGTGGGCCAGATTCGATCGGCTGGAGGATTTGGCCGTCATCGAACGGGTGATGCAAGTTAACTTCTTCGGCAGTGTGTACTGTACCCACCACGCCCTTCCGTACCTGAAGGAGAGCCGAGGGCGAATCGTGGGCGTTTCGAGCCTGGCCGGCAAAACGGGACTACCCACACGGACCGGTTATGCAGCCAGCAAGCATGCCATGGCCGGCTTCTTCGACACGCTGCGCATCGAGTTGGACGATAACGGCGTGAGCGTAACGATGATCTACCCGGGGTTTGTGTCGACAGGCGTGGGACAGCGAGCGCTTGGTGCGGACGGCAAGCCATTGGGAAAAAGCCCGCAGCAGAACGGTAACGTAATGACGGCCGAGGCGTGTGCCCGGTTGATCCTCAAGGCCGTTGGCCGGCGCCGACGCGAGTTGGTGATGACGCTCGGCGGGCGCGTAGGACAGTGGCTGAAGCTGATCGCACCCGACGTGGTGGATCGCGCGGCGCAAAAGGCGGTTGAAAAAGACCTCGAGTCGCGGCGGAGATAGCAACCGCCCTCCGACGTCTACCCACTTATGCCGACTTCCTTTCCGTCACGTCTTGATTCAGCTTGTTGTAGAGCGTCTTGAGGCTGACCCCAAGCTCTTCGGCCGCCAGGGCTTTGTTGTCGTCGTGGCGCTCCATCGCTTGATGGATGGCGTGCATCTCCAGCTCTCGCAACGGGATCGGGCCCAGCGTTGGGAAACGCGCGCCGCGCGAGGCAAACGAACGCGGAAGGTCTTCGGGAGTGATGGGCGGTTCGTCGCACAGGATCGTGGCGTGTTCGATCACATTGGCCAACTCGCGCACATTGCCCGGCCACGAATGGGATTTCAATACGTCGATTGCTTCGGGGGTAAACGGCTCCTGATCGTCCCCCGTCTCCGGGCGAAAGCGACGATACAGGTGGTTGGCTAGTTCGGGGACGTCGTCCATGCGCAACCGCAACGGCGGCAATTGGATTTCGAACGTGTTGATCCGATACATCAGATCTTCGCGGAACTCGCCCGCCTCGACCATTTCGGCCAAATTGCGGTGGGTCGCACAAATCACCCTCACGTCGACCTGCAGTGATTCGTTGTCGCCAATGCGTCGGATCTCGCCGCTTTCCAACACGCGCAACAACTTGGACTGCATCGACTTTGGCAATTCGCCGATTTCGTCCAGGAAGACCGTGCCACCGTCAGCCACTTCGAACAAACCAACGCGGTGTTCGTCGGCGCCCGTGAAAGCGCCTTTCCTGTGGCCGAACAATTCGCTTTCGATCAGACTCTCCGGCAGCGCGCCGCAATTTAGCGGCACAAACGGCTTGTTGGTTCGCAGGCTCCCCTGATGGAGAGCACGCGCGACCAGTTCCTTGCCCGTGCCGGTCTCGCCCAGGATCAGTACCGTCGAGTGGGTGGGGGCGACTTTCGCGGTGAGTTCGCGGACTCGCTGCATCGAATGGTTCGACCCGATCAAGTCCGCACCGCCTTCGATCTGTTCGAGCCGGCGTTTCAAAGCGCGGTACTGGTTTCTCAGGTGACGCTGTTGCGCGACTCGCTTTAGCACGGAGTCCAATTCCACCAGCGTGCACGGTTTGGTCAAGAAGTCGAATGCGCAGTGACGAAGTGCTGCGATAGCGGACTTCATCGAACCTTTGCCCGTCAGCACAATCGCCTCGGTCTCCGGCGCCAGATCCTTCGCTTCTTTGATTACTTCGATCCCGCTCATGTCGGGCATATCCAGATCCACCAGCAGGCAGTCGTAGGTGTTCTGTTTCAAGGCATCTACGGCCGTGGTTCCATTCGGGCAGACCGTCACCTCGTGGCCCATGCGTTTGACCTCGGCGCTCAGCATCCGCCGGATCGGGTGCTCGTCGTCGGCGCAGAGGATTTTCAGGCTATCAGGCGACTTTGCGTTCTTGTTCGTTTTCTTCGTCATCATTTGCAGCCAATGGCAGTGTTATCAAGAATTGTGATCCACGCCCGGGGCCATCACTGGATGGCACGATGTCTCCGCCGTGTTCTTGGACGATTCGATAGGTGATCGACAGGCCCAAGCCGGTCCCGTGGCCGTTCCGTCGTGTCGTGAAGAAAGGTTCGAACAGTTGCTGCATGACCTCTTCGGTCATGCCGCAGCCGTTGTCACGAACCTGTAATTCAGCCAAACTCCCGCTTTTGCGTAGACGAATGGTCACCGCCCCGCCTTGATCGACGCTGTCCAACGCATTGGTGATCAGATTCAGCACGACTTGCTTGATCTCCTGCGAATTGACGTGAGCAATCACGTCTTGCTGGCAGTCGAAATCAATGCTCTTCTCACGGTAGCGGCCGAGGTGCTGCACCATGCCGATTACGTCTTGAACGAGTTCGCAAACGTTGGTGGCTCGTTTTTCCGCGTCGCCAAGACGGGCAAAGTCCAACAATTGGTCCGTAATGTCTTTGCAGCGGAAGGACTCATCCTGAATCGTACGAAGGTACTCTCGCAGGACCGTGATTTCCTCGTTGTGTTCGTCGTCGGGCTTGGCGTCATCTTCCTGAATAATATCGTGCAATCGCGACTCGAGGGCCTCGGCGGCCCAAGCTACGGCGGTCAGCGGGTTGTTGATCTCGTGTGCTACACCCGCGGCCATACAGCCAACGGCAGCCAATTGCTCGCTGCGAATGACTTCTTTGCTGCGCTGCTTGACCAGTTCGTCACGATCCGCGATTTCTTTGTCCAATTCCTGGCGAATGCGTTGAAAACGGTCGTTCGTGGCATTCATGGCGCCGGCCAACTCGGCCACTTCGTCCTGCGTGTTCAGTTGAATGCGGTGGCTGAAATCGCCGTCACGGGCCACGCGACGCGAGCCGTCGATCAGAATTTGCAGCGGATTGAAGATGGCTTTATGGAAAACCAGCAGCAACGCAACCAGCGTCGCGACAGCCGCCACGCTGGCGACCCAGCCCACGATGATCCAGAAGCGATACTGGATGCGCACTTCGTCCACCAGTCGGGTCATCCGTTTGTGCAACTGGAGTGGCAGGTCCATCGTCAGCACGTTCAAGTCGGCCAGTGCCGAGTCCAGCTCTTCCACCTTGATTTCGTTCAGCACCCAATCGTCCTGTCCGTTCAACTTGGCGATGCCCTCAAGCGACCGTTCGATGTTTTCGACGGTTTCCCACTCGGGCAATCGGTCCTCGCCATCAGGATCGCGTTTCTGTTCACTTTCGAATTCGCGCAATTGCTCCTTGTAGCTCACCAGGGATTGGTTCATGTCCTGGAGGCCCCGGTTAAAGTCCTCCCGCAATTGGAGATGGTCGATCGGCAGGATCGTAATACCCTGTTTGCGGCAAGACCGGCTGACGATGGCACGCAACTCGCCCACCTTGCAAGACAAATCTGCTGCCAAACGAAGTTCCGTCGCGCGCTGGTAGCTGATGCTTCGGGCCAGCCAGCGATAGGAATAGGACCCGCAAAGCCCGATCGTGGCCAAGATCCCCACGATCAAGAGAAGCATGGCGACGCCCAGCCGAAGTTTGTTGCGAATTGACCATCGGAATAGCACGAGCGACCTCCTTGTCGTATGGGCGACGCTAGCGACTCCTTGCTAGCACCTCGCGCCGGCCGAAACAGATTCCGCCAAGGCGGGAAGTGTACCACCGATACGGCAATCCAAGCAAGATTGAACCAACGGCAAAATCGGCACACAAACCGCAGCCTTGATCGCAACCTTTGCTATGTAAGGCAAGTCCCAAGAAAAGACATACCAGTGGTCGGGGACTGTCCCGATTTTCGCGCAGGCCTTGCGGAGCGAAAATGGGACTGTCCCCTTCACGCGTTCGGGCTGTAGCAGGTCCTGCTGTGGTAGACTATTTCCTGGGACTTGCCTAACACATTCCGTTGCATGTTTGTGCGTAAAATGAAGTCCGAAGGTAGGAGAAACCGACCGCGGATGGCACCCAAGACCACGGATGGCGGGGACGCAACGAGGCTACTGAGGCTCATGCAGGTCTGATTACCATTGCAGACGGCAAAGCATCATACGGGAATCTCAGGTAGCAGGCCGACCTTTGTATGACCGTCTCAGTTCGACAAGGCGAATCAGCCGATCGCTTTGAGGCACTTGGCGACGCTTTTCGTTCATGTGCCAGTTGCGTTCGCCAATCCACTGGATAAACTCGCGCGTGAACGGCCGCGTCGGCTCGCTCAGCAGCACGCAACCCTCGGTCTGCAGGTGCTGTCGCCAGAACGTGTCCAGGAACGTCAAGTCGCTTCGGTCGTACAGGATGTCTGATCCGATGATCAGATCGAATGGTCCGTCGAGGCGATCTTTCCGCCAGTCCAATCGCACGATCTGGACTCGATCCCGCCACGGCCAACTGTTCACTTCGGCGAACAGCAGGGCAGGCGGCGCGTTGTCGGCCATGACAACTTCGGCACCCCGCGCCGCCGCGACCGATCCGGCGAGCCCCAGACCGCAGCCCAGGTCTAACACCTTCGCGCCGTCGATATCCCGCTCGGCCAACTCCCAAGCGATCCCGTAGCCGGCGTCCCACGCCTCGACCCAATAGGGCTGCCATTCCAGCTTGTCATGCGGCTGCGCAAGCACCGCCTCGTCCACCAAGGCGTCGGGATCGGCCGGCCGCCAGAACTCTACTGCCAACTCGCCGATGTGGACGGTGTCCGCAACAGCACCAAACTCGCCGCGAATGCGGCTGAGCAACTCGTCCATTCTCGACTTCGATATGGCCACTCGACCGCTCTTGCCCGTGCCTTCTATGCGTCTCGCGAATTACTCGTCAGCCGCCAAGCTTACGCAAACCAATTCCTTGTCGTTGCGAGCAAACACACACCGCTGAGCAAAAGCGGGATGGGTCCAGACGACCGGACGGCCAAACGTGTTATTGGTGGGCTCCAGGACATGAAACCGATCCAACTCGTCGTATCCCTCCGGCGACAGTTTGGCCAGGATCAAATCGCCTTTCTCATTGAACAGGAAGAAGCGGTCACTGTGTTTGACCAAAAAGGCCGTGCCGTACCGCGCGCGTCGCGTGCCGCCAGTTGTGGCTTCGAGCGTCTCCCAAAGACGTTCGCCGTCTTCCATCCGCACGCCCATCAATGCGCCCGTGCTGATATCGCAGCCGTAGATCGTGCCTTCCTCCAGGAACGGAGTGCTGTTGGCGCAGTAGAGCGCCGTTTTCGCTTTGCCTCGCCATACGACATCCACCGCCGGCTTGGAGTCATCCAGTTTCAGCAACACCGCAGCCTCGCCGAAACCGCTGGCCAACAGATACGGCCCCAGCTTCCTTGGCGTCGCGATCGACATACCATACGACGGCTTCAGCGGCACCGACCAGTAGACCTCGCCGGTCTTCGGGTCCAGGCCGTTGATCGCTTCCGAGTGCCAGATCAGCAGTTGCTTCGAGCCAGCGTGCTCGATCATCGTCGGAGGACAGTAACCCTGGTCGCGGGACGACAGCGATCGCCAGGCCTCGCGGCCGGTCGCCTTGTCGAACGCCACCGCCACACTGCCCTGGCCGCCAACGACGCAATACAACAGGTCACCATCGACCAGCGGATGGGCGGAGTGCCCCCACATCGGTGTCGTAGCCCCGTACTCTTTGGCAAAATCCTTGCTCCAAATCACTTTGCCGTCTTCAGCGTCCAGGCACCACAGATTGCCTTCGGCGCCCAAGGCGTAGACCTTCCCCGAATCGACGGTGGGCGTGCATCGCGGGCCCGCGGCGTAGGAGAGACTGTATGGCCGCTCGTACTCGTGCTTCCACAGCGGTTTTCCCGTATCGGCGGCGAGGCAAAGCACGCGTTCGGTGCCCTCCAGTTTGTCACGTCCACCGGGATTGTTCGTGATCTTGCCCGACTGCTTGACGTAGTCCATCACAAAGACTTTCCCGTCGGCCACGGCCGGGCCGGCGTACCCGAGTTCGACGGGAACACGCCATTTGACCGTCAGGCCATCGTCCGGAAAACGTTCGACAATTCCCGTCTCGCGCCACACGCTGTCGCGATTGGGGCCAAGCCACTGAGGCCAATCGTCCGCCAGTGCAGGAGAAAGCAAGAGGAGACCCGTCAGCAGCGAACAGAAGGTAGCGTTGCGCATCGCAAGAAACTCCCTGGAACTTCGTCGTATTGACTACAAATTCGTTACATGAACCATGTGCGAACTGGAAAGCTCAGCGCTCTATTGTGGCCGCTGACGAAGATGTTGTCAAAACGGCGGCGTTCAAAAACGGATGCCAAAGTGGCGCTGCAGACGGTCGATCGTGGCGGCGACATGGGCGTCGACGTCGCTCACTGCCAACTTGCCGGCTTCGACCAGCAGTTGCGCCAATTCTCCGAGGCACTCGACCGACAGTTGCCGTTGATACAGCAACATCAGTCGACGTTCCACCAAATCTTCGAGCCGATTTACCCACTCGTGTCGGATCACCCAGCGGGCCATGGCAACCGGCAGGTCGGTGTCGGCGATGCATTTCTGAGACGCGTCGCCGAGAGACGGCAGGAGTGTCCGGCATCGAGTACCGTACAGGGACCAGATCGCCTGGACGCTGGATCGCGGCAGCCCGGATTGCTGGGCCAGATGATCCCATTCGGCTGCCAACTCCTCTGCGCTCGATGGGTACGCTTCGCCGCCAGGGATGAACCGATCTCGCGAATCCGTGAGTGGCGTTTCTCCCAAGCGTGACAGGATCGTGTGGACCGCATTCTGGGCCAACGATCGACACGTGGTCAGTTTGCCGCCGATGATGGAGTATAGCGGCACGTGGCAATCCGTGTGTTCCTCCATCCAATGACGACGCGTAATAGCACCGGGTATCGACTCGTCGCAGTACGGTAGCGGACGTATGCCGGCATAGTGCATATGGATGTCGTCGCGCGTGAGCCGGACCTGAGGCATCAGACGCTGGACTACCTCCAGCAAATAGTCCACCTCCTGGTCGCTTGCCACCGCCTCGGAGGGATCGCCTTCGAACGGTATGTCCGTGGTGCCAACCAGCACGGCGTCGCCAAGCGGCAGCACGAACACGGGACGGCCATCTTCGGCCTCGGCGTACACCGCCCGGCCGTCAAGTGCTTCGTGCAACGATCGATTGAACGTGAGGAAATGGCTGCCTTTCGTGCCACCGATCAGCCTCTGGGACCCCGCGCCGAGTTGTCCCAGCGTACGATCCACCCACGCGCCGGTGGCGTTGACGATGGCTGCCGGTTCTATTCGCGCTACCGGCTGGCTGTCGGCGGCGCCCGTCCGATGTATCTCGACGTGCCCCTCGACAAGACGTGCTTCATGGTAGGTCAACAACTCGAACGGGACGCCCTTTTCGACTGACAACGATCTCGCATCGTCCAACAGCGCCACGACGAATCGTTCGGGATAAGTGATTTGGGCATCCCAATAGGAACACAACCAACGATAACGTTCAGGATCAATGGGAAGGGACTCCGGTCCGCCGACCCGAACGACGTTATGGCGCGGTAGCCCGGGATCGCGAGCATATCCATCGTACATCCACAAGCCGGCTCGAATCAGCCACAATCCGCGCTCGCGGTGTTTGGCGGAACTGCGTCCGCGCAAGAACCGCATTGGTGCTGCCAGCCACCCTCCGCCGCGTCGTCCGACAGGTATGAACAGCTCCAGCGGCCGAACGAACTGCGGCGCCAACCCGAGCAGACGCCTTCTTTCCTCCAACGATTCGCGCACCAGCGAGAACTCGCCGTACTCCAAGTATCGCAGTCCCCCATGGATTAACCGCGATGAGTACGCGGTTGTGCCCGATGCGATATCCGCTTTGTCGACCACGACAACCGGCACGTCGTTCAGCACCAATTCGCGTGCCAGCGCGGCACCGTTGATCCCGCCGCCGAGAATGATCACCGGTTGACTGGAAGTCGTCGTGAGTTCGTTCATTGCTGGAAATTCTCGGCAATCAACCGCACGCCAGACAGCACCGACTGCCCTGTCTTTGCCGTGAAGGAAATCGTCAGATCTTCTTCTGTTGGGACGGACGCGAAACGGCGGACGACTTGCCGCCATCGGCCGCCGGCCTCCCGGACGATGTCGAAGTTGCTGAGCACTTCCTTGCTCTGCAGTGCGACCGAGAATACGCGTTGGCCCACGTCAAGATCTTCCGGTTCGGCGAAGTACAGTTCGACCGAGTATGTCTTGTTCGGCTTGACCGCCTCGGCTGGTGTTTTCAAGGCGGGCGGCAGGGCTGTGCCCCAATCAAAGTCGATCTGCGAATCGGTCTGCAGGACGCAGGGACCGGCGAACTTGGTGTCGTAGTAGGCTGCCGTTAGCCCGCCTGGCTGGCCGTCGACCGAAAACAGACGTTCTTTGGGGATAACTTCCTTGGGAACCGATGGACTGCTCCAACGCACCGTTACCTTCCGGCGGCGACCGTCCTGGAGAGACCGCGGGCTGTAGTACTCTACTCGGATGTTAGCTCTCACGCCTGCTTCCATTGCGACCGAACCGGACACTTCGCCGCGTTCTCCTCGACGCAGGTTCTGCTCGTTATCCAACACGAGTTTGTCGTCGATCCAGAGTCGGATTCCTTCGTCGGACTCGGCGTGGAAGGCGTAGGTTTCGCTGAACTGCGGCTCGATAGCTCCCGCCCAGCGAATGCCGATCGTGCCGCCGGGGGCAGCAGACCTTTTCGCCACGGGCTCGATCCGTATTGCCTCAATTCCTTCTACCCCCGATGCGATTACCCATGGCAGCTCGGCATCTTCGTGCATCCACATTGAATGACGGTAGTAACATTCAGGCTTCTCCGGTGTCGTGTGGATGGACACTTCGGGTGACGGACCGCCGACGCTTGGGAAATCCAGCCACAAGGTGCCATCTTCGGTGGCTCGATCGCCGGGCGCGCCAAAGTTGATTCCCATTCTCTCGATCGGTCCTTCTTGGGCGACTGGGCCCCATGCCGACCACTGCTCGAATCGTTCTGGCATCGGCGTCAAGGCCAGCGACGTGTAGACCGGATAGTTGCAGGTGCAATTGCCTGTCCATGATGGCAGGCTGAGCACTCCGCAGGCCGGCACGATGCTGTTACGGCAACCCGAACGAAGGCCGCTGACATTCACCGTGCCGCTTTCCGTACGCGTATCATAGAAAGCCGCGGTTCCCGACCGCATGGTGAGCAGACCGCCGTAGTCGACGGGCGTTCGGTCGCAGCCGTAAGTCTTCAGGAAATGGCGACCTTCCTTGAGCCCGGTCAGTGGATTACGCCGCGGCGAGGGAATTGTCCACAGGTTGCCCTGTTCGCCGTCGGCCGGATCGGCTTGGCCAAAGCGGATATTTTCCGTCTCGGACTCCGAAACGATTCGGCCCGTGTACACATCGGTATGTGCGTCGCGGTACTTCTTGTTTTGCTCCAACCAGCGGAGGTACTCGTGGTAGCCAATCGACTTGGGGTTGGGGCCGTACGGCTCCTCCGTCGTCTCGTACTTCATCACGCCGCTCATCACCTGAACGTTGGTCGGCAACCCGCGTCCCGTCTCGTGGTGGAACGTTTTGTAGAACAGCTTGTGATGGTGAAAAGTGTCGCCGAACCAGAGGAGACCAAAGGGCGATTTGAGGGAATGGTCGGAGTTTTGCGTGCCCGAGTAGTCTGTCGCGCCAGGTGGCGGGCCCGTGCGATGAAGAATCGCGAACCGCCCCTTTCGTTTAAGTTCGTTGCCCGGCACACCCGCCTCGCGACACCGTTTGCTGAAGGCCGCGAATTCGCCGTCAGGCACTTCCAGACACGCGACTCCGCCAAAGGGACGCAGACTGCGGTAGATTTCCCCGACAGACTTCACTCCGCTTGCCATCCCGGCCGAGTCGAGATCTTCTGATACAACAAGACTGGCCAGATAGGGAGGCAAACCAAATTCGAGAAGTTCACCCTGATGGACGGCGAGCCGCACACCGTAGAGGCCCGCTTTGTCGAATCGCCGGCGCAACGCCTCAACTTTTGCTGCATCCGAGTCGATCGCGATGATCTGCAGCTTTGACTGCTGAAGCAATTCCTCGACCAGCCGTCCCGTGTCCAGACCCAAAACGAGCGCGTAGCCTTCGCGAACGCCGGTATTCGCAAGCAGTTCCTTCGTTTTCGTACGCCACTGGTCGTTTGGCGAGTCGAGCGGCGGGGTTTCCCAGTCGTAGTTGTTGGCCTCCGTCGCCTCCGGACCAAAACAGAAAATGCTCCCAGCACGGGTAACGACGAACAGCTTGTCGTCGGCAGCCAGCATCGTATGGACTTCGCCGTCCACACCTTCGCAGCCATCGCGGAAGCGGTACAGCTTTCCGCCCAACTCGACGATCTTTGCGGTCCCCGCTTGCACCTTGTAGGTCTTCCCGCCCACGTTCACTTCGGGCTGCAGCGATTCGCCTTCGACGGGGCGGATTCCTTTTTGGCCAATTGTCTGCCGACCGGCGTCGTGCCCGTCGGTGTTGATCTCCGGATCAACCACGAGTTGGCCGCCTCTGTCCGTGGCAACGAACCAGCCGCCCGGAACGCTGCCATGCCCGCCGTGCCCGAAATCAAAAACGGCCAATCGGCCGCTGTCGAGATCGAAGAACGCGGGAAACGCCCGGCTGCTCGGTACGACCAGGTGGTCGCCGTCGATCAGCAGATAGCCTTGCGGCGATGGCCCGCCGAACGACATGGCTGCGTGAGGATGCTGCAAATAAAGCGATCCGCAACGATCGTTCATCCAGAGCACGTCACCGGTCTTGGCATCCAAGGCGTAGACAAGAATCCCTTCGAAAGGCCAGACGCCGGCTGCAAAGTAAACGCGGCCACGATCGACGACCGGACCGCCGCGTGCCGGCCACGCCGAGATCAACCGGCCGTTGCCAATGACCTTGCGCGTCGACGGCGATGCACGCCGCTTCCAGATCAACCGGCCGTCGTCAACGTCCAGGCAATACAGCGACCCATCATCAGAAGAGAAGTACGCATTGCCGTCCCAGAGGGCCGGAGCCGTGCGGATCGGGCCGTCGGCATAGAACCGCCACCGCTCGGCGCCGGTCTCGGTATCGAGCGCCGTCACGCGATCGTTCCGCGACGAGCCGATCACCAGCGTGTTGCCGACGACCACCGGCTCGTACCCCAAATCGAATTGAACGCGCCCTTGCCGAACTTGCCAGAAGGCCGGCTCGAGCGGCGGATACTCCCGCTGCCACTGCAAATGAAGCTTGTCGGGCAAGACCTGCGGCGAACAGGCGCTGCGGCCCGCGTCGTACCGCCACTGCAGCCAATCATCGGCGCAACATCTTTCTGAGAGGCAGTTGACAGCTAGAACGACAATGACGACCGACGCCAGTCCGAATCTCGACATGTTTGGCTCCTTCAATCCGCGACACACGGTTCAAGAATCACTCGGTCGGCTTCAAGCATAGAAGCCGAAATCGTACGCGGCGTCATACATGGCCAGTACGTTTTCCGCTGGCACGCCGGCTTGGATGTTGTGGACGTTGTTAAACACGTAACCGCCGCCGGGTTTGAATGCTTCCATGCTTTTCCTCACATGTTCGCGAACCGTTTCGGTATCCGCGGCAGGTAGCACGTGCTGGGTGTCGATGGCTCCACCCCAGAACGACAATCGATCGCCAAACTCGGCCTTCAACTCGGCCGGGGCCATGTTTGCCGCGCTGATCTGTACGGGGTTCAGGATGTCGATGCCGTTGTCCAGTAGATCCGGGATGTAGGTCCGGCAAGCGCCGCAAGTGTGATACCAGATCTTCGCCGACGTACGCGGCTTGATCGACTGGACCAATCGCTTCTGCCGCGGCTTGACCACACGGCGGTAGAACTCCGGCTGGAACAGCGGCCCGCCTTGTCCGGCAAGATCATCGCCAATCATAATCACATCCACCACATCGCCGACCTCGTCCAAGAACGCATCGAACCAGTCGAGCCAGAACCGGAGCGTTTGGTCCAGCAATGCCTCGCAAAATTCGGGCTGCTCGATCATGTCCATAAACCATCGCTCCAGCCCCCGCATGTACCAGCAGATCTCGTACACAACGCCGCTGATGCCACTGACCACGGCGTAGGGAGTATCGTTGCGGATGGCCAACGCCCGATCGCGCAGACCGGCGAAACGGCCAGGATCGCCGCCGCTGGGGAACGGATAGTCGTCCAGGTCGTCGATCGTTGCGTCGGCAAGCGGGTGCAGCGTGATGTCCATGTACAGCGGGTTTTCGTCGGGCATAGACCATCGAACGCCAAATTCGTCCGTCAGGTCGTGCCATGTGCGACCGTCGCGCTCGGCAGTGACGATTTCGCCATTGAAATCCGCAGCGGCCCCAGCGTGGACATAGCGCGTATCCACCCGCAGACGCTCGAGCACGGCCTCGCTCGGCCGCGCCAGTTGTTGCACGGCATCCATAATCTCGATCTTTTCATCCAGCCCCAAATGCTCGACGAGCGCCTGGTACGCGAACTTGTGAATGCCGGTCTGGTTGCCGCCAAGGTCAATTGGCACGCGATCGGACGGTTGATGAGAAAGCGCCGACAGCACGCGTTCGCGTGAGGTCATGGTTTCGGTGGACATTACTGTTTCGGTTCTGATTCGAGGGCTTCGTTAACATGATACCAATGACGTTATCATAACCTTTTGCTTGTAAGAAATCCTGCGGGGCGTCATATTGAAGTTGTGGGGCACGATGTTGCCGGCTTTTGCCGAGCAATATTAGATTCTGGAACAGAGGAGAGAGGACGTGAGAATATCAAGACTTTTCTCGGGATGCGTCGTTCTGACGCTCGTGGGCTGCATGTGCATTGCGGAAAGCCAAGCGCAGAACAATAACCGGAACCAGGCGCGCGCTCGAAACGCTCAGGGACGTGGAAATGGACCTGGGAATCAGAACGCCATGGGGCAGAACGGGAACAACATGAACAACCCGATGGCGGCGCAAGGTGTCCAAATGCTGCTCGGCCGTTTCGACGCGAACCGAAGCGGAGCCTTGGAAGGCGACGAATTGGTCGCCGTAGCTGGCGCGTTTCACCAACTGATGATGATGGCACGCAACGGCGGCCAAGGCATGGGCGGCATGGGGCAAGGTATGGGCCAGGGCATGGGACGTGGCGGCTTTCAATTCGGACAAGGCCCCGCGGGCAATATGCAGGCCGGACAAGGTGGTCGTGGCGGAGGAGCCTTCGGCGGACGCGGAGGTGCCGGAGGCGGTGGTCGCGGAGGCGCCGGTGGGCGCGGCGGTGGTGGACGTTGACGCGAGTTCAGCGCCCCAGCATCTGCTGGCAGCAACGTGTACCGAAAAAACTCCCAGGTTTTTGCGCGGTGTGTCACTGCTCGAAACGACGAGGGCTTGCCATGTCTGGTCGCTTTCCATCGTTTCGAGCAGTGTTGCGCTGCCCCCCGACGCAGCACTGCTGGGAATCGTGGTGAGTCAGGTACGGTGGATGCCGCGTCCGATTCCCAGCAGTGGCACACGTTGCCGCGAGGGACACGAAGCAACGTGCAGGAAGCCCCTGTTCGGCTTCGCTGTTGGTGGCGTCCCCGAGTCAATCCGGATGATCCGACCGGGCTCGTCGAGCGTCGATGAATGACTTCAAGCAAGACAAAAACAACCCAGCACACAGGATGGCCATTAAGACCAGCGAGGCCAGTACGGTCGGTCCTATCTCGGCACCCCTGGACAATTGCATCACAAGCCTGAGCACGGGCGCAAGAAGTCCCAGCAACGCCAATACGGACACCACGTGCATTGCGTGTTTTCGGTAGGCATCTTTCAAGGCCACGACGCCCAAGATGAGAATCGGAATCCCCACGAACGCCGGTATCAGCGCGGTCAAACTCGGAACCGCGCCTTGAGCCATTGCGATGCCCACAAAGAAACCGACGCCCAAGAGGGTCAGAAGCGCACCGAAAATGATTGTGGTCCTTGCCATTCTGCTCTACCTCCAATAGTCGAGACGGAACCATAAACGATATTCCGTTCGAAGTATAGTGTCCGACAGAGCTTCCCCAGGTTGCGATTGTCAATCAAAGAAACCTGTATCTACTGAACACGCGGCGGCGGCACGGTCTTGCCTTGTTGCTGCAACCGCTGTTCCTCTTCGCTGTAGGTTCCGTAAAAGGGCGCGTTCCCATCAAGCCAGACGTGTATACGGTCTCGATCTTCTCCAGAAAGTCTCACGTTGGCCAAGTGGTTAGAATCGTCGAGGATTCGCAAGAGCGGGCTGGCGTCGGCACCAATCTGGCCGGGCCGAGTGATGACGTTCCCGATGGTATTCCCACCCCATTCGTACCATCGCACAAAGGGCCGCAGGCTTTCGAAAGAGCGGGTGAACGTTCCCACCGATTCGCCGGTTAGGACCAGGCTGCTCTTGTCGGCTCCTTTGCTACCGTCGTGGCATGCGACACAGTGCCGATCCAGGACCGGCTGAACCAGGCGCGGATAACAGAATGGCTGGGAGCCGTCCGGGCCGGGCGTGATTGCGGACGGCGGGCGCCGCAAGGCCATTACTTCGCGTCGGTCGGGCGACGTGCCCACCGACTCGTGACAGCCCACGCACCCACGGCGCTGGCCAGGCTGCAGATACGTCACGCTGCGCATGGTTTGCACGGCCCGGCCCTTCTCATCCACGGCCTGGAAATACAGCGGCCGGCGCGCGGGCGCTCGGAAATAGGCCGAACCGTCGGCCTCCACCGGAACGGCGCCCAGCAGCATCCTCGCCGATTCGGCGCGTGCATAGCCGATCTTTGGGCGATCGGCTACATGCGTTTCGGTTTTTGGCAGCACCTGAAAGATCCGTAGGCTGCGGATTGGCCGATATTCCGGCAGAGGCATCATGCTTCGGCCGACGTCGACTAACACGAATTCACCTTCGTCCGCCTGGTAGGTCCCGGCTGCCGGACGGGACCTGGAAGTGGGTGAGGCGTTGCCAACGTGGGTTGCCGCATCAGGTCCCGTCCGGCAGCCGGGACCTACCAGGTCGCGGGCGGAGCACGCGTCGGGACGAATCGGTGGCGCGGGCCGCGGTGTCAGTGGAATCGGGTACATCGACGAGATGCCTGGTTCGCGATAGAGCAGTTCCAAATTGCCGAAGCGGTCGAAGTAGTACAGGCCCGTCTCGGTATCTCGTCGCACACCCGGCCCCATACCCGGCAGCGGTTCGAAACTGAAGGCAACCAGGAAAACGTCCTCCGACAATGGCCAGGGACTGTGGAAGTAGCTGTCGGGCCAGCCGGGCGCCTCGGGAAAACACACTTCCGGCGTAAGAACTTCGATCGCGTCGAACGAGTCCTCGCCGGTCTGGCGCTCGAGACCGATTCGGGTTGGATCCAGGACAACCAGCGAGCCGCCGACGGCGGCATGATGGGCGCCTGCGATAAACGCGATCCGATCCGAACCGGGAATGGCCCGAGGTTGGTAGCAGGCGTTGATCCGCTTGGTGTAGTTGCCAAACAGGATGATTGGGTTGGTGCCGTCCGAGTTGCTGGTCCAGAGCCCGTGGAAGTTGGACGCGCTGCGGTCTACGTAATCCCAACGCGAATAGACAATCCTGCCGTCGTTCAGCACCGAAGGATGCCACTGGTTCGTCTCGTGGTGCGACAGCGTCGTTACATTCTGCCCGGATGCGTCCATCCTGTGTAGCGTGTACGTAGGCAACGGCTCCCACGGATTGTGGCAGCGGCCGAATCCGCCGCGACGCGTGGACATGAAAGCGATGCGCCCGTCGGGCAGCGGGCAAGGATCAAAGTCGTCGTCGGGCCCGTCGGTCAACTGCCGGAGATCTTTTCCATCGCCGTTGACGTCCACTGCAAAGATGTGGAACGAGCGGCGCTTGGGCGAATAGTAGTCGGGTTTCTCCGCAGCCCGCTCGGCAAAGGCAAAGTAGATCGTGCTGGTGTCGTAGGAAAGTGCCAAAGTTGTGTAGTTGCCTCGCGGCAGCCGGCCGCGGACTAACTCACGAACCGTCAACGATCGTCCGGGCCGCTGCAAGACAAAGACACCACCGCCTGCGATATCAGCATAGTCGTAATAGTACCCGAGGTACTCGTGCAGCATCTGGCAGACGAAACGACGGCGTTTCAGGAACACGAGTGGCTTGGAATCGAGCAAGGGGTTGCCGAGCGCCATGTCTCGCGTGAACCACCGGATCTTGCGATAGAGCGCAAGCCGTCCTTCGTTGTCCAGCGATCCAGATGCCTCGACCTCTTGTCCCAGTCGCCGCAACATTGCCGTCTCGTTGGCCAATTCGCCGGCATTCGACGTGCGAAGCCGACATTCGAGGAGCTGTCGGGCGCGATCCAATGCGTCGCCAACCGCCGCCGGATCGAGTGGTTCGCGGCTTCGCCTCTGTTCCTGCGCGGCCCAATCGGCTTCGACTATGGAGCGGATCGCGAGATCTGCGTCATTTCCCGGGACGGGGTCTGCCCGAAGGCCATCCGTGACGGCTGGTGTCGCGAGGAGCACCACTACAACGGCCGTCAGGCACATCTGTTGGTTTCTGCTCCAGATCATGAAGCCCCTCCTACAACTGCCCTTCCCGCGGACCAACCCCTCTCTTAAGACCAACGTGTTGGACGGCCGACCGATGGCGACGTTTCGGATGCCATGGCAACGGGTGTGCCGCTCACAGTCAGGAATGGCGGGTAGGTCCCGCTTGCCGAGCGGGACCTTTTGTTGCCAGCCTCCGCACGTGTCCAGGTCCCGCTCGGCAAGCGGGACCTACCAAATCGGACGGACCTGGCCGCGGGTGATATACAGGCCGCTGCCAGAGTCTAATTGTAGGGGCACCGGACGATGCAGGGAATTCCTTTGTGGAGGAGGAGGCTGATTTGTCGAAGCTA
>JADHUC010000176.1 GCA_016784735.1 Pirellulaceae bacterium | reverse complement strand
CTTCGTCGGCGCTGTGCAAACCCTTGCCGGAGGCGAAGCCCGAGCCGGAGCGAATCAAGGCTATCGGCGTCGCACTCGTCGAGGGTGGAGAAGTACTTCGACAGGTTGGCCACAACGCAATCTTCGCCATGCTGGCGATCAAAGCGTTCCGCTTGATGCCCAACGCTGCCACGCCCCAACGCATCGACGGTGTATGCAAGATGATCCGGTCGTTCACGCCTTGGCGCGACGTAGAACCGGACTCGGCCGTCGATCCACCACCGTTCGCCGATACCGCGGCGGCATCGCGTTTCATTCTGCGCGAGGCAAGCGCGGCGATTGATCGGTTCGTAGGGTTCGGGCAGGGCTACGCCGGGCATATGCTGACCTTCGGCCAAGCGCTCGTCGAACTGGCGGCAATGGGTGACGTCCAGTGGGCGGAGAGCTGCCGTACCGCGTTCCGCAAGTACGTGACCGTCACGCGCCGTGGACCTGAGCCGGATTCGAAACGCCGTCCCGATCACAAGCCGACCGATCTGCGACCGACCGACGCGGCGTACTGGAAAAAGCGCGGAGACAAGACCTTGGGCATCGGGCACGTGTTCAAATACCCATACAGCTACTACGACCTTCTACGGCGTGCCGGCGATCCCGAGTTGCGCCGCGTCTTGGATAAGAAGGCGTATCACCTGTTCTGAAGCCGAGCGGGGGTGTGTGCCTAGCGACCGGACGCACGGAAACATCTGGTGACTTGATCTTTAGCGCCGGCCGCAGGATCCGATCGCCGATGTGAGGTACGCTGCATCGGAGCTGATCGAGCACATTGAAATGATGAGCGGGGCAAAGCTCGATATCATTGCCCGTGGCGACGATTTGGCCGGCCGGGTTCCGATCTATCTCGATCAGGCGGCCGATGCCGGCCTCGACGCGGCGCCAGAGAAGGTCAGCACCGACCAAGCTGCCTTTACGCTGAAGGTGGATAGCAAGAGCGTTTCCATTCGCGGTCTCTCCCCAGAGGGGAGCTTGTTCGGATACTACGAGCTGCTGGAACAGCTCGGCATACGCTGGTTCATGCCCGGCGAGATCGGCCGGGTCATTCCCGAGGCAAAGACCGTTCGGGTCAAGGAGCAGGTCACCACTCAGGGCCCGTCGTTTCCGGCCCGCTGGGCAGCCGGGTACGCCGGCAAGTTCAGGACCTGGCAGCGGCGCATGCGCATGGGCGGTCCACACTTCCCCTCGGCCCACGGCATCCGCATGCCCAAGACGCACTCCTTCGAGGAGAAGCCCGACTGCTACGCCTTGATCGGCGGGGAGCGCAAGAATCGCCAGCTCTGCGTCTCCAACCCGGAAACGCTCAAAGGCGCGGTCGAGACGGTGCGAAACTACTTCCGGCAGAAACCCGAGTCGCCGTGGATCGGAATCGGGTCCCCCACGACGGGCGCGGCTTCTGCGAGTGCGATTGCGGATTAGATGCGAAACTCCTATTACCTACTGGAGGCATTCAGTTCTTTTTG
The DNA here is from genome assembly GCA_016784735.1 of Pirellulaceae bacterium. Classification (GTDB taxonomy): domain Bacteria; phylum Planctomycetota; class Planctomycetia; order Pirellulales; family Pirellulaceae; genus JADHUC01. Next base: position 23,532 of record JADHUC010000176.1, on the reverse strand, counting down.
CAGGCTTGCGAGACGCTTTTCGCTCGACGGATATGAATAGAACGCCTGAAACCGACCCCGATGGCCAAGATCCAACGTCGCCGAACGTCCCGGACGTACACGGCCACTGGCGCACCATCACAGCCAGTACTGGCATCGAGCCGATGGAGCCCACCACCGCACAAGCAGCTTGGTTCCGCAAAATGCGTTGGTTGCAGCCCCTGTTTCTACTTCCTAATCGAAGCACGCGGAACGCTTAGACGGCTTGTTGCGGGCAACACCGACCGGGCTCGACGACGTGCTTTCGTGCCGCAGACTTCGGAACATCAGGTTTGATGCTGGAACTCGGCCGCCGTTTCGAGACACGGTCAGTTGCCTTCCAGCGTCCACTGCATGGCGTGACGGGCTACTTCCAGGCTATTGCGCAGATTCAGTTTGCCTTTGATCCGTTCGCGGTGCGCTTCGACCGTTTTCTGACTTAGGTCGAGCCGTTTAGCGATCTGTTTCATGGAGAGCCCTTGGCCGATCAATTCGAAGACCTCTAACTCGCGATTTGTGAGGCTCTTGATAGGATCATCATACAGTGATTGGCCGGTGTTGAGACGGCGCAACAAAAGGTCCGTTACACTGTCGCTGACGTAAAGCTCGCCGCGCAGCACTTCACGGATTGCCTTTATGATGTTCTCGGATGATTCCTGCTTGTTGATGTAGCCTGACGCGCCGCAACGCAAGACGCGTTCTGCGAAGAGGAGTTCGTCGTGCATCGACGAGACCAGCGTCTTGACGGACTTTTTTCGCGTCTTGATCTTCTCGAGCAATTCCATCCCATGACTGTTCGTTAGCGACAGATCAACGACCGCCAAGTCCGGGTGTGTAGCATCCAGTTGCTCCAATGCCTCCGATACGTCTCCTGCTTCGCCGCACACTTCCAGACCGGGTTCATCGGCAATCAACGCCCGCAAGCCGCGACGCACAACTGGATGATCGTCAACGATTAGAACTCTATATACCATTGGTCGAGCCCTCAACATCGAAGCCTTTGCAGCACCCCTGGGGCAGCACGCAGGCGACACGTGTTCCTTCATCCACCTCACGTCCGATCTCGAATGTGCCGCCAATCGCCCGTGCGCGGTAATTCATCGTCCGCAAACCGCAGCCCAAGTTCCGTTCGGCAACGGGCTGCAATCCAACGCCATCGTCGTAGACTTCCAGTCGGATCTGGTCGCAATCGGCGTCCAATGCCACAACGATAAGTCGCGCTTGCGCGTGCTTGACCGCGTTCGTAACTGCTTCCTGCGCGATACGGTAGATCTCGACCGCGGTGTCATCGTCACTGATTTGGGCACCCCCCGTGCTCTCAAACCGGCATGTGATGCCGGTCTGTTTCTGCACGTTTATCGTCAAGGCTCTCAATGCCGATTCGAGATCGCAAGCGCGTACTTCCAGAGGGACTAAGCCATTGACGACCTCTCTAATCTTCCCCAGCACGAGCGGGATTCCATGAGCCACCTCGGCCGCCGTGTCGGTTTCTGCGGAATCGGCGGTTCCAAGCTTCTGATACAGGCTTTGGGCCAAGTAGCTCAAGCCTGTTAGTTCTTGCCCAACCCCGTCGTGCAAATCTTGGCCGATCCGCTGCTGTTCCATCGCAACGACTTGCAGAATTTCTCGTTCGAGTCGTTTGCGCTCGACAATTTGGTATTGCAGAGTCCGATTGGCTCTTGTCAACTCTTCTGTCCGCTCTCTAACCCTGGTTTCCAATAGGTCACGCGCCGCCCGCAGCGCCTCCTCCGATCGCACTCGCCATATTGTCTCGCCCAATTCCATCGCCACTCGTTCGAGCGCGCTGACGGTCTTCGCTGTGATCATCTCCCGTCGAGGATCGGCGACGTGAATCAGACCGATGATGCGGTCGCCAAGCGTAATCGGAACCAGCGCGAGAGAGTTACATCCGCACAAGCCGTGTGCATTGGCCAACCGGTCCCCCATCTCGCCCGGCAAGGCCGCACGTAGCTGCGTTGAACAGTCTTCTATATGGATTGCCTTGCTGTTCGCGGGAAAGGGGAACTTTGAGAGCGCATCCCCGTCGATGATCTCCGCGCAGATGGACCGATCGGTCTGGGAACAAGACTCGCGGTCGGCGTCGGACACTTCTGGACGGGAACGACCAGAGAGGCCGAAGGAGATACCACCCTCGTCGTCCAAAGCGCAGACTCCTACCGCCCTGCAGCCGGTAAAACTCCTCAGTTCCTCGACGATTTCGTCGAGCAGCGGGTCCATTTCCATATGGCGACTACCGATCACCAGCAGGCGACGGAAGAGTCTGCGCTCGGTAATGTCGCGGCATGACTCGACGATCTGGACCACCTCGCCCGCATCGTCAAAAACGGGCGCCGCAGTGATCTCCACGCAAAGCTCTCTACCTTCCGAGTCGTAGTGAGAGTGCGTGACCCTGGCCGGCTCCTTGGTGGCGACGATCTCTCGCAGAGGACACAGGTCGTCGTCTTCTGCGCACGGAGCCTCTTGGTGATGGAAAGTTTGATAGCACTTTGGGCGATGGAACGTCAGATCCCCTAGCGCGAATACCTCGCAGGCCACTCGGTTAGCCAAGACCACATTATGTTCAAGATCGATAACCATCGTGGAATCGGGGAACGCATCGATCATGGTCTGTAAAGGCGTCTGCGAAACGTCTGTCGGTGGCTTCGCCAAACAGAGATCCTTGCTCGATTCGATGCAGCCCGACTCCATCATATCGTTATCCCAAAACCGCGAGGTGAGACCTGCAGACTAGTGAGGTTGAATTCAATCATGGCCGGAGTTATCGGCCCAAACGGAAGCCCGTGTCCTCAGGTGTGAAACGGATGTGCAACACGCAGCGCGCGGTCTAACCGATAGCTGCGGGAATGCCTTTGGCGTTCTTCCCGCCAGTGCTGTTGAATCAGCAGGGCTTCCCTCCCTTCATTAGCTTAACACAGAAATCCACCTAGGGCGAGGCTCCAAATTCACCTAATTCAGCTTTGCCTATTGCTGCGCCGCCTCGCGCTTCTTGTGTGAATGACAGGGCGCCGAAGAAACGGCGTTCCCCACGCCGGATATCCACCCGTTGCGACGTAGGTCGATTACCTAGTCGATCTACCTATCCGGGTTTTCCCATTTATCCAATTTGCGCTCACCGGATTAGATGCGAAACTCATGTGAAGATCTTTTACTGGAATTGGCTACATAGTATCGCCATATTCCCGAGAGTGCCTGAACGAGATTAGGAGTACTGTCATGAAGAGATGGTTATCATCCGTTTTTGTCGCAGCCTTAGTGGTTGGGGGCTACGCGCAAGCCCAGGACTACGTGACCGACGATTTGTGTGGTTTATGTCATGGTGACATTGCGGATAGCTACATGAACTCGGGGCATCCCTGGAAGTTGCACCATACGCATGGACAAACTCCCCCCGTGGACGAGTGGCCCTGGTCGGACGTGAAGACGGCTGCCGGCATCCCGCCTGTTCCTCCGCTGCCGGTAGCCGGCGGCGAGCAGTTGGGATGGTCGGACGTGGAATTCGTCATTGGCAACTTTTTCTGGAAAGCTCGTTTCATCCGTCCAGACGGTTTCATCTATATCGGCGACGCGGGCGAAAAGACGCAATGGAATCTCGCGACCCAAGAATTCGTCCCCTATCACGCTGGCGAACCTGACAAGCCGTATAACTGCGGTCGCTGCCACACGACCGGCTACCAGCCTGACGGCAATCAGACGCCTATCCTACCTATTGGAACCGACCACGACGAACCTCTTCCGGGATTGGTGGGCACCTGGGTGCAGGACGGTGTGCGTTGTGAAGCATGTCACGGCCCGGCCAGCGATCACATTCAGGCCGCCTTTGCTGGCAATGGTGGTAATGTACCTCCGCCGGGAGGCAAGGATTGCCGCGAGTGTCATTATCGAGACGCTCCGCTGAATGGCCGGATGCCGTGGAAGGGCGGTTTTATGCGGCACCACCAGCAGGCCGAGGACATGGACCACTCGCCGCACGCTGAACTCCATTGCAATACGTGCCACAACCCACACCGATCGACCGTCTACAACGACGGCGGGATAAGCGCCTATGAAGAAGGCGTTTCAAAAGACAAATTATGCACCGACTGCCATGACGACAAGCCTTACGAGGTCGCGGGCATGGAATCCGTCAATTGCATCGAATGCCATATGCCGGATATGGGGAAGTCGGCGGTGGCCGTAAACCCGTATAAAGGTGACGTGCGCGGTCACTTGTTCCAAATCATGACCGACCCCATCGCCGCGGCGGACAACGTAGTGGACGCCGATGGCAATCTGACGGGTGGCGCTCCAGGGTTCTGGAAGCAGGATGCAAATGGCCAAGCGTTCGTCACGGTGGACTACGCGTGCCTGGGATGCCACACCGGGATGCCGCTGGATGTAGCCGCAGGCATTGCGAACGGTATTCACGAACCACCGAACGTCCCGCCAACGGCGGATCCAAACGGACCATACACTGGCACGACAGGCCAAGCGGTGGCGTTTGACGGTTCCGGTTCGACCGATACGGACGGGACGATCGTCTCCTACGATTGGGACTTTGGCGATGGGAACACCGGCACTGGCGTGAACCCGACGCACACGTACGCCGCCGCCGGGCAGTATACGGTAACGTTGACCGTGACGGACGATGGCGGGGACACGGATACAAACGCGACGACCGCCGACATTACCGACACGCCTCCGCTTCCGCCGGGTGACACTTGGGTTCTGGACATCCCGTTCAGATACATGTACGACCAGGCCATCGTCACCTTCACGCCCTACGTCAGCATCCTGGTGCGGGTCGAGACGATGTTCCCGGACGGCACGATCGTCAGGGGAATGGGCTTCGAAGTTAGGGGCATGGTCTACTGGTGGAACTATAATCCCTATTCCGTCTTCTACGGGAGAATCAACCGTGATGCCGGAACCATGTCGGGAATCGTGATTTCACGTCAAGGCGTCGGCATCTGGTCCGGGGGCCAGCCCTGAGCCATGTCCTACCGGAGCGAATGAGCCGTGACCTGCGGGTCGCGGTTCATTCGGCCGGAATATAAAGCCCGCGTGTTGCACCAAGAACCTAGCGTAGGCAAAAGAGGAGCCGGGCCGATTCCATCGAGAGTCGGTCCGGCTTTTTTTGCGCTTTCACGTACGATCTGCCAGGTGCCACTTCCCGAATGTTCAGAGCCACGACAAGCGGACGATGCCGATTGTCCAACTTGCTCGGCTCACTAGCGCGTCCGCCCATGCGTACGCACGCCCCCACCGCTTTGCAGGCTTACGATCAGGACCTGCGAAGGGGGTACAGCCTCCACTCCAAGTCCGTAGTCTGTCCACCTAGCTCACTTTACCCATTTGTCCGATTCCAACCGGCCAAACCTGATGGAAAATACACATTGGGATAAGTTCCTCGGAATCACTGTTTCTGTTTGCACTGCCTGCGTTTTGCGAACCAACAAGGAGATATCGGCCCGAACGCGCGGAACGCAATTGTGGCAGTGGTGGGTATTATTCCTCGAGCTGGAAGGGACTGATTATGAAGTACTGTTTTTCGATTGTGGCGGCGCTGCTGTTTAGCTGCACCGCATTCGCCCAAGAACCATTCTATTTAGGAGACGCCGTTTGTAGCTTTTGTCACCCGGACACGCACGCAGATTACATGCAGACGGGTCACCCGTGGAAGTTGGTTGCCACCAATCGCGCGGACCCGCCGGCAGGCGAAAACGCGGACTTCGGAGACCCGCTCACGTATCCATGGGGTGTCCCACTGCCAGACCGCCCCGACGGCGTGGTCTGGGGAGATGTCGACTACATTCAAGGGAACTTCTCCAGCGGACACGGTTATCTGATCGGCGACCATTACCCAGTCGACGAGAACGGGGATCCAGTATTAGATGGGGACGGGAACCCAGTAGTAAACGAAGGTTACAACATAAATCGTGGGTTTTCTTACAGCCGTTGCGTCAAATGCCACGTGACGGGTTACGATCCGGAGGGCGGCGAGACCAACGGCATCACGGGCACTTGGGACCAACCAGGCATCCGATGTGAGGAATGCCACGGGCCGCAAGGCGGCCTACCGTCGCATTTTGTTCAGGCGCCCGATCTCGACGTGGCTCGGAATGCCTGCGTGAGGTGCCATTATGGCGGCGATGACGTCGAGAACATTGATTTCAATCCCGCAACGATGCATTTCGGCCATCACCCGCAGGCAGAGCAGTGGCTGGCCTCGCCGCATTATGACATGGTGACTGATGATGGCGAAAGACATCAATGTGCGGTCTGCCACAACCAGCACCGTTCGACTTTCTTCAACGACCAGTATCCTGAAGGCGAAGGAGGGATAAAGAGGCAGTGCGTCGACTGCCACCAGGATAAAGAGGGCTCAATTACAGGCGGAATGGCGGACCTGGAATGCAAGGATTGCCATATGGCCGCCGGCCACACGCACATTTTCCGCATTACTCACGAGCCTATTGCGGCTGCGGACAATCTTGACGAGAACGGATTCTGGAACAAGGACGAGAATGGCCAGTCGTTCCTGACTCTCGACTTGGCCTGCCTCGGTTGTCACAGCGAAGAAGGAGAGTCGTTCCCGTTGACTTTGGAGGAAGCCGCAGAGGACGCGCATGGCATCCACGCGCCTCCACTACCGCCCGGCGACACCTGGGTTCTGGACATTCCGTTCAGATACATGTACGACCAGGCCATCGTCACCTTCACACCCTACGTCAGCATCCTGAAACGGGTCGAGACGATGTACCCGGACGGCACAATCGTCCAGGGGATGGGCTTCGAAGTGAACGGCATCGTGTATTGGTGGAACCTGAATCCCTATTCCGTCTTCTACGGAAGAATCAACCGCGCTGCGGGAACCATGTCAGGGATCGTGATTTCCCGGCAAGGCGTGGCCATTTGGAACGGGGGACAGCCTTGAGCCATGTCCTACCGGAGCGAATGAGCCGTGGCCTGCGGGTCGCGGTTCATTCGCCCGGAATGGAAGCATCGCGTTTTTCACTGCGAACCAAGGCTAGGTAAGACACAGCAGCGTGAGCCGGGCCGACTCAACCGAGAGTTGGTCCGGCTTTTGTGCGCTAGCCGGGAGTCGGGCAAGCATTGAACTGTCCGGCAGTGACGCTTATTGTGAACAAATCGGCACAATTGCGGGAATCTATTATGGTTGGCGACATGCTGCCGGCGACGCCGACAGCCAGAAATGTTACAATCATGTGTCTTTAGTTCTAAGCAATGCCGAAGAAAGAAAGCATTTAAAGCATGGTTCGATCACACATATGGTTATCGTACGGCCTACGTTCTGTGGTCTTGATTGCGTTCGCTATATCGGGCTGTTCCAGCGAGGAACAAATCATCCGTTACGAAGTGGACCGAGACGAGGCGACCGATTCAAACGAACACACTCCAGCCAAGCCGCATCACGCTGCGCCCGCCGCTGCCAGCGTGAAACTGAGCTATGACACACCGGAGGGCTGGAAGCCGGGCGAGGTACGAGGCATGCGCAAGGCGGCCTTCCGCGTCGAAGACGGCGACCGCAAGGTGGAGATCACCGTGATCGACATGCCTGCGGCGGTCGGCCGGATGCTGCTGGATAACGTCAACGAATGGCGACGGCAGCTTCAACTGGAAGCGATCGCACGAGCCGAACTGCAAGAAACAGTCCGCCCCATCGAGGTCGCGGGCGAGCAGGGCCACTACGTCGAACTCGTGGGTCCGGAAGATGCAGAATCGAGGCGAGCCATTCTGGCGGTGGTGGCGATCCACGGGGCAAAATCGTGGTTTTTCAAGCTGCTGGGCGATGCGGAGCTTGCTTTGCAGGAAAAGGAACGGTTCGAGGCTTTTGTTAAATCCGTGAAATTCGAAACGCCCGCGGAAAGCCCGGCCGTTGCCCGGAAAGAAGCGTCTGGCAAAGACAGCCCGCCAGCGGCCGTACCGCATGGCACTTCCCCTCCGGTAGTGCCCAAACGCGTGAAGATGCAAGTCGAGTGCGACACACCCGAGGGCTGGACAGTGGGCGAGGTGCAAGGCATTCGCAAGGCGGTGTTCCACGTGAAGGATGGCGATCAGGCGGTAGAGATTTCGGCCACCGACTTCCCCGCCGCTATTGGCCAGTTGATGATGCCCAACGTGAACCGATGGTGCAAGCAGATTCAACGGGACGAGATGACGGAAGAGGAGTTGGCCCAGATGGTCAGCCCGATCCAGGTTGCAGGCGTCCAAGGACACTATGTCGAACTGCTGGGGCCCGAGGACGCCGAGCGGCGATTGGCCATTTTGAGCGTTGTGGTCGTTTCCGAGGGGAAAGCATGGTTCCTGAAAATGAAAGGCGACGCCGAATTGGCCTCGCGCGAGAAAGAGCGATTTAAGGAATTCCTGGAATCGGTGAAGTTCACCGTGGCAGAAGCACCAACGGAAGAAACAACCGCCAAGAAGCCTGCACCAAAGGAAGTTACGGCCAAGGAGGCTCCGGCGGAGGAAGCTGCCGCCGAGAAGCCGGCACCGAAGGAGGCTCCGGCGGAGGAAGCTGCCGCCGAGAAGCCGGCACCGAAGGAGGCTCCGGCGGAGGAAGCTGCCGCCGAGAAGCCCGCACCGAAGGAAGCTCCGACGGAGGAAGCGACCACCGGGAAGCCACTGCCGAAGGAAACCACGGCAGAGGAGAATCCCTCGGAGGAAGCGGCAAACGAGGGAGTGGGGGCGAAGGGAGCGAGCGATGACGAATGAAAACGGCACGAATGAAGCGGCCCTGGCACCGTCGCTCTCCGAGTCTGCACTGGCCGGGCATCCGATGCTGGAGACGCTGCGATGCGTACTAGCCGTCCTGGCGTCGCCCAAGGTGACCACCGTGCTGGTTGTGGCGGCCATGGCGATCATCTTGTTCGGAACGCTGGCCCAGGTCTACATGGACATATGGGAAGTGGTGAACGATTATTTTCGCGCCTGGATCGCCTGGATCGAATGGAAAGTCCTTTTCCCACCGTCCTTCTTCCCCTGGGCGACGCACGTAGATTGGGCGGCGATGCGATTTAAGGGCTTCCCGTTCCCGGGCGGTGCTCTAATCGGGTTGGCTCTGGTGATCAACCTGATGGCGGCCCACACGGTGCGTTTCAAGATGCAGGCCCGCGGCTTGCGGCTCGGCCTGGGATTACTGGTCTTGGCAGTCGGCGCCGTGACAACTTGGCTGGTGATCGAAACGGGACACAGCCGCCAGGGGCTGCAAGTGCAGCCGCTGCTGGCATGGTCCACGCTGTGGCTGTTGATCCAGATTGGCCTTGTGGTGCTCTTTGGCGCTTGTTTGTTTGCCTTTGGGTACGTGCTGCTGAGGGTCAAGCGAAAGCGCTCGGTCGAGTTGATCGTGCTCGGTTCTTCCGTGTTGGGGCTTGGATTGTTGCTGGCCTGGCTCTTCGCTAAAGGCGACGCGGGCGTGTTGACCGACTCGTCGATGCGCATCCTCTATCACCTGATCCAAGGCGAAATTGCCGCTTTGGTGCTTCTGGCCGCCAGCGCGCTGCTGTTCTACAAACGGGCCGGGATCGTGTTGTTACACGGCGGCCTGGGGCTGATGATGTTTGGCGAGTTCTTCGTGAGTTTTTTTGCCGAAGAACAGCAGATGACGCTTGCCGAGGGACAGGCGGTCAGTTACACGCGAGATATCCGGTCGGTGGAGTTGGCGATTACGCTACAGGGCGATGGGGCCGGCGACCGCGATCGCGTCGTGGTCGTCCCCACGAAGATTAACGGTAAGACCACCCGTTTCGTTCGCGGCGATGTGGCGTCGCTGGACGGCCTGCCGTTTGACGTGGAAATCCTCCAATACTACAAGAACTCTGAGATACGAGGCGCCGGACCGAACGAGTCGACCCTGGCCACCAAAGCGCTGGGGTTGCAGTTCGTGGCCAAGGAGGGGCCGGCCGCCAGCGGCACCGGAGGCGGGCGAGTCGACTTCGCATCCGCTTACGTCCGAATCGTCGGCAAGGCAGGAAATCAAGATCTCGGCACCTATCTTGTCTCGCAACACTTTTCCTCGATGCAAGGGACGGTTAACAGCGTTTCCGCAGGCGACAAGACATATCGTCTGGATCTTCGATTCAAACGCGCCTACAAGCCCTACCAGATCACGCTGCTGGACGTGCGAAAGGACGACTATGCGGGCACCACCATGCCCAGAAACTACTCGTCGCAAGTCAGACTGACGGACCCAACGCGGAACGTCGAGTTCGAGACGAAGATCTGGATGAACAACCCGCTGCGCTACGCGGGCGAAACCTTCTACCAGAGCGGCTACCGCGCCGGACGCAGGGGCGAGGAGTTCAGCACTTTGCAGATCGTCAAGAACACGGGTTGGATGATTCCTTACGTGTCCTGCATGATCGTAGCCACCGGCATGCTGGCGCACTTTCTGCTTTTGCTCTTCCGCTTCCTGCGGCAGGTCCAGCAGCGCGACTCGACGGAGGAAACCGGCGAAACGACCGATGCCGCGGTGGCACTGCCACCGAGTCCTGCCGTCCAGTTTCCCGTGTTGCTTCGTTGTCTTGTACCTCTGGCCGTTGTGTTACTTGGCGCGGCGTACATTGCCAGTATGGCGATCCCCGCCAGGCCGCCGGATTCTCTGATGCGACTCGATCAATTCGGATCGCTTCCTCTCACGTACCAGGGGCGTGTGAAGCCGTTTGATACATTGGCTCGTAACAGCCTGCGAGTTATTTCCAACCGGGAGACGTTTGTCGACGCGCGGAACCGGCGGCAGCCGGCGATCCGCTGGCTGTTGGACGTGATCGCTCGGCCCGAGCGTGCGAAAGACCATCGGGTGTTTCGCATCGACAACCTGGAAGTTCTCAAGTCGCTGGGGCTCCAGAGACGCCGGGGATTCCGCTACGCCTGGACGGAGTTGGAGGCGAATGCCGCGAAGCTTGAGCGCCAAGTGATGGACGCTCAGAAACAACCACCCGAGCAGCGCACGCCTCAGCAGCGACGGATTCTCGAACTCCGCCAGCGAATCGACCGCTACCGCCTGCTTTCGGATTCATTCCGTCCTTTGCAGTTACCACGATTTCCTTCCAAGGAAGCCGTAGAGAGCAAAGACGAGGAGGCCATGAAGACTGTAGAGGACATCACCCGCCGAGTGAAGGGAATACCGGCGACCAGCAGGACGCTGGCGGCCCGGCAGCCGCCATTGGCCGCGCCGGTCGGACCGCCCGAGCAGCCTTGGCGGGCCTACGCGGCAGCCGAAAACGAGTCTTATTTGGCGCAACATTTGATGAAGAAAGAACGGAATCCCGCCTTGACGAAGCTGGCGAGCATCTTCGAAGCGTACCAGGAGAACGAAGTAACGGCTTTCAACCAGGCGGTCTCCGACTATAAGACCTTTCTGGCAGACAAGCCGCCTTCTGGACTGGACCTTCGGATGACGGACTTTGAAGCCTACTTCAATCACCTGGCGCCGTTTTACCGGGCGATTCCACTGTACGTCCTGGCGCTTGTGCTCACCGCGCTGGGGTGGCTGGCGGCGATCGCCTGGCCGCGGTTATCGGCGTTGATGCACAGTTCCACATTCTGGCTTATCGTGCTCGTGTTCGCACTTCACACCTTTGCCCTGGCGGCTCGCGTGGCGATTTCCGGACGCCCGCCGGTGACGAACCTGTATTCCTCGGCCGTCTTTGTCGGCTGGGGCTGCGTGGCCCTGGGGTTACTGCTGGAGAGCCTGTTCCGTCTGGGCATCGGCAATTCGGGCGCTGCGGTGGCCGGCATTGGGACCTTGATTATCGCGCATTTTCTCGCAGCCGACGGCGATACGATCCGAGTGTTGCAGGCTGTGCTGGACACGCAGTTCTGGCTGACCGTCCACGTGCTGACGGTGACGCTGGGCTACTCCGCCACCTTCCTGGCCGGGCTGCTGGGACTTGTCTTGGCCGGATTCGCGTTTGGCAAGGCAGTAGTATCATTCGTCGTAGACTATCTGGCAAAACGTTCCGGACGCGGCCGGTTGCCCGGAGACTGGCTGTCGGAGGTCGAACGAATCCTTGGCGCTATGATCTTTGGCACCGTTTGCTTCGCGGCCTTTTTCAGCCTGGTGGGCACGGTGTTGGGCGGACTTTGGGCAGATGACTCGTGGGGCCGTTTCTGGGGCTGGGATCCGAAGGAAAACGGCGCGTTGATGGTCGTCCTGTGGAACGTACTGGTGCTGCACGCTCGCTGGGCGCGGATGGTCAAAGAACGGGGATTAGCGTTGTTGGCGATCGGCGGCAATATTGTGACCGCTTGGTCCTGGTTCGGCGTCAACGAACTGGGCGTCGGCCTGCACTCGTACGGGTTTACGGAAGGGGCGGCCAGGGCGTTGTGGCTGTTCTGGATCAGTCAGCTCGTTGTTATCGGGCTAGGCGTTTTGGCGTTGTTCGTCAGTTCCACCTTTTCCCGCCGCCCAGGGCCGATGGAGGCGTCGTCGACGTGAGCGGGGCCGTCCGCTATTGCCTCTGCCAGCTCGTCTGGCAGGTGGAGCAGCTTGGCGGGCTAGTCAGTCGATTCGGATTCATGCGCCCGTCGACCCCTGCCGCCTCATGCGGCAGAACCTCGCGCTAGGCGCGAGGTCGATTATTTCCTCCGGTAAGTGAATCCCACGCCGTGAATTCCCGCTTTGTCGCTGGTGGCCAGTCCGCCACTGACGCCGAAGTACTTTTCCAGGACAGAGAAAGGTGGTAGCGGAGAATCGCTCATCGCCTTGTGCAGGGCTTCGAATGCTTTGTTCCTATCGGCCAGCTTGGCCACGGCACGCTTCGTTTCGTCGGATCGCAGTGTCTCGTAAGTCGCGCGAAGTCGTACCACCGGTCGCTCGAACCAGATCGCGGCAGGTTTCTTCCCGTCAGCCTTCCGCTTGATCATGCTGGCGATCAACTTGAAATCAAATTCCTGGCCCAAGGGCTGAGAATCGCCTTTCTTGGTGGCCACCGCGCGTTCCAGCAGCTTCTCACTGCCAGCAATCAGCAGGTAATCGCCAAGGATGGCTATGCACGAGTCCGGCAGATTCCCTGCCAAGCCTCCCTCGTCCGGTTCGGTACCAGGCGAGAAGTGAAAGCACCCTACCCCAGCGACGGTACGTTTGGCGAATAGACTTGGCGCAGCACTGACCATCTTGCCCAAAGTCCGGCGGAAGGCTGCGGCGTCCTTTAGCTTCAGGCCGAGCAGTGGTACCTGTTCGCTAGTCGATTCGTCGATCCAGGTGATGCGGGTGATGCGGCCGTCCAACGCGGCCAACACGTCGCGTTCCATATCCACCCCGAACTGTTTGCCAATCGGGTCCTCGACATTTGTGCTCCAAGCGTCTTTGTCCTGGAAAAAGTCGTAGACCTCGACAAATGCCGAGTAGCTCTTCATGAAATCCCAGTGCATGGTCATGTACGTGGCGACGTCGTTGGGGACCCAGACTTCCGGAGTGACATCTCCCGGTCGCAGCGTCAGTACGTCAAGGACTCCGGTCACAGGCGAATCGAGCAGGACATGCACGTGATAGATCGACTCGAAACGCTCTCCGCCGAACGTGAGACTTCCGCCGACGCCCAGAAGCCCATCCAGCCCCAAGAGACGAAGCACAGACAGGCCCACTTGCAGCGCCATGTTGTCCGTCGAGATGCTCTTGGCCAGTTTAATGGGATCAACGAAGTAGGTCAGTTGCGGGTCCTCGTCGTTCGCCTTGGACAATTGCTCCGAAATCGCCGCAAACGAGCTGCTTCCAGAGAGGTTTGGCGTTTTGGCCGCGCCCCAAGACGACACTATCTGCTTGGCCAACTCCAAGTCCGACGTTGCGACGATGGTCTGCTCGCGTTCAAAGAACACCACATGGTCTTTGGGCGAGGCGGCGCCGTGCAACACGGTGAGCTCCGCACCTTGCCACGTCTCGGTGGTCTTTCGATCGCCACGTTCCTCCATCTGGGCTTGCAGGTAGCCCACGACTTTGCGCGCCATGGAGAGTTTCTGGCCGACTTCCACCATCGCCACCATCGCCGGATTCCCCTGCTTGGTCGGAACGACGGCCAAGCAGACTTCGCCCTGAGGGATTTCCGCGAGCTGGTCAAGGGACAGCCCCAAGTCCTTTTCGATGCCACGAAACTCTTCCGCCGCCGAGCCGTACAAATGACCGACAAACGGTTTGACCTGCGGATCGCGAAGCATGCGCCCCAATGCGGTCTCCCCGAATTGCTCGACCAATTCCTGCACGTCGTCGATACGCAGGTAGGCGACCGTGTTCTCCGGCAAGAGCCGTGGCGCGCGCGAGTTCTCGGCAAACCCAGCGCGTCCACCGACCAGAACGATCATGGCGGCAACCGCCAGCGGGACCACAAAAAGACCGCCAAGTTTCACGGCAGGCATGAAGCAACTCCCCTGATTGAAAGGCATTCGAGACGAGAACGAGAGGCTTGGCAGGAATGCTGCAACACTAGCCCGACGCGCAAGCGAGAGACCAAGTCAATCGGCGCAGTTCACGTTGTCTCCCTCGCTTGCGCGTCGGGCTAGTTTGGCTACTCCAGGCCATCAATGAAGTGTACTCGTGGGTAGGCAGTTCTTCAAGCCAGCAGCGGTGTCGGATACGCTTGGCTGGATGCGACAGCCCGGTAGCGATGCGCGGCGGTGGAACGTCTGAGAGATCTCCGTGGAGGAGCGATATTCTTGCGGGAATTATCATGGTGCGGCGAGAAGGACATAGGCGTGTCTGGTCGCCTTGGCTACCTAATGGTAAACTTATACGCTACTGATCCGTTCACCGTCCTCGCCCTGCATGCGGCGAAACGAGCTGGGCATGAAAATTAGATCGAAACTCGTCTGGAAACTCAGCGCCGTTGTTGTGGCGATCTTGATCGCGGCAATCGCTTTTTGCGGATATTTCAACAATCTTATTGCCGCCCACTACTCTCTGGAGTCCTCCAAGGCGTTTCTGCGATTCAACTCCGAATCGATCATCCAGGGAGTCCGCCAGTTGATGATGACCCGGAACAACCAGGCCATCGAGGAACTGATCGTCGAGATGTCCGAGGACAGCGAAGTTTATGGCGATATTCGGCTGGTGTCTCACCATTCCGGCGAAGTTGTCGCGTGCCGTTTCGGCCGAACCGGCAGGAGGCTGGTTTTGGAGGACCCATCCTGCGCGGTCTGCCACGATCAGAGCGATCTCGGCGGTGCCGACGCGGAGATCGTCGACACAGTACTGGAGTCTCCCGAAGGAAACCGGGTCTTATCGGTCATGGCTCCAATCCTGAACGAACCGCGGTGCCGTACCGCCGCTTGCCATGCCCATGCAGACGATCCGCCAATACTGGGATTCTTGAACGCCGATTACTCCCTCGAACGAATGGATGCCATGGTCGCCGACCGCAGGATCCTCGTCTTGCTCACCGTCCTCACATCAACGGTGTTGGGCGTTATCGCCTTGTGGTTCATGTTCGCGCGGCTATTGGAACGGCCGATCAGCGGGCTGATCTCGGGGACGAAACGCATTGCTGCCAAGGAATTTGACTTCCGGTTCGATTCAAAGCGCAACGACGAGATTGGCGTTCTGGAGGAATCGTTCAACATCATGACGGGCACGATCCAGGCCGACCGGGACGAATTGCGTGGCGCCAAAGAGTACGTCGAAGGAATCGTCGAGAACTCGGCCGACCTGATCATCACCGTCAACCCCCAGGGGCTCGTCCAGACTTTCAATCGGGGTGCGGAACAGGCGCTGGGCTACTCTCGCGACGAAGTGATCGGCCAGCGCATCGAGACCCTATTCGCCGATCCTCGCGACAGGGAAAAGGCCATAGCACGGCTGAACGACACCGACAACGTGCGGAACTTCGAAACCCGCTTTGTCGCCAAGGAAGGCCACGTCCGGGAAGTCCTGCTGACGCTGTCGCGTCTGCGCGACGGGAAAGGTAACGCGATCGGCACTACTGGGATCAGCAAGGACGTCACCCAGGAGAACAAGCTCTACCGGCAGTTGGTGCAGTCACAGAAGCTCGCCGCCATCGGCCAAGCGGTGACTGGAATCCAGCATGCGATCAACAACATGCTGAATGCGCTCGCGGGCGGCACCTGGCTGGTCCGCAAAGGGCTCGCCAAAGACGATCGACGGCGGATCACGGAAGGTTGGACGATGGTCGAGGAGGGCATCGAGCGGATCGGCGACTTGTCGCGCAGCATGCTCGACTACGCTAGGGAGTGGAAGTTGGAACTCAAAGCAGTCGATATGAAGGACTTGATGGCGAAGGTTTGCGAACTGAATCGGCAGAGCGCCGTTGATTGCGGTGTCGTTCTGCGCCACGAGATACCCGACGGACTGCCTGCCTTGCTGTGCGATCCGAAGTTGATCCATATGGCTACGACCGACATCGTGGTCAACGCGATCGACGCCTGCAGCGGGAAAGACTACCGGTCCGGCGAAAGGGCCGAGATTGTGCTGAAGAACTCCTTGACGGACGACGAGGATTTTTTCGTGATCGAGATCCGCGACAACGGGTGTGGCATGAGCGAGGAGATCCGACGGAACATCTTCACTCCGTTCTTCAGCACAAAAGAGAAGCGGGGCACCGGCCTAGGGTTGGCAGTGACCGCCAAAGTCATTAACGTACATGGTGGAGAAATTGTCGTCGAATCAGAAACGGATCAGGGGACCACATTTCGCGTTCGTCTTCCGATCAACGGCGCGAAAGCCACGAAGGAGACAGTCGATGGCCAAGCAAGTACTCTTAGTTGACGACGACCGGACGACGGTGCAGTTTCTTTCCGAAGTGCTGCGCGAGGACGGATACGATGCAGTCCCTGCCTACGACGGCAAAGAGTGCATGCAACAGCTTGAGCAAGCCAAGCCCGATCTGATCGTCCTGGACGTGATGATGCCCGGGAAGTCGGGGTTCGTGCTGTTCAAGGAACTCAGACGGCACGAGCAGTACAAGGACATCCCGATTATCATGCTCAGCGGCGTGGGCCGCGTCATCGAGGAACTGAATGGTCACAAGGGCGAGACTTCCGAAAAGCCCTTCGACCCCATTCGGGAGGTATTGAAAAAGAAGATCCAGGAGTTGCGCGAAGAAGGGCTGGTCAGGCCAGAGATGTTCGTGGACAAGCCGGTCGACGCCGACGCCTTCATCGCCAAGGTGCGAGAGTTGATCGGAAGCTGAGAGGTTGGGCCATCGGATTCCTATGTTTCCGGCAGTGTGGGACGCAGCGGAGTTTCCGAGGTCCCGATCTCAGAGCGTGTCTTCACATTCGTACGATGGCCCTCCGAGGCCGTCGAAACAGGAAGATTCTGGAGAATCGACGGGCTCGGAGGCCCATCGTACCGCCGAATCGCAGGTTCCTCGCATTTTGAAGACACGCTTTCAGCGCATTACGCGGATTTGCTCGACTCCAGCATTTGCCGTATGGTCTCAAGAAAATGCTCGCGCTCGATCGGCTTTTCCAGGTATGCTCTCGGACTCGGTAGATCCTCCGCATCGAGCAGTCTCCGAATCAGGTTCTGCATCTCCCCGTCGCGGGTCAATCCGGTGACAACGACGACGGGTACGTCGCGGAAGGCTTCGTCTTCGGTGAGCTTGCGGAAGAAGAAAACGCCCGATTTCCGCGGCATGTGAATGTCCAGCGTGATGAGGTCCGGTTTGCACTGGCGTGCTGAATCCAGCGCTTGATCACTGTTGTGAGCCACGGTTACTTCGTACCCCGCGCCGGCGAGGATCGACTTCAGTAGATCGGCAAAGTCTGGCTCGTCGTCGACAACCAACACGTGCTTCGCTGTTGTCTGCTCATTGGGCATAGTCACGCTCCGTGTGTTTGATTTGACAGAATTGACTGCGTGGAGATGCGACTGGCGAATTTGATGGCCGCCGCTGCCACGAAAAGAGTCTGCAGGGCGATCGCACCAAACACCCAGCCCTGACCGCCGCCACCGAAACCATAGCTGTGTAGTCCGGCGCCCAGCACGAAATTCACTCCATACCACGCCATGACGACAAGCAAGAAACAAAACACGGACAGGGCAGCTAATCCGAAATCTTTCACCCAACCGGCATGCCGAGCGTGCAGCACGGCCAAATATCCGAGCAGAGCGATCAAGGCCCAAACCTCTTTTGGATCCCACCCCCAGAACCGCCCCCACGAATAATCCGCCCAAACGCCGCCAAGAATCGTGCCTGCCGCCAACAGAAACACGCCCACTTGAATCGCGCGATAGGTGAAACGGGTGAGGCTGTCGATCGTTTGCTGGTTGGTCGAACCGACCAGGAAGTAGCCCAGCGTGATGTTCCCGATTCCTAACGCTAGTGCAAAGGTGGCGTAGCTGAGCGTGATCGTCATCACATGCGTAACCAGCCAGAAATTGCTGCGCAGCACGGGTTCGAGTGGACGTAGGCTGGGGTCCAACGTTGCCGGACAGTTGTCGGCCAAGATCAGGGCAACAGTGGCCAAGGCCGCGGCCGCGGTCAGGATGTACCTCCTCCGGTAGATCAGTTCGAAGACGATGCCGAATACAGCTACTCCCAATCCCAGGTAGATCACCGATTCATACATATTGGTGACCGGAGCCCTGCCGGAGATAACGACACGCAGGGCGAATCCCACACACATAGCCACAAGCCCGGCACCGAAGGCAACCCAGCCGCCGACGTAGAACGGTTTCCAATGGGCGGCCATGCTCAACAGTAAACAAAGAAACGCAAGCAGAGTGAAGACCCACGAAAAACGGAATGGAGCCCAATGATTGTAGCCGACCTCCCAGTCGATCACCGAACGACTCGGATAGGGCCCCAGTTGAGGACCGAGTTCCCTAACGGCGGTGATGAACGAAGCCGAGGCTGCGTTGAACTCCGTTGCGGAGTCAGCCAAGTAGGCCGTCCGCGCTTGCTGGAATTGCTGCTTGACGCGACGCAACAGCCCGGACGGATCCGATGTGTCGTCGAAATCAGCCTGCATCAACTGAGCAGCGTCCAACCACTCGCGATCTTCACTGCCCTGGACAGGTATGATCTCCAGACGCCGGCCCATGCGATGGTCTTGGTAGGACCAGAACTTGTCGGCCAGCTCCAAAGCCTTCTTTTCGAACAGGGCCAGGCCTCGTTCCTGTTTGCCGATCAGTTCTTCTGCCCAGCGCAGGAAAGGCCTTTCCTCCGACGAACCTGGCAACTTGATCTTCGCTTGGCTCAGATCCAATGGCGAGATGAACTTCTGATCCTCTAGCATACCCAAGGCTTCGCGAAGTGCGAGAAAGTCGACGCGGACGAACGGGGCCCGATCCCATTTGTCCGGTTGATGTAGGTGGAAGTACGATCCGCGCCAGGGCATCCCACTCGACGAATGGGGGTCTGCCGGCTTATCCCAGCCCTGCCAGTCGAACAGGATCGCCAGATAGAAAGTGTTGGCATCCAGTTTCTGTCCGGTTTCAGGGTCCGTGAAACTGGCTCGATTCGACAACAGGCGAAGCGTCTCCCAAGCCAATGTGTCGAAGGGCTTGCCGCGACCGCCTTCCTGTACGGGCAGGTGGCGCCATTGATTCCAGTTGAACACCTCACTTTCCCGGGCACTGGAATATGTGGAAACACTGGTGACGACCAGTGCGATCAAAGCTGCGAACGAAACTCGCATAAGAGGTTCCTTGCTGTGTGCAAGTAGGCCGCGACTGTGTTGATTAGTCCTGCAGCAGAAGTCGTGAGACTTCTGGCCCCGAGCTCTCACGAGTTCGGCTACGGACGCTTTTGAACATGTAGGATCGTATGGAGAGCATGAAGAAGATCCCGACGCAAATCATGAGGCTGCCCACGTACTTCAAGAACCGTCCCGGATCATACGCCGCAGTCAAGACCGAACTCTCCATGCCCCCAGGCAGTTTCTGAAAGCTGGACTGGTAGAATGTGAACTTGCCGTACACGAGTGGTTCGTTCATGGAGATTTCGTGCTGCCGATCGACCGCGCCTGCCGCGTCGACCAAACGGACCGAACTTACGAAGGCGGCGTTGCCCACGCGTCCGGGGTTCAAGCGACGAGTGAGTTCCTTCATTTCGAGGCTGAAACCGAGCGGTAGCTGCTCGTAGTCGAACGAAAGTTCAACGGGCCCCTGTCCGGTGAAGATCCTCTGCATGCCGAACTGTTGATCGTGTCGCTTGAGCCAAAGCTGCCGCTTGTCCGTGCCCGCGATGACCTCCACCAGCGCAGCCGCTTCTGGTCCGTCGCTTTCTCCCGGTCCGAGTTCAACCGGTTGGAAGGCCACTTCCTTTCGCGCAAACGGGATGTGCTTGGCGACGGTGACACTGAAATCGCTGCCGAGTTGGACCCGGTCGCCTTCTTTCGCTTCAACCGCCGGCTGATACGAGTCGCCAACCATGGCCCGGCAGTACAGATTGCCGTCGGGCGTCTGCAGAAACACGGCACCGGGTGCCGGCGGGACTCCGACGTGATGATACCAGAACTTGACCGGATACTGACGCCCGTGAACGGCGTCCAGGTTCAAGAGGGGAAGCTTCGCAAGAGCGATCTGCCGGACGGGCTGCTTGGCACCAGGCAAGTGAATCTTCAGTTCCAGCAGCGGGTTGTCGGGTTGTTCGCCGCGGGAAACGAATCGACCTTTAGGAGTCGGTCTTGCGTTCGGGAGATACTCCACAATTTCCACTGCCATACCGGACTGGCCGAGGACGATTTTCTGGCCAATGTATTCGTCAACCCGTACCCGCTGCATGTGCCCTTGATAGTGAATCGACAGCACACCACCTGTGCCAAGATCGCCGGCGGGCGGCTCCAGGAAGTCCTGCAACATCGACTGCATGGGGATCGGCAGGAGATCGTATTTCGTCGCCTCAATCACAGCTTGGCCGCCAAACGCGTTTCCGATCAGCCAATCTTCTGCCACCGGATGCCCACTAGGGCCGAAAAGAACCAGCTTCAGCGCCGGACCCTCGTAGTCGGTCTCGTCGGAGACCCACCCGGTTGTCTCTTGCGCGTGCCGGTAGTACTTGAGTACCCTTAACCCGAAATCATCGGAAACGCCGAAGTCCAGGGATCTTCCCTCTTGCCAGTCTACCGGGCCGGGTTGGAAGAAGAAGTCCGACGATACTCCCCCTCGCTTCGACTGTCTCCGTGCTGTGATCAGACTCCGTTCGTTCACGAGCACGCTATCAGCCCGGTCGCCCTCGTGCAGAGTGAGCTGCCCTTCGATTCCACAGAGAAAAGTCTGGATCGAGCCAACCAGTAACACCAACAGACCGGCGTGCGTAACCACAAATCCCGCGTGCTGTTTCTTCCAGGGAAACCGAATCAGAGTGGCGGCCAGAATGTTCAAGCCCAGTAAAGCCAAGAGACCGACGAACCACGGGCTGCCGTAAACATACCATTGCGCGAATTCTCGTCCCTTATCCGCTTCCAGCAATGTCGCGCATGCAAGCACGGCGGCCAAACCGGCAAGCAGGCTCACCGCCAATTGCAGAGATGCGAGGCCTCGAAAAACGTGCACCAACATGGGACTCTCTCGCTCGTTCGCCCGATTTTGAAGAAGTAATAGTAATCGAGGCCACTGGAAGCGTGAACACTGATTCTCGACCGTTTGGTACGAAATCGTTCGGGGGAACAAGATACCGTGTCGACTCAACGTTTCCTCCCACGATTATTCGACTGGCAGGCCACGATCATTACTTCGGCAGTGGTCCGTCTGAAAAAGGGACTTAGGGAAAGTCTGGTCGGCACCCGACGTTACCGCAGAGCGGTTCCGCCACATAGCCCAGACTTGCGGCAGCTACCCTGGGAGACGCGAGATGAATGGGAACGAATTACCCCCAACGGGGTTACTGCCGGCAATTGGCTAAAGATTCAAGGAGACGCTGCCGAGTAAGTGGTTACGCGTCCTTATATCCTACCTAATCCTTAAAGTCGGTACATGGGGATGGCATCAAGACGGAAAGCAAAGCGGAAAGGGCGACCGGGTCGAGGTGAGCGGGAAGGTCGGGCGAACCAAAGGCGACCGGGCCCATTGCCGCAGCGAGAGGGGCAGGAGCAAGATGGTGACTATGCGCCCCGGCCTTGCCGAACGGCACTTCCCCTGTGGAAGAAAGCCCTTTTTTCATTGGTGGCCACCATCGCGTTCTTGTTTCTGCTGGAACTTGCCTTAGCAGTCGTCGGCGTTCGGCCGATCCGGTACGACCAGGATCCATTTGTGGGCTTTACGTCGCGCGTCCCCCTGTTCGTGGAATGCGGTGGATCCGGTGGCGGCACCGAGATGGTCACCGCGGACAATAAGTTGACCCTGTTCAATCCTCAACGTTTCCCCAAGGAGAAGCCGCGCGGAGCCTATCGCATTTTTTGTCTGGGCGGTTCGACGACCTATGGCCGACCGTACGACGACACCACCTCGTTCTGCGGGTGGCTGCGAGAGTTCTTGCCCGAAGCCGATCCTTCTCGCCAATGGGAGGTTATCAACGCCGGAGGCATCAGCTACGCCAGCTATCGCGTGGCGATACTGGCGGAAGAGTTGCTGCGTTACGAACCGGATTTGATGATCATCTATTCCGGTCAGAACGAGTTCCTGGAACGGCGAACGTACGATCGTTTGATCCGCATGCCGCGCGCGGTGCGCGGGCTGGGGGCCATCGCGAGCCGGACCAGGACCTCTGCGGTCGTGAGGCGGACTATCGATGCATGCAGCCATCGAGACAGCCCTACGGAGGGCAAGTCAAGTACGCTCGAAGCGGAGGTGACAACGCTGCTGGACGACTCGGTGGGACCGGACGCCTACCATCGGGACGACCAACTGCAGCAGCAGGTGCTGGACCACTATCGTTTCAACCTGGCGCGCATGGTCGACATCGCCCGTTCGGTCGGAGCCGAGGTGGTACTGGTCACGCCCGCCTCCAATTTGCGAGACTGCGCGCCCTTTAAGAGTGAGCACCGTCAGGGCCTCAGTGACACGGAACTTCGGGGCTGGCAGGCGTATTTCGAACGTGCCTCGCAGGCACTGGCGACCGGCCGTGCTCGCGACGCGCTGGCGGACATCGAAGCGGCGGTGGCCATCGACGGTCGCTACGCGAAATTGCACTACCAGCATGGCCGCGCGCTCTGCGAGTTGGGGCGACACGAGGAGGCGAAGGTCGCCTTCGAGCATGCTCGAGATGAGGACGTTTGCCCGTTGCGGGCGTTGGGCCCGATGCGAACGATCGTGGGCGAAGTGGCTGCTGACCGGGGCGTACCGTTGGTCGACTTCCCGACCATCGTGGAGAATCAGTCGGACCACGGAATCCCCGGCGAGGACTTGTTCCTGGACCACGTCCATCCAACCATTGACGGCAATCAACTGTTAGCCCGGGCGATCCTGGACGCGATGGTCCGGCAACGGATTGTTGAACCAGCGCCCGGCTGGGGAGACGCGACCGCCGAGCGTGTGGCAAAACGCTTGAAAGGCAGCCTGGACCATCATGCGCATGGCGTTGCATTGCGCAACCTCTCCAAGGTGCTCGCCTGGGCAGGCAAGTACGAAGAAGCTGGGAAACTGGCCGAACAGGCCACCGA
>JADHUC010000175.1 GCA_016784735.1 Pirellulaceae bacterium | reverse complement strand
CTGGAGCAGGAAGGCGTGCATGGATTGTTGCTGATGCAGACCTTCATGGACGAGGTGGTTTTCAACGACGAAGGGAACGAAGTCAGGATGGTCAAACGGCGCGAGGTTTGACCGATAGCGGAGAAGGGGGAACTGTGATCGAGATCAAACACAAAGAGTCGGGGATGGTATTGCTTCGCGTTGATGCCGAGACGCTCGAAGGGCAGGCGTTCGTGGGCAAGAAACTGGCCGAAGCCGATTTCTCCGGTGCAAATCTGACGAACGCCGACTTCCACAACGCGGACTTGCGTAAAGCCGATTTCACGGGCGCCCAGATGCCGGGAGTGAACTTCTACTCGGCAAGCTTGGCCGAGGCGATTTTCGACAACGCCGTCGCGCCGGAGGCAGATTTCACGGAAGCCGTGCTGGAAGGCGCAGTTGCCCGCGACGCGAATTTCGAACGCGGCGTTTTTCGCTACGGCCATTTGGCTCGATGCGATTTCACTAATGCCAAGCTTTCTGGAGCCGATCTCAGCGTTGCCGATCTTCGAGGTAATTTCACGAACGCGGATTTCTTCGAAGCCGACTTGCGCGGTGCGAAGCTGCCCGACGCGAATCTGTCGTCGGCTGATTTGACCAAAGCGAAGTTTGACGGCGCTGATCTGGTAAACGCCAATCTACAGAACGCCAGGTTCTCGCCAGAACAGTTCCATAAAGCGAAGGCGACCGGCGTGGTCGGGCGCCGTCGAGACGCTATCAAGAGCCAGAGACGGGCATGGTGGCAATTCTGGGGGTAATCCGCCGCCTCTTGCCCTCCCGCCCCAAGCAGGCTATGATTCGAGGTTTCCGTCTATTGCCTCGGAGTCCCGACTAACCATGCGTCACGTGCTTTCTGCCGTCGTGCAAAATGTGCCCGGTGTTCTGGCTCATATATCGGGAATGCTGGCCTCGCGCGGCTACAACATCGATTCACTTGCAGTCGGCGAGACCGAAGACCCGCTTCTCTCGCGGATGACATTCGTCGTCGTGGGTGATGACCGAGTGCTGGAGCAAATTCGCAAGCAACTGGAGAAAATCGTCACTGTGGTCAGGGTAGTCGACGTCAGCTCGCAGGATTACGTCGAGCGAGACTTAATGCTTCTGAAAGTCCAGGCACCCGCGGGCGGGAAGCGAAGCGAGGTGCGCGAACTAGTCGAGATTTTCCGAGGCCGCGTTGTGGACGTGGGCGAGGAAGAGATAATGATCGAAATCTCGGGCCGCGAAAACAAGATCGAAGCCTTCATCGAAAGAATGCGGCCCTTCGGCATAGCGGAACTGGTGCGAACCGGCCGCATCGCCATGGTGCGAAGTGCCGCGGGCGACGCGGACGACCAGACTGGTCCGGTCATTCACCAAAGCTCGATACGCAAGTACGTTAAAGAGGAGTCGAAGTAACTCATGCCCGCCAAGATCTATTACGATAACGACGCCGATCTTTCGCTACTGAAAGACAAGACCATCGCCATTCTCGGCTTCGGGTCTCAAGGCCACGCTCAAGCACAGAACCTGCGCGAAAGCGGATGCAACGTCATCATCAGCGAGTTGCCCGATACGCCAAACTACGAGTTGGCGGTTTCTCATGGCTTCGAACCGTTGCCGACCAGCGAAGCCGCCAAACGCGGCGACATCGTCCAGATCCTGTTGCCTGACGAGATCCAGGCAGACGTCTACCGCAACTTGGTGCGAGACCACCTCGAAGCGGGCAACATCCTCATGTGCTCGCACGGGTTCAACGTCCACTTCGGCCAGATCGAGGCGCCGGCGGGGGTCGATACGCTGCTGGTCGCTCCGAAAGGGCCCGGACACCTGGTCCGCAGCGAATTCGAAAAGGGTGGCGGTGTTCCTTGCCTGATCGCAACCGGCGACGGGGCATCCGAAGAAACCTTCGCCCTCGGGCTGGCCTACGCGAAGGGCATTGGCGGCACGCGTGGCGGCGTGATCAAGACGAGTTTTGCCGAGGAGACCGAAACGGACTTGTTCGGCGAGCAGGTCGTGTTGTGCGGTGGCGTGAGCGAGTTGGTCAAAGCAGCGTTTGACACGCTGGTGGAAGCCGGGTATCAGCCGGAGATGGCGTACTTCGAGTGCATGCACGAGCTGAAACTGATCGTCGATCTCTTCTACGAAGGCGGCCTCAACTACATGCGATACAGCGTGTCGAACACGGCCGAGTACGGTGACTACTCGCGCGGGCCTCGCATCATCAACGACGAAACCCGGGCCGAGATGAAGCGAATCTTGAAGGAGATCCAATCTGGTGAATTTGCCAGAGAGTGGATTCTGGAGAACAAAGCCGGCGCCCCAAAATTCAAGGCGTCTCGACGTCACGACCGCGCCCTACAGATCGAAGAGGTTGGGCTCAGGCTGCGAAGGCTGATGTCCTGGATCGACTCGAAAGAGGTCTAGTCGGTCTTCCATTGGGAGCCATGTCTTCAGACTCGCTGCACACTCGACACGAGCGGCTCTTTCAGGGGAACCGCTTTGTGTACCCCGTTCTTAGTCGCCGCGCCGGCGGGCTTTCGATCGGCGTGAATCTGAATCCCGACAAGATCTGCAATTTCCATTGCGTCTACTGTCAAGTCGAGCGGGCGGATCAGAGCGAGACACGGTTCGTGGAGACCGAGCGTTTGCTCGAAGAACTCGGGCAAACATTGGATTTGACCGTCTCGGGCCGAATCTACGGCACGGAGAAGTTTCGCGACGTGCCGCAGCACCTGCGGCGAGTGAACGACATCGCCTTCTCGGGCGACGGCGAGCCCACGACCCACAAGAACTTCGACGACGTTATCGCCGCCTGCGCCGAAGTCAAACGGCGGATTGCGCCGGCTGACGTAAAGATGGTGCTGATTACCAACGCCAGCATGTTTCACCGGCCGCATGTTCGTCGCGGCCTGGAGAAGCTGGACGACAACAACGGTGAAATTTGGGCCAAGCTCGAGGCCGGGACGGAAGCCTACTTCAAGCTGATCGATCGCACGCCAATCTCCTACCAGCGCATCTTGGACAACATCACCGAAGCCGCGAGCGTCCGCCCGCTGGTGATCCAATCCCTCTTCATGCGAGTGCACGGCCAGCCGCCGTCGCCTGACGAGCTAGAAGCGTACTGCGGGCGATTGAACGACATCACAACCGCCGGCGGACAGTTGAGTCTGGTTCAGGTGTACACAGTAGCTCGGTCGCCGGCGGAGAACTTCGTCACGCCGCTGGCCGATGGCGAAGTCGAAGCAATTGCGGAATTGATCCGGCGCAAAACCGGACTTTCGGCGGTTGCCTACTAGGACTCGGGCGGATAGGGGCGCGAACCTTCCGTCCACCGCGTTCGTCATTCGCTACAGACACTACATGTCCACCGATGGCGGGAGGCCATCCAATGTGCCGTTAAATCCCTGTCAATTCTGATAACTTCGCTAATTTGGCCCTTCCCCCCCGGTCGAATTGAAGTAAGATGTTGCGCTCCACTAATCGGCCTCGAAATGCCGTGTCGTAGCGGCGTCTGTTGGCTGACCGGGCGGATGTGGCTTCGTTCCCCCGCCTTCTCATGGCTTGAAGGAATCCGGCACGAAGCGTCCAGCTCAGGGCGTGCAAGGCTGGAAACCGTGACCTTGCCAATCGGGAAGTCTCCAGACGGCAGTCCAGTGGCTACTGTGGGTTGACCCGAAAGTCCCCTCGAAAGCAAACCGCCCGCCGTCAACAGTCGGGGGTACGACGACCGCAGGCTTATTTCGCCGATTGCGGTGGACCTACAGGTGAACTATGACACTCGCGAAACTAAGAAATATCGGTATCTCGGCTCACATCGACTCTGGGAAGACCACGCTCAGTGAACGGATGTTGTTCTACAGTGGACGAATCCACAAGATGGAAGAGGTGCACGGTGACGGCGCTACCATGGATCACATGGAGTTGGAAAAAGAGCGCGGAATCACCATCACAAGTGCTGCCACGACGATCCAATGGAAGGACCATACGATCAACTTGATCGACACGCCCGGTCATGTGGACTTTACGGTAGAAGTGGAACGAAGTCTGCGCGTGCTGGACGGAGCGGTGTTGGTGCTGTGCGCCGTCGGCGGCGTGCAGTCCCAGTCGATCACCGTGGACCGCCAAATGAATCGCTACCACGTGCCTCGACTGGCGTTCGTGAACAAGATGGACCGCGTCGGCGCCGATCCGTTCCGAGTAGTGCAAGAAATGCGCGAGAAGCTCGGCGACGACGCCATTCTGATGCAACTTCCGATCGGCGCTGGCCAGAAGTTCCAAGGCATCATCGACTTGGTGTCCATGAAAGCACTGTACTTCGACGGCAATGACGGCGAAGTCGTCCGCGAGGAGCCTATCCCCGAAGCGTTGGAAGACCGGGCACGCGACGGGCGTACGCAGATGCTCGAAGCGCTGGCGATGTACAGCGACGAGTTGATGGAGTTGCTGCTGTCCGAGCTAGAAGTCCCTGTGGAGTTGATCCATCGCGTCACTCGCGATGCGGTCCAGCAGCAGGACGCGACTCCCGTGTTTTTGGGATCCGCGTTCCGCAACAAGGGCGTGCAGACGCTGTTGGATGCACTCACTCGCTACCTGCCTTCGCCACGGGACCGTAGTATCGAGGCCAAGGGCTGGGGCAACGAACAGGAGGTGGTCGCTCTCGAACCGGATGCGGACCGACCGTTAGTCGGCATGGCGTTCAAGATCCTCGACGATCCGTACGGCCAACTGACCTTTGTGCGGCTGTACCAAGGACGCATCGAGAAGGGCGGCGTGTACTTCAATCAACGGACTGGACGTAAGGAACGGTTCGGCCGCATCCTCCGCATGCACGCGGACAAACGGCAGGAAATCGACTGCGCACTGGCTGGCGACATTGTAGCCGTCATGGGCGTCGATTGCGCCAGCGGCGATACCTTTGCCAGTGACCCAAAGTTCTGCACGTTGGAGAGCATGTTTGTTCCCGAACCGGTGATTAAGGTTGCTGTGACGCCCGTCAGCCGCGAGGACACGGAACGAATGGCCAAGGCATTGGCTCGTTTCCGGAAGGAAGATCCGACGTTTCGTGTCACCAAAGATGACGAAACGGGCGACATTCTGATCGCGGGCATGGGCGAACTGCATCTGGAGGTGTACGTCGAGCGGATGCGACGCGAATACAACGCGAACGTACAGATCGGTCCACCGAATGTCAGCTATCGCGAGGCGCCCACGCGACCGGCCGAGTTCAACTTCAAGCACAAGAAACAAACCGGCGGCTCGGGTCAGTACGCCCACATTGTCGGCCGCTTCGAGCCGCTGCCTGAAGACTCCGAGGAACCATTCGTGTTCGAGGAGCGTGTGGTCGGCGGAAGGATTCCCAAGCAATACATTCCGTCGGTGGAAAAAGGCATGCGGGCCAGCCTCAAAAAAGGGCCTGTGGCCGGCTTTTCGGTGGTGAGTCTGAAGATTGTGCTGGAGGATGGCTCGTACCACGAAGTGGACAGTAGTGACCGAGCGTTCCAATTGTGCGCTGCCCGTTGCTTCCGCGAGACTTTTCCTAAGACCAAGCCGGCCTTGCTGGAGCCGATCATGAAAGTCGAGATCGAGGCCCCGGACCGTTTCCAGGGCGCTATTACCGGGGACATCACCGGCCGACGCGGCATCATCACATCGACGGACGTGCGCGAGGGCATCTCGCGTATTGTGGTCGAAGTGCCGCTGTCCGAGACGTTCGGGTATGCGACGAGCCTTCGCAGCATGACCCAAGGCCAGGGCACGTTCACGATGGAACTGTTCTGCTACCGCCGAGTACCGGCCAGCATCCAACAGGATATCGTGGCCAAGAAGAAAGAAGAGGCGTTGGCAGGGGCGAAATAGCCCCCAGACGGCGTGATTCTCAGAAACCCGGCTTCTCAACGAGGCCGGGTTTCTTCTTTTAGATTTGGCGGAAGCCCCAGTAGGTCCCGCTTGCCGAGCGGGACCTTCTTTGCTGATGGATGGTCGTTACCCGCTTCCAGGTCCCTTCCGGCAGAAGGGACCTACTGCTACGACACCAGGCAAACCGACGCGGGCGCCAGTACGTCATGAGGCATCGTCACGCTCGGTGTAACTTGTGGCGAATCCTGGCCACGTAGATTCACCTGCAGTTCGTACTCACAGGTTCGAACCGATGGAATCTCGGAGAGGGCATAGCGCAGCTCGTTTGGAATCTTATGCGCGACGAGAATACCGCGAACTTTGCGTTCGGCGGCCAAGTGCTGTCTGACCCACGCGATTTGCCCCAACAGGCGGCCGCAAAGAGCATCCGGCTTGTCGTTGAGTGCGATCTTGACGACGACCAGATTCTGTTCGCGGTCCTTGGCTAGGACGTCGATCTCGCCAAGTGGCGTCGCGTATCGGATGCCGCAATCTCCGTTTGTGTCGAAGAACTTCGTGAGCCCGGGCTCCAATTCGTCTAGGTGTATGCTCAAGTAGTCGCGCACAAAGTCCGCGACCGGCTGCAGGTCCGGACGGCTCGCCGTGCCGTTGACTTTCCTGGGCAGGGCGTCCTGCTCCTCGGCGTTGGCTTCGCGTTGTTCCTTCTGTGCTTCTTGAAGGTCGCGAGCGATCAACTGGTCCGAGTCCGCAGCCTCCTGTGACGAGTGCCTCGTCTTCGGCACGCAACCGAGGCCGATCAGCGCAAATGCCGAGAGCGCGAGTGCACCGAAGCCCGGCAGGACTTGCAGCACCTCGGCATCCAGATCGAATGCCATCGTCTTTGCGGCCAAAGCCGAGAACGAATCCCCGCCAACGAGCAGTCTCAGCTTGGCACTCAGGATTCCCAGCACCAAACCGAACGACACGGCAGCCAACACCTGTAACAGTCGTTTCATCGAACCCACTTACCTCCGCAGTTGTCGGACAAGATGGTTCCCCAAGAAGAGGATTCGTGACAACTGCCCAGGCATAGGAGATTCGAGAGTGTCAAACTGCGGGAATTGCGATGGACCTGTCCATGTGTACGGAATCTGCGGATCGTAGCAGACACAAGGTGTTGGCTCGATCCAGCAAAAAGATAGCCCGGCTATCCGGTGACAGCCGGGCTGTTGGATGAAAGTAGGTCCCGCTTGCCGAGCGGGACCTTGAGTCTTGTCGTTGGAGTTCACGCTTCAGCGTGTCTTTCCCCACGCTAAAGCGTGAACTCCAACAAACCGAAGGTCCCGTCCGGCAGACGGGACCTACTCTCGCGTTAGACCTTCGGGAAGAGAGGGCCGCCGTATCGCGCTGCGTCGCCCAACTCCTCTTCGATCCGCAGCAGTTGATTGTACTTGGCCATCCGGTCGCTGCGCGAGGCGGAGCCGGTCTTTATCTGCCCGGTCGACAAGGCCACAGCCAGATCGGCGATGGTGGCATCCTCCGTCTCACCGCTGCGGTGGCTGGCGACCGTCGTGAAGCCATTGCGAGCGGCCAACTGGATCGCCTCGATTGTCTCGGTCAGCGTGCCAATCTGATTCACTTTGATCAGGATGCTATTGGCGATACCTTCGTCGATGCCGCGCTGCAATCGCTCGGTGTTGGTCACGAACAAGTCGTCGCCAACCAGTTGCACTTTGTCGCCCAGCTTCTCGGTCATCAGCTTCCAGCCGTCCCAATCGTCCTCGCTGCAGCCGTCCTCGATCGAGCAAATCGGGTAATTCGCCGCCCAGTCGGCCAGGAAGTCCACCATGGCGGGCGAGTCGATCTCTTTGCCATCGATCGTGTAGACGCCCTTGTCCGCGTCGTAGAACTCGGTGGCGGCCACGTCCAACGCGATGTGAACCTGCTTGCCGGCCTCGTAACCGGCCTTCTCAATGGCCTCCAGAATCCGATCCAGTGCCTCCACGTTGCTACCCAGATCCGGCGCAAATCCACCCT
Source organism: Pirellulaceae bacterium (assembly GCA_016784735.1). Taxonomy (GTDB): domain Bacteria; phylum Planctomycetota; class Planctomycetia; order Pirellulales; family Pirellulaceae; genus JADHUC01. The sequence goes on along the minus strand of JADHUC010000175.1, from coordinate 17,331 downwards.
CGTCGCCGACGGACGTATTGAGCTTGTTCGACTTCAAAACCTTCTTCAGATTGTGGAAGATCTCCACGCCGCATCGCAACGCATCGCTGAACCGCTCGAAGCCCAACGGCATCACCATGAACTCCTGAACGTCGACCGAATTGTCCGCATGCTCGCCGCCGTTCACGATGTTCATCATTGGCGCGGGCAGCAGGCAAGCCCCGGAACCGCCGAGATAGCGATACAGCGGCTGAGCGGTGAACTGCGCCGCGGCTTTGGCTACAGCCAACGAAACGCCTAGGATCGCGTTGGCACCCAGGTTCTTCTTGTTGGGCGTGCCGTCCAAGGCGATCATTCGCTTGTCGATGCCGATCTGGTCCGTCGCATCCAAGCCTTCCAACTCGCTGGCCAGCGCAGTATTGACGTTCTCCACTGCCTTGCTGACGCCCTTGCCCAGATAGACCGCGTCGTCGCCGTCGCGCAATTCCCACGCTTCGTGTGCGCCCGTGCTGGCTCCGCTTGGGACGGCCGCACGGCCGAACGAGCCGTCCACCAACGTGGCCTCGACTTCCACCGTCGGATTGCCGCGGCTGTCCAGAATCTGCCGAGCCCGAATGTCTGCAATTGTGCTCATAGAACCACCTTTTCCTTATATTGATGTGGAAATACTCTCTGAGTAAACCACGTATTGTGACGGATGGACCATGGATTGGCTAGGCGGCAGATTCCATGGCCATGTGCCTACTGCAGGAGAGCTCGGCCGCGCCGACGTACGATGAGACGGCAGGTTGATCGCTGCAGGAATCGGGCGGCCATTCTATTGGCGATCTTACGGTAGCGATCCGAACACCAGTTTCCCGGCGTTGATCGTGGCGAAGACTTCCAGATCGCCGATTGGTCCACTGCCGTCGGCCCCCGGAAGTCGGAAGATCGTCAGATCCGCCGTGGCGCCCGGCTCCAAACGAGCCGCCTCGCGTGCGACTAGCGACGATGGCCGCGTGCTGGCCATCTCCACCGCCGAGCGAAGATCCTGGTCGGTGAAACGTAGCATGTTGGCGATGCCGTCGCGAAGGGGCCGAGCGGCCCCAGCCAGAAGCTGCCGCTGTCCGGCGATGACAAGACGACCGTCCTCGGCAACTACCACATCCCCGAGGCTCGAGTTGCTGTAGCGCCCCGGCGGCATTCCTGCCATTCCGGTGATGTCGCTTACCAGAATACAGCGTTCCGGCGACTTGGCTCGTACCAGAGTCTTTACAACGGCCGGTGGCAGATGATGCCCGTCGACAATCAAGCTGGCCACAAGCCGGTCTTCGGCCAGTTGGTCCCAGATGTAGTTGGGATGACGGCGAAGTTGTCCGTGAGCGCCGTTGCCCAAATGCGTACTCAGACGAGCCCCGGCGTCGACGGCAGCATGGATCTGGTCTGTGTTGGCCGACGTGTGGCCGATTGCAACCAACACGCCCGTCTCCGCAACTCGGGATATGAACTGCGCAGAACCCTCGTGTTCCGGAGACATCGTGAGAATACGGATTTGGCCTCCGGCCGCTTCCTGCAGACGCTGGAATTCGTCCCAGTCCGGTGGCCGAACGTGTTCGACGGGATGAGCGCCGCGGGGACCGTCTTCGGCAGACGTGTACGGACCCTCCAGGTGAATTCCTGCAACTCGGTCCGCTACGTCCGAAGACTGCTCGCCGGCGGCGGCAATCGTCGCCATGGCGCGACGAAGTGTTTCAAAGCTGTGGGTGGTCACCGTGGGCAGGTAACTCGTGACGCCGTCGTGATCCAGAGCCGTGCTGATCTCCGCAACGTCTTCGACGGAAAGCGATGGATCGGCGAACTCTCGGCCGCCGTACCCGTTGACTTGCAGATCAACAAACCCGGGAGCTACCCACGGAAGGTCGGCACCGGAAAAGGTGCCGTTCAGCGTTTCGATGCTCCGGATATGACGGTTTTCGATGCGGACCGAAACAGGACAATGCGTGTCGTAACGACGTGCAACAAATTCCATGACTTGGCGTATCGCTAGTAGGAAGGGGCAGGTGTGACATCGGCACGGAGCGCCCGCATCCGGCAAGTCGGCCTCTGTAGGCTGACCACGGTCAGTCGAGTAGCACTGACCTATCGAGTGGCATCAGTCCCGATCGTAGACGACGATGGGGACGATGATGACAGCCGGCCGCCTGCTGTCGCTTCCCATGAACGGCGTTGCGCCGACCGGGGGACGCAGGGGTGAGTAGCCGAGCCACTTGCGTGCTTCGATTCGCCTGCGACGCTCCTCGGCACGTATTTCGGCTCGGCGGCGAACCGCCTCCGCACTATCAGCATAGCTTCTTGGCTCGTAGGACGAAACCATGGGATAAGCGGGCGGGACGGTGCGAAGGTCGGTGGGTGGGCGCACCTCGGACGGGGTGCGCTGCGGTGGTGGAGGCAGAATGTGGACCATACTGGGTTCCCGATCGGGAACCGCCTTTTTGGGTGTCACTACCGTCAATGGTTCGGGCTGTAACTCGGTTTGGACAAGCTCTGGCGGATGGAGCTGCCCGTCGACGTGCCTGGTATCGGCATCGCCTCGGTCTGATTGCACGTCAGCCCGTTCGGGATTTGGATCATATGCCGACGTTAGCTCAGATCCCGTGGTCCTTTGGGCAAGAGCCTCGCCCGGGACGCCATCAGCCGGCGGGTGACTTTGCGCCATGATGAGACTGCGTGCCTGGGGATGGGGCTTCGGCTGCTCTGGCTGGCCCATGAGGTCTTCGGAACCAGCCCCCGCGCCAGCCCCCACGTCGGCTGCCAGTGCGACATCCGTCAAGGTGCTTTCCGCACATGCCAATAACGGGAAGGAGAACTCGCTACCTTGATAGTACGCTTCTGCAGTCCGCCAGGTGTTCGGCGCGTCGAGCGAAACATCCCGCTTCTGATCATCAACATCCGCAAACCGAGTGACCGTCTCCTGGGCAGCCATTCCGACGCCGAGAGATACGCAGAGGAGAGACACAGAACGGGTCAGAAGTATCATAGAATCTACACGGAGGGCGGTTCGCAGGGTGGGCGCTAGGGCGACGCTTGGGCTGCAGGGCGGGAACACGAGCGGAATCGTGGGGCGGGGCGGTTGCCCGCCACTATCGCAATTCGGTTTGCCCAGCCTTGGTAGATTAGCCTAATGGGCAAAAACCTGTTTGCGCAAGAACTTACGGCTTATGAGGGCACGGGAAGGTCTGTTCTCAGACGCTCATCCGATTTCGAAGCCAGATCCCACGAAGTTCTGGTATCGTGCCTGCCCGCCTTTTACGGCCAAAACGTATACCATTCCACCACTTTGCCAAGCCCCGATCGCGATCCCACCGGTCTGCGAAATCGGAAACCTGGGCGGCAAAGGCGGCAGGGCCGTCGTGGTGGCGCGAATGCAGATTACATACGCGAAGCCCTGCCCGGTGGGTGGGGTTATGTCGTAGAGGATCGCCCGCGAGTCATATCGCGTCCTCACGACACGCCAACGGATAGGGACGCCTCGGATCAAATCTTTTTGGGGGTACGGATGCGCCGCCTGGGCTAGGTTTTCGCTCCAATCCGTCCACTGCTCTCTTTCCCTTACCCATTGCTCGACTTCACCGGGCAATTCCGTAGGCAGCGGACCGTCTCCATTGCCGAACCCGCCAAACAGAAAACACACGGCTGCGACCGCAACAGCAACGCACACGCCGACACCGACCAGATACCTCCGGCGAATAGCTCCTCTGGACGCAACTGACAACACGCCCCCTTCGCTGGGGGATTGTTCCTCGTTGATCGCTCCATCGACGAACGAGCGCGCCTCCTGGGTCGGCTCTGCCGCCTGCCTCTGAACCGCCTCTAGTAGACGGTCTTGGAGGCCCTCTGGGACCGAGGTATTTCGAAAAGCGTGCCCGATTGCGGCATCGCTTCTCTGGGTGCGCTCGTACAATTGACGCGCGCGTTCGTCGTCGCAAAGCATGCCCGCCAAGCCCGCCATTTCGGGCAGACCCGCATCGTCCGCGCCGGGCCGGCAAGCGTCGATTGCCTCTTTGATTTCTCGATCATTCATGTGTCGTACCTCACCGGCCGGTTCGATGCCTCGTATTGCCAGCGGCCGATGATGATCCGCTGGAGGCATCGGATGGCGGCCTCCGTGCTGGTGTGTCTTCCTGACTCCCTTCTGGTCGGAAGAGCCGCCCGCGCAAACGGTTTTTTGCACGTGCCAGGCGGCTCATCACCGTGCCGATCGGAATACTCAACTTGGCGGCGATCTCCTTGTAGGAACACTCCTCGAAGTAAAACATCACCAAGACAAGCTTGTTGTCGTCCGGCAACTCGTCAATGGCCGACTGCAACAGGTCCGAGTCGATTTCCTCTTCGCTTACAATATCCGGAATGCTCTCAACGTCCAACTCCAAACTGGCGGCCGTTACCGGGCGACGCCTCCTTTGGCTCTTCAAGTAACAACTGCGCAGTATTGCGAAAAGCCACGCGGCTGCCTTGTCCGGGTCACGGAGCTGATCGAGACGCTGATGGGCAATCAGAAACGTCTGCTGCGACAAATCTTCGGCATCAGGTTGATTGCCGGACAGGCGGTAGGCGTATCGATACACGTCACGGTGGTGCTGGACGACCAACGAGCCGATGTCGACCGGCGTGTGGCCGGTGACGTCGTTCGTGTCGCACGTCGCGCGCGTGGATCGATCGGCCATTTCTACCTACCCTCTAGCGATCCGTCAAATCGCTCTATTATTCCCTATTTTCACAGAGAAATCGATGGAGGCCCCCATTTTCGCACAGTGTGACGCGCGGTTTTGACCCTCTTGGTACCAATGGGGTAGTATTCGCCGCCAAGCATCGTTTCTGGGGTCTGGCTGCCAGATTTCCAGGCTGGCGTTCGTGGTGGACGAAGCAAATCGAAGCGCAAGGCGATCAAAGACACCCAAAGGACAGGTGACATGACCCATCCAGACGGCTCGGGGGAGCCGTCCTGCAGGGGCCGCTGTTGTATCAGTTTTTGACGCGATGGCGATTGGGTGGTCGAATGTGTGCCGCTCGCCCTAGACTGCCTTTTTCCCGGTCGAAGGGAATAATCCGACGCTTCAGCGGATCTCTAGATTGGGGTTGCGTCTTGACGCAAGCAATCTGTCGGTGTGTTGACAATTCCTGGATTCAAACTGAGTAGTGAAAGGAGCGAGAGTATGAAAGGTCTATCTTGGCTTGTTGTGATTTTGGGCTTGGGTATCTTCATCGTCGGCTGTGCGGCTGAGCCTGATCCGGCACCTGTGGATCCGGCCCCAACCGATCTCGGCGATCCCGTCGATCCGGCACCCGAGGATCCGGCACCCGAGGATCCGGCACCCGAGGATCCGGCACCCGAGGATCCGGCACCCGAGGATCCGGCACCTGAGGATCCGGCACCTGAGGATCCGGCACCTGAGGATCCGGCACCTGAGGATCCGGCACCTGAGGATCCGGCACCTGAGGATCCGGCACCTGTGGATCCGGCACCTGTGGATCCGGCACCTGTGGATCCGGCACCCGCTGATCCGGCACCCGCTGATCCAGCACCCGCTGATCCAGCACCCGCTGATCCAGCACCCGCTGATCCAGCACCCGAAAAGCCCACGACGGAACCAGCAGTCGATCTGGACCCACCCAAATCGTAGAGCTGATTCGACGCTACTGGTTCGACAGCGAACGACGCAAACGGGAAGGCACCGATGGCAGATCGGGCCTTCCCGTTTTCATTTGGATTCCTTGCCCATCGAAATCGGCGCCTCCAGGGTCAGGTCGAGAGGAAACGCCTGACGGATTTGGAAATAGGCACTCTTGGGCATCGAGGCATCGGCGGGGACGAGCACACCGGGATCGCGACCGTAAAGCGCAAAGAATTGAGTTTTGATCCGCAGCTTGATCACGCCATCGCGAAACTCCACAATCTCCACACCCCTCTTGAAGGACGATACGGGGGTTCTTGGTTTGATTTCCCAGCCCTTTACTTCCAGGCCGGGTGTGGGAAGCCGGTCCAGGGCAACGTACTTCAAGCGGGCTCGAACCGTGTTCACGTCGGTGCTGGCCGAGATTGCGCCGCTGAACCCTAACGTGACGTACCAGCCGGGCTTTTCGAACACAAACATCACGCTTTGGGACCCCGCGATTTTTCGTCCGACAAACTTGTGCTTCTTTTCGCCCTCACTGAGTACCAGGCCCTTTTCGCCAAGACCGGCAAGCCATTCGGCCGCCGCCTTGCTGGCTGTTTCGGCGGTAGCCTTCTCCTTGGTCAAACTTCTGATGTAGTTGATCTCCGCCGCATCGTATGGCGTGCCGTCTTTGCGGAAGATCTCGTGAAACCAAAGCTCGGGTTCCGCCGTGTACTGCTTCCGCCATGTCTCCCACGGATAATGCGTTTGGGTCTTGCCGGCGACGAGTCCCCAGTTGTACGCGCCGACCTTGTGCTTCTTCAGGTAACCCATCACGGGGTCGAAGGTGCTATCGCTTCCACGCGACATGTACTCGGTGCAGAGCATTGGACGGTTGTACCGTCGCAAATTGTCGACTCGGCGTTCGGTGGCAGAGAGATTGCCGTAACTGTGAAAACTGACGATATCGGATTCTTCCAGCATCACTCGATTGTATTCCGTCAGTTTGTCGTGGTTTGACAGATCGCCTCGCCAGACGCCGGCCGTCAACGGCTGCGATGGGTTCGCCTCTCTCGCCCAGACGAATACTCTCTTCAGTAGTCTCGTGGCCATCTGTTCCTTCTTGTCCTCGGGCAATTCGGTTCGCGTTCCATCGCGACCGTAGGAATTGCGGTTCGGGTTATCCGGTTCGTTGAAGACATCCCAGAGTTGAACTCGTGAATCGTCCCGGAAGTGGTGAATCAACCCGTAGATGTACGGCCGAAGTTCGTCATGGCGTTTCGGGTCGTCCAGGATTTCTGCACCCGGTGCCTGCAGCCAACCCGAGTTGTGGACGTGCGGACGCGGCTCGCGCTGCCTGCCAAGCTCCGGTTGTGGATCCCAGACGCCGTCCAGTGGCACGAACATCACGCCAATGCCATGCTTGTCGGTGATCGCGAGGAACTGGTCGACGCGGCGCAGAAATCCTTCGCTATCCTGTTCCCAGAGCAGGTTGTGCAGGTAAACGCGAATACTATTGAAGCCGATGTCTGCGGCCCAGCCGAGTTCGCGGTCGATCGTTTCCGGATCAAACGTATCGGCCTGCCACATTTCAAGCTGATTGATCGCCGTGCTGGGCGAGAAGTTGCAGCCGACCAGCCAAGGCTGCTCCGCATACCAGGCGTTGGCCTGCTCGGCGGTCCAGCGCTCGCGGGCGGAGGTATTGTCACCCACAAGGATCGCGAGCACAGCGACGAGGGGCAGGAGTTTAACAAGCTGTCGTCTCATGGTTTCTTTTCCTCACTCTGGTTTTCTGTTTCTATGGCAAATGCAACGTCCTTTTCGGATGCCGCAGTACGAGCACCCGGTGAGTAAAGCACTCCGTTCGAAAACCGGCACGCTCAGCCTCTTGGATGAGAAACTGCATGTTGTCGGCCGACTGCTGAAACTGTTCGCAGGTGTCCAACACGATCCAATCGAACACTTCCACACCGGATCGGCCTTCGCCGGCCTCCGCGCACAAAGCGTCCCAGCGAAATTCTGTTGCTTCTTTCACTGTCTCCAACCGTCGAACGCCCAGTAAATGGGCCGCGACGCGTCCGCTGGCAAGTACGGCCGAGTCCTTACCGCCCACCATCGCCACGATTTCGTTCAACGCTGTGTGTCCTTCGCTGCCCATGGCTCGCGGATTGTGCCGTGGATCAGGGTCCTCCGTCTCATATGAGAATGCGGTTACATTGGTCAGCGTCGGGCTGCTCCACGGCAACGCTCCCAGAAATGTCGAGGCAGTCAGACTCGCAGCCAGTCCGGAGAGCCCTGCCACAAGGAATGCGTCGGGGGTCCGCGCGTCGTCATCCGATGATCCCGGTTCCGGGTCATTTGCTCGCGAGCGGGCAGCACCCGCAATCGCCGCAACGACAAAGACCGGGACCAGCGTGGTAATGTACTGGAAAGCGATGCATGTGGATCCCTGGTGCTCCCAGGCCAGCAGCACTCCTATCGGCAAGAGGACGGCCAATAGAATCGGCCACCCTCGAACAACCGTCGTCAGGCCCAACGGCACAACAAGTGCCAGCACGAACCAGGTTGATTCCGGCTGCAGAATCTGTCCCCAAAAAACGCTCGGCCGCGTCACGGGCGACAAGAGGATCTCGACGGCCGAGTCCCCCAAGTTGGAAAACCGATTGGTCTGGAACTCGGAGAAGGCAGTCAGCTTGAAGATCAGCACGAAGGCAACCGTTATTGCCACCCAAACGGTCGCCCATCCCCAAACCGGAAGACGACTGGCCAGCAAGCCGTCGGCACGAGCAGATTCCTGCGACGCGTCATCCCGTCGTCGCGTCCACCAAGCCTGGAAAGCCAGAGCCGCCCCGAAACACGCCAGCGTGACGAGAACCGTCTCTTTGAAGCTGCACGCCAATACTGCCGTGCCGGCAGCCCAAACCCTATGGCTCCGCAACAGTAACCATACCGCAGCGAATATCAACGGTAACGCCAAGCTTACGGGGTGCCATCCATACGAGAAGGCCAAGTTCAGTTGTCCCACGGCCGGGAATGCCAGATACGCCGCGGCCCAAGCGGCCGCCGCGAAGGCACCGGCGCCCCAAGCACGAGCAATGCCAAAGACCAGCGGGGCCGGCGCGACCAAGCAGACAGCTTGTACCAAAATGAAAAGCCGCGCGTCCGGCCATGCGCCCCACAGCGGGGCGAGCAGCGCAAGCCCTGGATTAAAGTGGTCCCAAAACGCGGGCCGGCTGGGTGTTTCGATCAGAAAACCACGCCCCTCCCAGGTGCTCACCACTCGTCGAGCGAAATGGCCAAAGTCATGATACCCGAGCATGAAGTCATCGTAGGCCCGTTGACCTTGCAGATACCACCATACGGCTGCGACAACACTTAGCAGCCAGACGACCACGAGCCAAGTGCGCCTCTCCGAAATCCTCGCCAGACCGCCCGTCCATGAGGGGGAACGCACCATGCTGGCGACAGCGATTCCGGTGACGAAGCTCAGCCACAGCGGCTCCAGAAAGGTAGCACCAATCGTCGCTCCCGCGAGCCTGGCCAACTCCAGCATCGGAATCGCGTAAGCGGTAAGCAGCCAATAGGCAGGCCTCAGGCAAGCACGGGAGCCAGAATGCGGCGGATGGATGCAGCCAGCGGCAAGTGCCACAGCGGCGCACAGGAACAGCAGGAGCTTCCAGGAGGGAAGCAGGAAGAAGCTCCACCCCCATGGCTCGGTCAGCACGACATCATAGGTCTGAATCAGATGATGTCTTGTCGCCAGCAGGGAGAATGCCCAGAACCACCCGATCCCGGCCGCCACTGCCAACACGACGGGGATCCTGCGAGAGGCTGTTTCAGTCGTGCCGCACGATGTTTGCGAAGACAGACCTGACATGGGCCCATGGTCATCGGTGTCGTTCAGCCCGTCAAGTCCTACGTGGCGCTGCTCGGCACGGATTGATAGTAGTAGGTCCCGGCTGCCGGACGGGACCTCGAAACTGCTAGGAACGTTGCCATGCGGCCTGAGGTCCCGTCCGGCAGACGGGACCTACGGAGCACGCCTGCTGCGGCGGCCGTCCGTCCGTGCCAAAAGAAAAAGACCTCGCCGCTCCGGGAGATGCGGCGAGGTCAACGTGTGAGAAGGATACCCTACTGGCACCCGATGCGTTAGTAGTTCGGCGACGTGCCAGCGTCGACATTGCCGACCATATGGAAGTGGTTGTGGTCGATGTACATCACTTCGACAGCATCTTCATCGCGCAGTGTGTGCGGAATGGGCCAGCCGATCCGCTTGGTCTCCGAGTAAAAGATCGTGCACTTGTAGTGTGCGTGGTGCAACTGAGCCGGACCGATCAGCGGGTACACGCGAGGCGGGTCGATGTAATCCGCGATTTTCTCCTTCACGATTTCGACGTTGTTGCGTTGGATTTCGTGCAATAACGGCAGACCGCCTGCTATCGGTTTGGCCTTCTCGAAAGCACGCATGATCTCGTCGTCGGTCGGCTCGTCCATCGCCTTGTCCGGTCCGCCGGGCAATATCGGTGGCAACACAGGCACGGAATCGTAGCGTTCGGCTTCCCAGTATTGGTCCTCTTTCATTTTCTGAAAGTAAGGACTGACCGGGATCGGGATGCCGAGTGGGCCCAAAGAGTTGCCCTGGGAAAGCCCTAAGCATCCGGTGCCCGAGAGACAGACGCACGCCAGGAGGATAAAGATGACAGAATGAGGCATCTTGTGCGACATAGATTCTTCCCTTGATGTTCGCGAAGCCAGCGTCTGAGAATAGATATCGTGTTAATTTGGGAGGAACTTGCGGATTTTTCGGATGATTCCGAAAAAGACCGGTCTTCCGCTTGCATCGCTTCGAACGAGCACGGCCACCGCCCTCGATCGTCGGACAGCCCCAAGAACAGAAAAGACCTCCGCCGGGCTCGGGCCCGGCGGAGGCGCCACTTATTTCCAAGTCAGCGGACGTCTTCAAACTACTTCGATTTGAAGTTGAGCTGCCACCAACCATCGTCCCATTTGAGCGATACCCGTCTCCAGCCCAAGGGGACCTGAGGATAGGGATAAAACGGGCCGATGTAGGGCCAGGCAGTTGGCGAGTACTGCTTGGGATAAGTTACTCCTGCGTAGTTCGGATGAGCGCTGTAGCTGGGCCACGCGTATCCGGGCAGGTTCGGGTGATCGTACCGAGCTGGGACAACCGCGTGTCCCGGTCCCGGCAAATGGGACGGCATGCCTCCGGCAGCCTGACCAATGGCAACCAGCGGAGCCGCGAGGGCAGCCGCCGGAGCGTAAGCCGCCATCTGGGCCAGTCCAAGCGGACGCGGCGTCTGGTTCGCAGCGGACAAGTTGACCATCCTCGCCTGTGGTGCTGGATAGTTCAGTTGCGCGATTACGGGCGCCACCTGCGGCAGAGCACCCACAGACGCGGATCGGGCTGGCGAGCCGGCAGGCGAAATGGTTATGCGCGCCGGGTGGCCGATCGTGGGCCGCAGCGAAGTGCTCGCGGCCGCTGCCGGGCCAGCGTCGATGGACGCATTGGTGGGAACCTCGACACTCGCCAGAGACGCTTGGGATCCGGCAACCGTCAGGGCGCTCATCACTCGCTCGACGCCGGGAGTCTTCTCAGCCGTTTCGACCGCCAGTTTCTCCTGATCGCTGGAGGCAACCTTGCCGCTCAGCCAAACGTCACCACCGCTCACCTTGACGTTGAAGTCGCAACCGTCCAGGTTGCCGCGAGCATCCTCCGCCTGGAGCCGTTGCCCCAATTCTCGGGCAATCGCCTCGCGTCTGGGGCTGCTCGCTTCGAATATCGGTGTTTCCACAACCTTCAACTCGTTGACCACCAGCCGCACGCCGGGAATCCGCCGCGCTACGTCCAGCGCCAGTTCCTGCTGTTCGGGAGAAGAAACACGACCTCCCAGACGGACTGTCCCTCCGTTCACGTGGACGCCGATACCGAAGCCGCGCAACCCACCTTTCTGCTTGGCCTGCTGCAACTTCTGCATGAGGATTTCGCCAATTCGTTGGTCTTGCGCGACCTGTTCGGGAGTGACCGAAGTCTGCTCTCCCGGCTGGTAAATGGCGTTGGCTACTTCGATCACGGGTTGCCCGGCAGGCGTCGGAGTGTATTCCGCCGTTTCGGCTTCACTCTGCGACTGCAAGTCCACGTCGGCGCTCACCAAACGATTCTCTGCGCGGTCGCTCAAACGAGCCTCCTGAGCATTGGCTCCGAACGCTGCATCAATATTGGTCAGCGGTCGGACGATGTCCAAGTGATTTACGATGTCACGCACGCCGCCGGCGTTTCGGGCGATGTCCATTGCCAAAGCGATTTGCTCGGCACTAGCCACGCGTCCTTCGTACACCACCACGCCGTTTTCGACGGACAGATCGATGTTGAATCGCTGCAGATTCCCGAGACTCTTCTGCTTCCGGAGTTCATCCGCAATCTGCCGGGCGATGTCCACGTCCTTGATCGCACCCTCTTCCGCGGCGCTGGCGGCCATTGCCACGGCGGGCGTCGGCTCGTCTACTGGCTGTGGCAAAGGCTGCTTCTGGGCGACGACCATGTGATTCACCACTTCGCGAACGCCGTCGGTCGCCTTGGCGATCTCCGCCACCAAGTTACATTGTGCCGGATCCGAGACGTTGCCGGTCAATACGGCGACGCCGTCGTCGACAGAAAGATCAATGCAGAATCCCTTCAGTCCGCCGGAATCCTGGCGAGCCTTCAACGCAGCAGCGATCTGCTTGGCAATCTGCGAATCGGATATCGCTGGCGTTCCAGCAGCGGCGGTCTGGGCCGGTGCGGTTCTGACGCTAAGTTCGTCGGTCACGTCCTTTACACCGAGCGTGCTGCGAGCAGTTTGCAGGGCCAGTTTGTGTTGTTCGTCCGACGAGACGGTTCCCTTCATGACGACGATGCCGTCGGTGACATCAAAGTTGATGCGGAAGCCTTTCAAGCCGCCGCCGTCCTTCAACTTCCGCAATGCCTGTGCCAGCGATGCCGCGATCTTTGGATCGTCCGGCGCGTCCGCGCTGCTTTCATTGGCAACTGCAGTCGGCGCTGAATCCTCGCCCTGGACCGCCAAATCGTTCACAACGCGTTTGACACCTTTGGCCCGGCGCGCAATGTCGAGGGCCAACTCCTGCTGCTTTGGATTCGACACGTGACCTTTCAGCAGCACGTTACCTTCGGCGACTTTCAGATTGATGTCGAAGCCGTCCAGGTTCCCTGAGTCCTGTTCCCGTTTCAGACGCTCCGTTATCTCCTTGGCGATCTCCTTGTCGTCGGCGACCGCCCAGGAGAGCGCCACTGCGGCAAGACCAAGGATCGCCATTCCAACAGCTAAACGTCGCATGAGTCCCCTCCCTGAAGAATTCTCTTCTCACGCTGATTCCCTCAAACTCCCGGCTACCGCCCGCGTCGGTCGATCCCTCCTGTTCGAGGCGTCGCGGAATGGGTAGATGATGGAGTGTGGGGAATTCGACTAACTTGGATTGTTAACGTGGCAAAACAAACGTGGCAGCGAAATCATCTGCGCGGGAAACGTCGTCGGGGCTTCGCCATAACGCCTGTCGTAAAGGACAAAACGGGACAATTCCCCGAGCGCAGTCTTGGCATTCAATTTCGTTGTCCGCTACTAGTTGTCGGTTGCTGGTCGTGCGGAAAAGTAGGTTTTTTTCGATTTTGCTGCTCTTCCCGGTAATGGCGGACAAACCGGTAATAGGAGAGACCAGCGCAAGCTGAATTGAGCAAACAACTTCCGGCAATTGGAGAAGGCAGGTCGCCGTGGTCGGCTCAGAATTCCACGGCGCTGCGGTGAGAACCAAGATCCAGAGTCGCACCCACGGACATCAAACCGAGCGTTGCCGCGCAGGGCAGCCAATTCGGATCTCGGAGATAGATGGCAAACATCGTCGCCAGCCCCACGGCCACCAGGCAAACGAAGAACGCATGCTGAAACACGCTTCTTGCCCACGACCGCTCGCTGACCTGCGCGATAGCGACGCTGGCAACGCCCGCAACCTGAAGGGCGACTACTATCCAGAACAGAAGCGATTCACTTAGTGTTGGCATGCTATGCGACTCCCAGAATCCGTTCTAGGTGGACAACCTCGTTGGGCGAGCCACGATTGGAGTTAAAGCTCGTCGTCTGCACGAGGTTGCTATGCGATTCGCATGCCAAGAAGGACGCTCTCGCGTCGGTGGATCGATAACTGTCTTAGCCGTAACGACTTACGTCATCGCCGCATCGGCCGTTTCGATGAATGATGCCCGAAAGGCTTTCAAATCGTCGGGCTTTCTTGGAAATCTTACAATTTCCGTTAAAGATGCGCCGAAAGACGCCGCTCCGACTGCTGTAGGATGGGCATTCCTGCCCGTCTGCATGGCGTCGGGCAGGAATGCCCAACCTACCAAGAAAAGAGACGCAAGGTACCAGGCCGGCCTATCGGAGACGTTTTGCCAGTTCCTCGTCCAACTCGCCTGCATGGATGCCGCGATTCAGCACCTTGCCCTGGTCGTCGACAAGGATCATGGTCGGAAGCGTAATGATCCCTAGCTCGATCGCCAACGGGCTGTCCAAGCCACCCGATTCGTGCAATTGGGGCCAGGGCAACGAATTGGAACGTAGGAAGTCCATTGCCGCGGCAGGTTCCTCGTCCAGATTGACCCCGATCAGTGAAAATCCCTGCCGCGCATATTTGGCCTGCACGCTTTTCAATACTGCCACGTCCTGCTTGAAAGGTTCGCACCAAGTGGCCCAGTAGTGGACCAGTACTATGCGACCCCGGTAGGCAGCCAACGAGACGGCTTTACCGTCCAGCGTGGTCCCCCGCAGGTCGATGGTCTTTCCGACAGATTCGAGCCGGCGTTTCGCCCCAGCCGCTTTCTTTGCTAATTGAGAAGATGGAAACCCCTGAACGATTCTCGCATACCACGCGATGGCATCATCGGGCTTGCCAGCAAACTCTTCGCCGATGGCCAACTGCAACATTGCCTCGGCTGCATCTTCGCTTTGCGGGAAATCCCTGACAAACTGCCGCAAGTTGGTCAGCCACTTCTCTTGAATCTTGGGGTAGTCCGCCTCCGGCGACTGCAGACTGGAACCGTAGTCGGCTGAGTGACTGGCGAACTTGATGTGTGCGACGAGACCCGAATCCTCCGAGTCCTTCGCCAGCTTCTCACCAAGTTTCTTCAGTCTTTCAACACCGTCCGGATACCCGCCGGACTGCGCGGCAGCGCTGATGCTGTCGGCACACTGCCGCATCCATGTGTCGCGTTCTTCGTCATTGCCGGCGTTCTCGGCCAGTTGCTCCAAGACGTCGGCTCGTCTCGCGTTCAGTGTGGCCAGTTCGGCGGGGCCGCTCGCTGCGGCAATCGATTTGTCCACGTTCTCCAAATCACGAATCAGCTTCTGAACGGTTTCGCTCAGGCTCCCTTCCGCTGCCATGGTCTCTGGCCGCGTGGCCATCGGTTGCTGAAAGAAATGGCCGCCGGGCAGTGCAGCCGTCTGACTGTCCGACAGGTCCGCCGGCAGATCGATCACGCGCCATCCACCTGCCACCTTTATCATCGTTCCAATGGCGATCTGAGCGTGTTTGCCGCCCGTTTCGACGATAGCCGAGACGTTATCGTAGACAATGACGTCCTTCGTTGATCCTTCGAAACCGGCCGGCAAAACGCCCGGCAAGCCCGCGCCGAAGTGCAGCCACTTCGATCCGGTTGCCACCATCGTTTGACGCTGCGCCAAACCCACAAAACCGCGCGCCGCCTCGGCGACTTTCTTCTCAATCTCTTTCTTCTGGACGTCGCCCAGGCCGAGAGAATCCAGCTCGGCCGCGGAGGGCAGCAATCGTTTGAAGCGATCCGCGTCAGCGGCAGCCAGCGCTGCGACGACTTCCGACGTCACCTCCTCGGCCGAAACCAACTTCCAACTGTCGATCCGGCCATCTTCGTCGCCGTCCAATCCCCAGCGAATGCCAGCCGTGCCCATCCAGCGATACTGGTCCGCCTTGCCGTTGAAATCGGAGTCGATGTCGCGATACACCTCAATTCCAGTGTTGTAGTAGCACCACAAGTCCAACTTGCTATCGCCGTTGGTGTCCAGAAAACGTCGCAGCAGTTGGCGGGCCCCGTTTCGTACGATCCAGCCAGCTACGCCCCCCCCCGACTTGCCTTCGACCGAGCATTTCGCAACTTCGGCGCCGGTCGGCGTTTCCAAATCCACGTCGCTCTGCGTAGGTTTCAGTCGCAGCGCGTGATCGACCGACGGTGTCGCTCCGTGCGCCGACTGAAGGGCTAGCAGGAAAAGGGCGAGAGAGCTGTTTGCGAGTAAGATGCGACGGGTGAATCCGATCATTGAATTCCGCTCCATGCGAACAGAGACCTATCCATCTGAGTCCTGTAATTGTTCGGACAGCCAACCGGCCGGGGCATAGCAAAAATAGGCAATTTCTTACGATTATTCGGATTCTCGGGATTCCAGACCGCGGACCACCGTTTGACACCCAGCCGGGACGATCTAAAATCTCATGGTTTGGGAGAGCCTGCACTCTTGGGCGTATAGCTCAGTTGGTTAGAGCGCGTCGCTGATAACGACGAGGTCCATGGTTCGAATCCATGTACGCCCACTGAAGAAGATTGGCGATTCTTGATTTGCGATTTCCGATTTCCCCCAGGCTCACTACACCTCCCACTCTTCCTTCCCTGAATCGCAAATCGGCGATCGTAAATTGAGAATTCTTCCGGGGACGTAGCTCAATTGGGAGAGCACCGGCTTTGCAAGCCGGGGGTTGGCGGTTCGAGCCCGCTCGTCTCCACTAGACTTTCGGCATCTCCTGCCCAGCACTGCCCCCAGATTTGTCTCCAAAGACAAAGGAGGCAGGAGAATGCGCAAGCCTCTCTACAAGAAGAGCCACAACGCCTGGCACTGCCATCTCAACGGCAAAATGACCCGCCTCGGGGAAACCGAGCAGGAAGCCCATGAGCGCTGCCGCGCCCGCCGTACAGGCGATCTCCCAGGCGGAGCGATCACCGCGTGAAATCTTCGAGAATGGGCAGCGCCGGGGCTTCCAGCTCCCGTGGCACCAGCGAAGGGATCGTGAGTCGGCCGATCGAGTGCAAAACGTTGCCGAACACGTCGACATCGCACGCCAGTATACTATCTGGTACGGCCAACTCAAACGACCGCCAGAGTTTCGGAAAGACGGAGATGACTATGTCACGCACGATGATCCTGCTCGTCGGAGTTCTTACCACAAGCTGCGCCGCTGGAATGTCAGCCGACGAGCGTTTGCTGATCGACTTCGAACAGGGAGACTGCTTGGCCACATACAAGCGCCTGAAGGGCGTCACGCCAGACGCAGTCGTGGTTGCCGGCAGGCCCGACGCAGACGGGGCACTGTGTGAAGATCGAGATTATGCCGATGGTTACACCACCTGTGACGCTCGCATAGGGAAGGCCCAGAAATACAGCGTTCCGCAACGGATAGGCTGCAAAATAGTGGACACTTCACAGACGATTTGAGACAATTAAGCAGTTTCGGTTCGGCGTCTCCGTGGATTGCCGAACCTCCCCCGCCAGGGTGTGCGCGCACGAGTGCCATTGGTTGGTTTGTTCCACCCAGTCGCCGATCGCGGTGTCGGCGTGGGGGTCGCTTGGGGTTGCGTTTTCGGTTCGCGCCGATACTCCCACGAGAGTTGGACGACGAACGAATCTGACTC
>JADHUC010000174.1 GCA_016784735.1 Pirellulaceae bacterium | reverse complement strand
AGTACTCCACGTCCCGGCAGCCGAATTTACGCATGACAGAGAAGTCATGCTTACGAAAGAACGGGTGGAACGGGTACCAAACCGAAACCTTGCCCTGGTAACGGGCATCATTGCGTGTCGGCTTCAGCGTGTCTTCCGGCATGCCGAAGCGTGAACTCCAACAACCCAGAGGTCCCGTCCGGCAGCCGGGACCTACTCACAACGGACAGCCTGGCCCGCGGGTGGTACCATCTTGGCAATTTGGGCAGTGAAAATAGGCAGGCCGATGCGAGTCCTCACTACGGGGACCAACCCGGTTGCCCCTTGCGACGGCGTGCGGTTATGGTAGGTTGAAAGTGTTGTCGTTTCTTGCATTTTCCTCGGCGATTGGGGAGACAGGTATGTTGCCCGTTAGATTTACTCGCGGTGTTGGGATTGCGATTTGCCTGGCTGGTGTGGCCGTTGTTTCGTGTATCTCGATGATTCGCGACCTCGCAGCTTGCGACACGCCGGTCTATCGGTATGCCATGTATCGATGGGAGCCCGCTCCGTACCAGATTTACTACTTCCACAAAGGGGCACTCCCGGAGGGAGCGGAAAAGATCAAGCAGATGATCGAGGCCGCAGAGTCGTCGGAGAAGAAACCGGCTAACGTCATGTTTATGGCGGTGGATCTGGATAAGGACCCTGAATTGAGGTCCATCCCACCATACGTCAAACACGATTGGCTGCCGCGAGAAGAGCCGGTGATCTCAGCGGATCTGGTCGCTACGCCGCTGCCGTACCTGCCCGCCGGTCTGCAGCCGTTCGTCCGGCGCGAGCTGCCGTCGTACCAAGTGGTCGCTCCGCCGCCTTACTTCATGAGCATGTACTCGGGCGAGTTGAGCGAGTCGGAGGTCGCAGCATTCATTGATTCACCGGCGCGCCAGCAGATTGCCAAGCAACTGGAGCAAGGAAAAGCCAGCGTCTTGGTCATGCTGACCGGGAGTGACGACGCGGCAAACCAGGAGGCCGAAAAAGCGACGAAGAAGGTGATCAAAGACCTCGCAAACGGCAAAGTCGAGTTGTATCTGCCGCCATCGTTCGCGGTGGAAGAAGGCGACGAGGAAGAAAAGGGTCCCAGCATTGAATTCGGTTTCGTCAAATTGGATCGCAACGACGCAAAAGAGTATTGGCTCGTGGAGTCGCTGCTTTCGATGGAACAGGACCTGAAAGATCCGCAATGGGTTGATAAACCCATGGTCTTTGCCGTGTTCGGTCGTGGAAGGGCTCTGCCGCCGTTCGTTGGTAAAGGAATAAACGAGGACAACCTGCTGGACTGTGTGTATTTCGTGACCGGGGCGTGTTCGTGCACCGTGAAGGACCAGAACCCTGGGATGGACTTGCTGTTCGCCTACGACTGGTACACGGCTGCTGACAATTTGGCCAACCAGTTCGGGGCGGAGGAAGGAAACGAGTCCACGATGGGGGCCGAGGATTACTTTCCCGACTTGATTATTCCCGAACAATCCCAGGATGACGAGGGGGCGGTCGAAGCGAAAGAAGCGAGCCATCAGCAGGACGCCACGACTCAGGATGCCTCCGTCGAGCCCGGCGAAGAGACAGAAACACCGGAAAAAGCCGACACCGAAAAGCCCGAAGCCGACGGCAATGGGACGGAAGAAACGGAGAAGCCAGCGGAGGCGGAAGAAGTAGGGTCGGTCGAGCCAATCGAGGAGGACACGGATACGCACGAAACGGAAGTGGCCGTTACCGAGCCGCTGCCGGCGCAACCTGCGGCCACGTCAGCCGGACCCGAAGCGGTCGCCGAGGGCGGGGCTATGGGAAGTGTATTCATTGTCGGTGCGGGTCTGGCCGTCGCGCTGGTTGCCCTGTTTGGTCTTACCTTCCTGGTGTTGCGACCAAGGTAGTCATGGTTGCCCTTACCTGACCGACGCATCGAAGGCACGCCGCGCACTGTCCGAAAAACCCGCTTGACACATCCCACCAGAAACGTCTAGCCCAGGCACGCTGCTATGATCGAGTTGGAAGGCGTGAGCAAGGTGTTCAGGACTCGCAACGGCGACGTGCGCGCGTTGGACGGCGTAACGTTGCGGGTAAACGACGGAGGTTTCGTGGCGATCCGCGGGGCGAGCGGTTGCGGCAAGTCGACGCTGCTTTCCCTGGTAGGCGGCTTGGCCCTGCCGACGGTTGGGAAGATCACCGTCGCGGGGAACGAAGTGTCCGGCATGTCCCCCGCTCAGCGAGCAGAATTCCGCACGGACAACATCGGCTTCGTGTTTCAGATGTTTCATTTGTTGCCCTACCTGACCGTGCTGGACAACGTGCTGGTGGCTGCGCCCGCCGGCGCTCGCTCGACGGCGGCCGAGCGGGCAAAGGAGTTGCTGGACACGTTTAGCCTGAGCGACCGGTTATTACACCGGCCTGGGCAGCTTAGCGTAGGCCAACGGCAACGAGTGGCCATGGCGCGGGCACTGTTGAATCGGCCTGCGCTCTTGCTGGCGGACGAACCGACCGGCAATCTGGATCCGGAAAATGCGGCCTCGTTACTTGACACAATGGCCGCGTTTCATCGTGATGGAGGCACGATTCTGCTTGTCACCCACGACTCGCAGGCAGCCGAGCGGGCCGGGCGCATTCTGGAATTGGATCAGGGAAGGGTTCGAGAAGGCACGTGAGCTGCGGTAATGCCCGCATGCCCTTCCTCTCCCACATCGACAACGAATCGTCGATGTTGCCAGAAGCTTGGTGACGGTTGTTTAACCGCAAGCCGGAGGCGATGGCGGAAAGGGCTATGGATCATCCACTGGCGTTGCCCGCCATCGCCTCCGGCTTCGGGTTAAACGAGACCAATCAAATACTCTGTTCCAAGGGATATTTGGCGTGCTATACTGTTGTAGGGGTGAGGCACGCTACGCTAGACTACGGGCAGAAAGGAACTTGCGCGACATCCGTCCTTGACGTTTCCGTCTTCGTCGCGCAGTTCCAGCGAGGAAATCATGTTGGCACTGAAAACAGCACACGATTTCCTGATGTTGCTGGAGAAAAGTCGCCTTCTGTCGGCGGGTGACCTGAAATCGGCCGTCGAGCGTTTTGGCCTCGACGACATGCTTACCCCGGAGGACGTGGCCGATTCGTTGGTTGCCAAAGACCTGCTGACTCTCTATCAGGCAAATCGACTACTGGAAGGTCGCCGTCGCGGTTTGTTCATCGATGACTTCAAGATCTTGGAACTTCTCGGTTCCGGCGGCATGGGGTACCTGTACATCGCGGAGGATCTCGATGCCGGATGGGACGTGGCCCTGAAAGTGCTTTCGGATCGCTTCCGGAACGATAAGGGAATGCTGACTCGCTTCCAACTGGAAGCGGACGCCGGGCTAAAGCTCAGCCATCCTCACATCGTGAAGACCAAGGCGATCAGGCGCACCGAGGATATCTACGGCACGATCCACTACATGGTGATGGAATTGGTGCGCGGGGCTAGTCTCCACGAACTGCTGTCGATCCGCAAGAGAACGTTAAACTGGCGTCGTGCCGCTGACGTCATCTGCCAAACCGCGACCGCTCTGCACTACGCTCACGAGTTGGGACTCGTCCACCGAGACGTCAAACCGGAAAACCTCCTGATTCGGCGGGATGGTTTCGTCAAGCTGCTGGATTTCGGTCTGGCGATGATCGGCGGGAACGAAACGGAGTTCTCCCTTTCCTCGATCCTCGGCCAGAGCTGTTTGGGAACGGCCGACTATATTGCCCCCGAGCAATCCCTCGACAGCTTGAACGTGGATCGCCGTGCGGACATCTACGCACTGGGATGCACCTTCTATTTCCTGGTTACCGGCCGGGTTCCCTTCCCCGACAAATCGGTGTCGAAGAAGCTGAACGGCCATCGCCAGAAGAAACCGCCTCCGGTCCGCAAACTGAACCCGCACGTGCCGGACAAGATCGCGAAGATCATCCAGAAAATGATGGCCAAACAGCCCAAGAACCGCTTCCAGACCGCCGAGGAGGTCCTCAGATTCCTCGAACCGCTGGCCGAGCGCAAGTCGGTTAAGTTCGATTTTGCGAAACTCCTGAAGAAGCGGGCAAAGCTTGCCGAGCAGCGGCTGGCCACCGAGAGCAAGTTGCGCGGCGATTCTCGCGCCAGCACCGTAAGCAAACTGGAAATCGGTCGCTCCTCACGACTGAGAAGGTCTGGCGTCGAAACCGTGGTCGAAAAGGACACGGTCATCGACCGCCGCAAACCGTGACGTCGTCGCGCCGGATCTCACAGCAGGCTCGGTTCCACGGTCTCTACGGTGGACGCGGGCAAGCGGGCAGACTCGTCCAGAGGCAAACCCAGGACTTCGCGGGCCAGGCAACGATAATCCATGGCGCCGTTGGAGGACGGTGCGTACGGGAAGATCGGCTGGCCAAAACTAGGCGCCTCGGCCAAGCGAATGTTCCGCCGGATTCGAGTTTCGAACGTCTTGGCGTCGGCCCAGGCCGTGCTTTGGGTCTTGTTCTGCTCGAAGAACTCGCAGACGTCCGAAGCGACTTCGGCAGCCAGACGCGTACCCGATTCGTACATACACAAGACGACGCCAGTCAGCCGCAAACTTGGATTAAGACGTTGAGCCACCACATCGATGGTGCGCAACAGCTTGCCGAATCCGTGCAACGCCAGGAAATGCGGCTGCAACGGCAAGAAAACTTCCTTGACGGCCGTAAGTGCGTTTAGCGTCAGTACGCCAAGCGACGGTGGGCAGTCGACGATCAAGTAGTCGAAATCCGAATCGTCCAGAACCAGCTTGTCCCGCAGGATGACCTCGCGGCCCACTTCGCCGGCCAGCTCCATTTCCGCAGCGGCCAGATCGAGGTGCGACGGAACGAGCCACAGATTGTCGTCAATCGCAGTCCGGACCTCGGACAAGCGCGTGTCGCCAGTCAGCACTTGATATATCGACTTGTCGTTTTCCGCCAAAGCTACGCCCAAGTGCAGCGATGCGTGAGCCTGAGGGTCCAGGTCGATCACGCAGACTCGCTGGCCCTGGTCGGCCAGTGCGGCCCCCAAATTGACCGCTGTCGTGGTTTTGCCGACACCGCCTTTTTGATTGATGATGGCGATCGACCGCATGTTAAGAACTCCTTTTGCACTCATTTGCCATCACTGCGGTAAGGATTATAAACCTCCAACACCATTCCGGGCTAGACGAATCTGCCTGCGGCGCTCCGGTTGGTTCCGACGGGATTATGGACTACAAATTAGGGAACTTGCGTCGCCGACGCAACGAGTACAAGGGCCCTTCGTAGTCCCGCGGTGCTTTAGAGTACCCGTTTGAGGTATGCCGCTGCTGGTGGGGATTGGCACAATTGCCGTTTAACCCTGAGCCGGAAGGCGACGGTTGTTGTGAGCAGTTCGACGTCCACGACCGTCGCCTTCCGGCTCGGGGTTAAACAAGCCAGTTTCGACCGGCAGCGATTGACTTCCGGGGCCGGAAACGCTGGCTGAAGCCGGTACTACGAACTTGACCAACTTGGCCAAACCATAGTAAATGCTTCGCTGAGAGAGATTTTGGGAGAGATTTGCGTGCGTGTGATCATTGAGAGCGATGCCCAAGGGGTCGGCTGGCGAGCTGCACGGTTCGTCGCCAGTTTGGTCCGCCGGAAGCCGGGCTGTGTGTTAGGCTTGGCGACTGGGGGCACGCCGCTGGGAACGTACAACGAACTGATCCGCATGCACCAACAGGAGAGTTTGGATTTTTCTCAGGTTACCACGTTCAATTTGGACGAGTACGTGGGGTTGGATCCGGCTCATCCACAGAGCTACCGATACTTCATGCAAGAGAATTTTTTCCGTCATATCAACGTCGATCCTGGGAAGGCGCACGTTCCAGACGGCCGCGCTAAGGACCTGGGAGCCTACTGCCAAGAATACGAGCAAATGATCGAACACGCGGGCGGCATTGATTTGCAGATTCTGGGAATTGGCCGCGACGGCCACATTGCGTTCAACGAACCTGGCTCGTCGCTGGGGAGTCGCACTCGCCTGAAATCGCTGACTGGCGAGACGATCACCGACAATGCTCGCTTTTTCGAGGACGAAAGCCAAGTTCCTCGGCTTGCGATTACCATGGGGGTCGGCACGATCCTGGAATCGCGGCAATGCCTGCTGCTGGCAACGGGGACCTCGAAGGCACGGGCCATTCGAAGCACGATCGAAGGCTCGATTACCGCTCAGGTCACTGCCTCGGCCCTGCAACTACACCGAGACGTGACCGCCGTGATCGACGAAGAGGCAGCCGCCTGGCTAACGCGTCGCGAGTATTACGCGGAAGTAGAAGAAGCGCAATCGTTACTCGAGAACGGCGAGTTCAGCCGGCTCGGCATCGGCAACCAGTAGGCTGAACTTATGCGTCACATCGGAACAATCGAGAACGGCGACC
Organism: Pirellulaceae bacterium; assembly: GCA_016784735.1. Taxonomy (GTDB): domain Bacteria; phylum Planctomycetota; class Planctomycetia; order Pirellulales; family Pirellulaceae; genus JADHUC01. The sequence goes on along the minus strand of JADHUC010000174.1, from coordinate 18,817 downwards.
GTGCGGAACTATTCACCGCGTTCCTGCTCACACAAGGCGTCGCCGTGCAGGCGGACGAGGAAGACGGCGTCTGGGCGATATGGGTCCGCGACGAGGACCATCTGGACGAGGCCAAGACGGCCCTCGATCACTTCACGGCGAATCCGGAGGATCCGCAGTACCAAGGCGCGGTCCACGAGGCTAGCGCGATTCTAGAGGCCGAATCGAAACGACGCGAGCAAGCACAAAAGAACGTCATCCAAATGCGCGGACGGTGGCGAGGCCCGGGGGCGAGAAAGCGACCGCTGGTCATTGCCATCATTCTGCTGTGTGTCGGCGTCTTTCTGCTATCGGGGCTGACGACCGCGGAAATAGGCACTCCCAGTACTGCCCTACGTGTTTTGGGGTTCTGTGACAAGATTCACGAGACACAGACACCTGACTGGAATGCCGATCGGACTTCGGATCGACTGATTGACGTGCAAAGCGGCCAAGTTTGGCGGTTGATAACTCCGATTTTCCTGCACGGCAGTCCTATGCACCTGGTGTTCAACATGATCATGTTTTACCTGTTTGGTAGCATGATCGAAGATCGTCGAGGAACCGCCCGGTTCGCGGCGATCGTATTGATCGTGGCGCTGATATCCAACCTAGCACAAGGTCTGGCTCCATCTGAGTGGGGGACATTCCGCGGTGGCCCGTTCTTCCTGGGGATGTCCGGTGTCGTGTACGGTCTGCTTGGCTATCTTTGGATGAAGACAACCTATGAGCCTGAATCCGGGCTCCAAGTCAGCGGTGGAACGGTGGCGTTCCTGCTGGTCTGGATGTTGCTGGGATTCGCCGGCGTACTGGACATACTTCTCGACAATAAGATTGCGAATCTTGCTCATGGCGTTGGATTTATCGCGGGAATCGCCATCGGATATTGGCCGCAGCTTCTGCGGCGTTTGAAGCCATGATGCGTTCTGCGAGTGTATTCGTGGACCGTCGGCGGAACGCCCCCTCACAAAAGACGAACGACGAAAGGCTCTATTGACGTGGCAGAATGCGGGCAGATGTCAACAGATTTGGCGGTCATTTTTGACGTCGACGGCGTCCTGGTTGATTCCTACAACGCTCACTATCAGAGCTGGCAACTGCTCTGCCGCGAGCGCGGCTTGGAGATGACACATGGTCAGTTTATCGCCACGTTCGGCCGCACCAGCCGCGAGATTATCAAAGAGCTTTGGCCCGATCGGATCACGACGGAGGCAGCCGTTGCGGAGCACGACGATCGCAAGGAAGAACTGTACCGTGGGCTCCTCACCAGCGATTTCCTCGCGTTGGACGGCGCCGTGGAGTTGATCGACGATTTGCACCAGGCCGGCTTTCCCCTGGCCGTCGGCTCGTCCGGTCCGCCGGAGAATGTGGGGCTGGTCCTGGACGCTCTCGACCGCCGCGACGTCTTTGGCGGCGTGGTGACCGGCGACGACGTATCTCGCGGCAAGCCCGATCCCCAGGTGTTTCTGCTGGGTGCCGAGCGGATTGGCGCTTCGCCCGCCAACTGCGTGGTCATCGAGGACGCCCCGGTCGGGGTGACCGCCGCGCATGCCGCTGGGATGAAGTGCGTGGCCGTGGTCAGCACAGGGCGAGTGCGCGAAAAATTGGACGCGGCAGATCTGATCGTTGACACTCTCCGGGAGTTGAACGCGGACATCATCCGCGGACTGATCTCATCCTAACGTGGGGCACGTTGCCAACGTGCCAACAACTCCAGAGGCACGTTGGAAACGTGCCCCACGAGGCGCGTCCACGGCCCACGGCCGCTCCCGATGGAGACTGTAGCTGAATCATGTGAGTCGCTTCCCTTTGTGTCTGGTCCCGTGTATTCTCGTGTAGCCTGGTACCTCGTGTCATTCGATTTTGTAGGTTGGGCATTCCTGCCCGGCGCCAAGCGGACGGGCAGGAATGCCCATCCTACCGACAATTTCAAATGACCTACGGTACTGGTGACGCCCTCGGATCCCGAGCATACGGAGTCGAAACATGGAATATCTCGTCGCCCTCGTCGCCCTGACGGCCATGGAAATCGTATTGGGAATCGACAACATCGTTTTCATCGCCATATTGACGGGCCAACTCCCCGAAAATGAGCGTCCCGGCGCTCGACGGTTCGGCCTCGGGTTGGCACTGGTCTCGCGAGTCCTGCTGCTGTTGGCGATCTCGCAGGTCTTGAAACTGACCTACGCCGTCTTCTATTTGCAGAATCTGGGCATACCGGAAAGCTGGCTGTCGGAAGAAGTGAACTTGGTCTCCTGGAAGGACCTGATTCTCTTTGTCGGCGGTTTGTTCCTGATCTGGAAGAGCGTGTTCGAGATACACAAGAAGCTGGAAGGCGGCGCAGAAGAACACAAAGGCGGCGGCCGATCGAGTTATGTTGGCGTAATTGTTCAGATCGGCCTCCTGGACATCATTTTCTCGCTGGATTCCGTCATCACCGCGGTTGGCATGGTCAAAGGCGACGCGAAGGGGCTGGCCGTCATGGTCACGGCCATTGTACTGGCGATCATCGTGATGTTGATTTTCGCCGGCAAGGTCAGCGATTTTGTCGAACGGCATCCGACACTGAAGATGCTGGCCCTCAGTTTCCTGATTCTGATCGGCGTCATGCTGGTGGCCGAAGGCATCGGCACGCACATGGACAAAAAGCTCATCTATTTCGCCATGGCCTTCTCGCTGGTGCTCGAGATGCTGAACATGAGGCTGCGGAACGTGCGAGCGAGGAAGAAACAGGCCGCGGCGGCGTAGCGGCTGTCCGTCTTGTGCCAATTCTGCGGTCTCGAACGCTCGTACTACATGCGCGCGGCCACACCCGCCAAGCGTGTCCTCGTTTAACCCGAAGCCGGAGGCGATGGCGGGAAGAAGGATGGACGGTCCACGCGCATCGCCCGCCATCGCCTCCGGAGACTGCTGAATTAGTCGTGGGGTGAGCTTCCAGCTTGCCAAATACGTAGTTCAGGAAAACGCGGAAATTAATAATGCACAAGGTTGGCAAGCTGGAAGCTTACCCCACTTTGGTTTCCGCTAGCATTTCTGCGGGCTCCTCCGGCTTCGGGTTAAACGAGATGTGCGGGCTCAGCTCTGATGGAAAATGCGGGCTAGACTTTCTATGAGCACTTCACGTTTGCTTATTCGCGACGTTCATCGGTATCTCTCTTCGGCTAAACGGCCTGATCGGGTGCCTTTTGCATCATGCGCGGCGACGACGAAATCCGAGCGGTCCAGCATAGGACGGACTACGAGACATTCGAACAACGTCTCGTGCTGTCGACCCAACCCTGGGGCGACTTGGTGCTCGATCCGTTGGCCGTCGATGCATCGCAAGCCCAGCACTCAACACCAACGCCGACAGCCAATCCTGCCAGGGAGTTGACCGAAGATCTGGCATACATCAAGCAGCGTTATGGTTTGCAGGGCGAAGGCCAGACGGTAGCCATCATCGACAGCGGAATCGCGTACGAACACGTTGCGTTGGGCGGGGGGTTCGGTTCCGAATATCGCGTGGTGGGCGGCTGGGACTTCACCGAAGAGAACGACGCCGATCCCCACGACGATGGCCCGGCCGGGTTTCACGGTACGCACGTAGCCGGCGTGATCGGTAGCGACGACATCGAGCATCCCGGCATCGCCACGGCGGTGGATCTCGTGGCGTTGCGCGTCTTCAACGACCAGGGGCAAGGCCGCTTCGATTGGCTCGAAGACGCCCTGCAGTGGGTACACGAGAAACGCGACTCGTTCGAATATCCAATCACGACCATCAATCTCTCGCTCGGCGTCAATCTCGAAGCCGACGACACCGAACCATGGGAGATGCTGGAAGATGAATTCGCCCAACTGAAGACGGACGGCATCTTCGTTGCCGTGGCCGCGGGCAATTCCTTTGAAGATACGTCAGCCGGCACGTTGACCTACCCGGCGTCAAGCCAATACGTGGTCCCGGTCGCCAGCGTTGACTCGGACGGCGTATTGAGTGATTTCAGTCAGCGGGACGCGAACATTCTGGCCGCGCCGGGCGAACGCGTTACCAGCACCGTTCCCGGGCATTTGTTCGGTGACGTCAACGCGACGAACGAGTTCGCTTACGCACACGGAACGAGCATGGCTACGCCCTACGTGGCAGGCGGCAGCGTGTTGGTGCGCGAGGCCATGCAGCAGGCCGGGTACGAAGAAATTACGCAAGACACGATCGAAGGCGTGCTCCGCGAGACGGCCGATACGATCCACGACGATGCGACCGGCCAAACCTTCCTGAGCCTCAACCTCCGCCGGGCTGTCGATTCGCTCTTTTCCGAGGCTGTGGTTGAGGCCGAGGGACAAGACGGCTCGGTATCACAGACCGGCACGACCGTTCAAGTCGAAGGTACGGGGGAAGACGACGTCTTCGAGTTCTACGCTGGTTCGCCGCACCGAATCGTGTTCAACGGCGTGGAGCATCAGTTCGATGCTTCGACAATCGAGTCCATCGCGTTCTCGGGTGGCGACGGAAGCGACCAGGTTATTTTGGTGAGCGACGGCGGTGACGATACCGTCCTCATCCGCCCAACGTCCGTCGAACTGACCGGGCAGAACATCGAAGTCCGGGGGGATGCGGTCGAAGCGATAGTGGTCGAAGGCAACGGTGGCTTCGATCGCGCGACGATGTACGATTCCGCTGGCGACGATACGCTCCGAGCCTACGAGGATCGCGTCGAATTCACCGGGGCGGAGTTCCGCCAGGAGGCGAAGGGATTCGACCGAGTCTACGTCTATGCCGAAGAAGGCGGCAGCGATCGGGCCCACTTGTACGACTCGGCCGGCAACGACCGCTTCTACGGACGGCCGAGCTACGCTTCGTTGTCCGGCACGGCGTTCAATAATCGCGTTGAAGGCTTCGACCGCGTGTACTCCTACGCCGAGGCCGGCGGTCAAGACACGGCGTACTTCTATGATTCATCGGGCAACGATCGCTTCTACGCTCGCCCCCAGCATTCCACGATGTCCGGAATGGGGTACTACAATCAATCCGCGGGATTCGACCGAGTGTACGCGTACGCAACCCTGGGCGGCAGCGACGAAGCCTACTTGTACGACACGCCGGGCAACGACTATTTCCACGGTCGAGCGACAGAAGCTTCGATCTCCGGAACGAACCGATATGCCAATGTGCGCGGGTTCGACCGAGTCTCGGCCTACGCCGATTCCGGCGGCATCGACCGTGCGTATTTCCACGATTCCGGCGGCAATGATCGGTTCAACGGTCGTCCGACCTATGCCTCGATGTCAGGCGTGGGCTACTACAGCTACGCACGCGGCTTCGATCAGGTGAAGGCATACGCATCCGCTGGACATGATACGGCCTATGTGTACGGATCGTCTCGCGACGACGCGCTGGACTCGACCTCGCAGACGACCAAATTGGTCGGAGCGCGTTTCGCGATAACCGCCCAGAACTTCGAGATCGTCCAGGCACGCGGCGGCGGTGGCGCGGACGAAGCGGTGTTTCGCGAAGTGGGGCAGAGCGATTCGTTTTATGGCACGGAGGACCACGGAGTGCTCGATGACTCGGACACCGAGCGATCCTTCTACGATTTCGATGAAGTCACGCTGGAAGGACACAGCATCGAAGCCGACATCTCCGCGCTGGAGTACGTGTTCCGGCAGGTAGGGCAGTAGAGTATCGCTCACTCGGAAACGCCGCTGCCGCACGCATCCCATGGCTCGCGGAGGATATCCAGTATGATCCTGCGCACGTTCGGTTCCGCCCTTTCAGCCGCCGCGACGACATCTTCGGCGGTCGTCACTTCCGGATTGTCCGGCCGGGCGACATTCGTCACTGTAGAGAGTGCCAGCATTCGCATGCCACAACGCGCGGCCGCAACGGCTTCCGGGACCGTCGACATGCCAACCACATCGGCGCCGATTCTTCGCAGAAACCGGTATTCGGCACGCGTCTCGTAGCTGGGCCCCGTCATCGCCACGTACACGCCTCGATGCGCGACAAAGTTCTCCCGGCGCGAGATCGCCAATGCCTGTTCAATCAACGCCCGATCGTAGGGGTGGGGCGCAGGTTGACGGGACGAATCGCTTTCCTTCTCCATTCTCGGCGCCTGCTTCCAGAACATCAGGTTGATATGGTCTTCGATCACCATGACGTCGCCCGAGGCAAACCGCGGATTCAGACCGCCGCTGGCGTTGGACAGGATCAACAGTTCGACGCCCAGAGCGCGCATGACGTAGACGGGCAGCGTCAGACGGTCGATCGAATGGCCTTCGTAGTAATGCCAGCGGCCTTCCATGACCACGAGAGGCGTGTCGCCCAGTCGCCCGCAAACCAGTCGCCCGCGATGGCTTAGGGCCGTCGAACGCGGGAAATGCGGGATGGCTTCGAAGTCAATCGTAGCGTCTGTCTCGATGTAACTTGCTACGTTGCCCAAGCCAGTGCCAAGAATCAAGCCCGCAACTGGCCTCGCGTCCCAACGGCGGCGTATGGCAGCCGAAGCTTCTAACGCTTCATCCGGAAGTCTGAAGGAGTCGTCGAGCACGGTGGTTCTGAGTTTCTCTTGCTCAGTCCGTTTTTTCGCCAGCCAACACGCCCATCACCAGCTTGCGCAACTTTGGCTCGGCGGTATTGGCCGTCGCGATGATTCGGTCCACGTCGACCGGTTCCAGCGCGTCCGGAAGGCACATGTCACTGACGATCGACAAGCCCACGACGCGCAAACTGCAGTGTGTGGCCACGATCACTTCCGGCACGGTCGACATGCCGACCGCATCGGCACCGATGGCGCGAAGGAACCGGTACTCAGCGCGGGTTTCGAGGTTAGGTCCCGAAACCGCCACGAACACGCCCTTGTGGGCCACGATGTTCTCACTGCGTGCGACTTCCAAGACGCGGTCGACCAAGCTCAGGTCATATGGCTCGCACATGTCCGGAAAACGGGGCCCGAGACGGTCGTCGTTTATGCCGATCAGCGGATTGTCGCCCATCAGGTTGATATGGTCTTCGATGACCATGATGTCCGCGGGCTTGAAGTAGGGGTTCATTCCGCCGCAGGCGTTGGAGACGACCAGCAGTTCCGCCCCCATCTTCTTCATGACGCGAACCGGCAATGTGATCTGTTTCAGCGAGTAGCCCTCGTACATGTGAAAGCGACCTTCCATCGCCATCACCGGTAGTCCTTCCAGCCGGCCACAAACCAAGCGACCGGCATGGCCGTGTGCCGTCGAACGGGGGAAATTGGGGATTTCCTCGTAGTCCAGGGTCGCTTCTACTTGGATGTTGTCCACCAAGCTTCCCAGGCCCGTACCCAGAATAATGCCCGCATGAGGCTGAGCGTCCCACGCCGCGCGGATTGCCGCCGCGGCTTCTTCGATTTGATCGTACAATTCCAGCATGCTGTCGTCCCTCTTGCGTTGATTCTCCTCCAACATACCTTGAACAGGGACGGACACCAAACTTGTTCAAAGCCGCCCCGTTCGATTCACGATTGGCTTGTTTCGGCCAGATCGGCCAGAGTCTTTCGTGCTGCGCCGCTGTCGATCACCTCGGCCGCCAGGCCGGCGCATTGATCCAGCGAGTCACTCTTGCCCGCCGTCCACAACGCGGCAGCCGCATTCAGCACGACCACGTCACGTTGCGGGCCCTTTCCCCCGTCTAAGACACTTCGGACCATCTCGGCACTGGCTCCCGGTCCATCGACGCGCAAGGCGGCCGTATCGCCGCTTGCCAAGCCGAATTGCTCGGGAGTCCAAGTGTGCTCCGCGGTGCCATCGGGCGTCACCTCTGTCACGAATGTCGCGCCGCCGAGCGTGACTTCGTCCAGACCGTCCTCGCCGCACACAACGACGGCTCGCTGCGAACCCAGCAAGGCCAAAGCGGCGGACAGTTTCGGCCGAAGCGGGGGCTTGCCCACGCCCAGTAGCTGAAACGGCGCGGAGGCCGGATTCGACAACGGTCCCAACATGTTGAAAATCGTCGGCACGCCCAGTTTCTTCCGCACTGGTGCCACGTGCTTCATCGAAGGGTGCATTTGCGGGGCAAAACAGAAGCAAATCCCGACCTCGTCCAGGCAACGCTCGACCGTTTCCACGCTGGCTTCGATGTTCACCCCTAAAGCCGCAAGAACGTCAGCCGACCCCGACTTGCTGGTGATGCTCCGGTTACCGTGTTTCGCGACCGGTACCCCGGCTGCGGCCGTGACCAACGCGGCGGCTGTGCTGATATTAAATGTCGATGAACCGTCGCCGCCCGTTCCGCATGTGTCGATCACATCCCGGCGAGACGTGCGGACCGGCGTCATGTGCTTCCGCATCGCCCGAGCAGCGCCGGCAATCTCTTCGACGGTTTCTCCCTTTTCACGCAATCCCAGCAGCAACTGGGCGATCTCGTCTTGGTCGCACGCACCCTGCATAATGGCGTCGACCACCGACGACATCTCATCCACGGTCAGATTCCCGCCCGCACGGACACGTTCCAGGATTTCTTTCATTCCGACGGCCTTATTCTGCAGATTGTTGAGAATCCGAGCGGGCATTGTCTCACGTGCCGGCGTCAGCAACAAGGTCGCACCCTGTCTCCGGCGGATGGAGCGGTCTACAATACAGTAGTTGGTGTAGGCCAGTCCCATGAACATGGGGGAGCAATCATGTCAAACGTCCTGAAGAACATCCCGTCGGTGAATGAACTACTCGAACGCCCGCCCTTGCGCAAATTGGTCGATCGGGCCAATCGCAATGTGGTCGTATCCGGGGTACGAAGGTTCCTGGACAACCTTCGCACCGAAGTGAAGAACGCGGCGGCCGATGTCAACGTTCCCACGCCCGGCGAATTGGCCGAGCGAATTGCCAAGTGGATTTCCGACGAAGACACGCCGAATCTGCGGCCCGTGATCAATGCCACGGGGATTCTGTTGCACACGGGGTTAGGGCGGGCACCGCTCGCCGAGCCGGCCGTCGAGGCGATTGTCGCCATCGCCAGAGGCTACGCAAGCGTCGAAGTCGACGTGGAAACTGGCGAGCGATCCCAACGAGTGCGGGATGCGGAGAAACTGCTGAAACAGATTACCGGTGCCGAGGCGGCGGTTGTTGTTAATAATAACGCGGGCGCGACCCTGCTGACTCTTGCTGCGCTGGCCGCCGGACGCGAGGTGATCGTTGCTCGCGGGCAATTGGTCGAAATCGGCGGCAGTTTCCGCCTGCCCAACGTGATGGAGTTCAGCGGAGCCAAGCTGCGAGAAGTGGGCACGACGAACAAGACGCGAATCGAAGACTATCGAGCGGCGATTCGGCAGGAAACGGCCGCCCTGATGCGCGTCCATGCAAGCAACTACGCGATTGTCGGTTTCACCGAACAGGCTTCGCTGGCCGAACTGGTCGACCTGGGGTCAAAACGGAATCTGCCCGTAATCGATGACATCGGATCCGGTGCGATGGAGGATGTTGCGGCCTACGGCTTGACGGACGAGCCGGTTGTGACCGAGAGCATCAAGACGGGTGCCGACGTTGTGCTGTTCAGCGGCGACAAGCTGTTTGGCGGGCCTCAATGTGGGATCATTGTCGGCAAGAAGTCGTCGGTAGAGAAAATCGCCAAACATCCGCTAATGCGTGCTTTGCGAGTGGACAAAATCACGCTGGCGGCGCTCGTGGAGACTCTGCGACTGCACCAGGACCGTGAGACGGCCAAGCAATCGCTGCCTTTGATGTCGCTATTGAACACTTCAGTAGCCAATCTGCAGAATCGCGCCGAACGCATGGCTCCGCAACTGGCCGCCTCTTCGGCGGTCAAATCGGCCGAGCCGATCGAGTCATTTACCTACTTGGGAGGGGGTAGCATCCCGGCGCAGCAGATCCCAACGTGGTGCGTGGCCCTGGAACCGGATCGCGGCAGCGTTGACACTCTTGCCGCCACCTTGCGCAAGGGTGTGCCTTGCGTGTTCGGTCGAATCCATAAGGATCGGCTGTTACTGGACTTGCGAAGCGTGTTTCCCAAGCAGGACATGCAAATCGTCGAGGCGGTCCAGCAACTCGGCGGAGGAGTAACGGAATCGGCACCCGCGGAGTGATTGCCTCCGCGATTGATTGCGTTGGAGTTCACGCTTTAGCGTGTTTTCGCGAGGTTGGGAGAAAACAAAACACGCTAAAGCGTGAACTCCAACGGTCACCGCTCGAAACTTGAGTTAAGTCGGCGTGCCGCTTGCGGACAGGGGGGTAAATCACTAATTGTATGAATTTGGATGTGTCGTGTAATCAGTTGCGAATCAGCTAAAAGGGAGAGGAAACCGAACGATGAGTGTTTTGGTGACGCAAGCTGCCCCGGACTTCAAAGCTCAAGCCGTAATGCCAGATGGATCGTTCCAAGAAGTGAGCCTGTCCAAGTACCGAGAAGAAGGCAAGTACGTCCTGCTGTTTTTCTACCCGCTGGACTTCACGTTTGTCTGCCCGACGGAGATTATCGCATTCTCGGAGCGTGCGGATGAATTCGAACAGTTGGGTGTGCAAGTGCTTGGCGTCTCGATCGACAGCCACTTCAGCCACTTGGCTTGGCGGAACACGCCGCGAAACGAGGGCGGATTGGGCGATATCAAGTACCCGCTCGTCGCAGACTTGAACAAGGAGATCGCGAAAGACTACGACGTGTTGTTGGACGCCGGTATCGCACTCCGCGGGCTGTTCTTGATTGACAAAGACGGCGTCGTTCGCCACCAAGTCGTCAACGACCTCCCACTCGGTCGCAGTGTCGACGAGGCTTTGAGGTTGGTGAAAGCCCTACAGTTTGTCGAAGAGCACGGCGAGGTGTGCCCTGCCAACTGGCAGGAAGGGGCCAGGACGATTAAGCCTACACCGGATGATAGCAAAGAGTTCTTCGGCGCCGAGTACGGGGAAGGCTAGGAGCAGAACCGCCACGGAATTCTGACGAGAGTCGAAAAACAGGCCAAGCTTTGGGCGACCGAGGCTTGGCCCGTTCTGCTGTGTCGCCACCGGACGAAAACAGTTCGATCAAGTCCGCATTTCAGTACGCACTGCGAACCCCCACTTCCGGGTTTCCGGCTTGTGCATTCCCGTCAGGATTCGTTAACCTTGTCCGCTAGCGATGCGTCGGTCCCTTAATTCAGTGGGGCACTATGCAGCATCGTCGCAGAGTTTTCCGAAGGACGCTCGTCTTCTTCAGCGTAACGTCAAGCTTGACCTAGACTAAAGAAGGGTGCATGGGACAAATGCACGGGCGCATTTGTTCGGATGGTGCCGAAACTGCGAGAAATCCGCCCTTGCGTGCTTCGAAACCGTCACGTGAAATGTTAAACTACATGCGCAGAATCGCCAGCAGGAACAGAGGGACCTGATCTAGGGGGAAGGTGCTGCTGTGGCAACCGTGCTTATCGTTGACGACAACCCGATCGACCGGCGACTGGCGGCCGGTATCGTGGAAAAAGTCGGCATGCAGACCAGCTTTGCCGTCCACGGCCGAGAGGCGTTGGAGGTGATCGAGGCCGATCCTCCAGAAATCGTCCTTACGGACCTCTTGATGCCGGAAATGGATGGATTGGAACTGGTCGAGAGAATCAAGGCCGATCACCCGACCATTCCCGTAATCCTCATGACCGCCCACGGCAGCGAGGAAATTGCCGTGAAAGCGCTGCGCACGGGGGCCGCGAGCTACGTTCCAAAAGCAAATCTGCCGCGAGATCTGGTCCACACCGTCCGTGATGTTCTCAGTGTGGCGACGGCTAAGAAAGACGAGCAGAAAGCGCTGTCGTGCCTGTGGGAGGCGGATCTGCGATTTGTCATGGGGGTGCGAAACGGCACGCACGAGCCCTTGGTCGGCTTTTTGCAGGAGCAACTGCGAACATGGCGACTTTGCGACGACGCGGACCTGATTCGCGTTGGCACGGCGTTGCACGAGGCGTTTGTCAACGCCATCGAGCACGGCAATCTGGAGTTGGCGTCCGACTTGCGAGATGATCCAGACGGATCATATCAGATTATCGGCGATCGACGGCGCCAGGAACCGCCCTACTGCGACCGCAACGTTCATGTCTCTGCGCAAATGACTCGCGAGTTAGCGACCATTACGATACGGGACGAAGGCCCCGGCTTTGACCCAAGTACCTTGCCCGATCCCACGGACCCGGAGAATATCGGTAAGATCAGCGGCCGTGGTCTCTTGTTGATACGCACATTCATGGACGACGTCCACTTCAACGAGACGGGCAATGAGATTACCATGGTGAAGAGAAAGCCGGAGGAGTAAACCGGATCCATTCGGGCGTACGGACACGCATTAGCCGTGACTGTGCATCCGCAGTCAAGCCGACTCCTGATGCCAGTTGAACTCCGTGGTCTCTTCTTTTTGGCGAGTTGGCAGCCATGAAACAGACGGCGTCGGCCGCGCCGCTTGTCGTCCTACCGCTTCTAGCCGCATGTATGGTCGACGTGCTTACAGACGTCGGTATGGCGGGCGGTGTGCTGTACGCAGTCGCGGCCACGGCGTCGTTCTTCTTCCCTTCTCGACGTCATACCTACGCCGTTGCGGTAGCAGGTTCGTTGCTTGCCGGACTGGGACCGCTGGTACTTGCCCTATCGGGCTCCGAGATTGATGTGTGGCAGATCTCGGTCAACCGAGTCTTGGCCATTGTTGCGATTTGGGCGATCGTGATTCTGGGGGCGAGGTTCGAGCGTTTTCGGCGATCGTTGGCAGAGGCGAAGCAAGAACTTGCACGCACCGAAGACGAACTGGCAAGTACAAAAGGGAGCTTGGCCAGCGCCGAGGCCCAGTTGCAGAAGTACTCCGAGAAAGCCACTACCAAGCTTGGCGAGGCCGCCGAGACACTCCATACGGAACAGGCTCAGCGCCGTCGCATGGAACGGGCGCTGCGCGACGCAAAAGCGCAGTATGTGTCGTTGATTGAAAGCCTGTCCTTGCACGTGCTACGCAAGGACCGCAAGGGCAGGTTCACCTACGCAAGTCCGTCATTCTGCCAGTTGATCGGCAAGTCCCTCGACGAAATCCTGGGCAAGACGGACCTGGATCTCTTTCCAAAGCACATGGCCGATAAGTACCGCCAGGATGACCAAAAGGTGCTTGCCTCAAAGGAGACGTTCGAGGGTATCGAAGTCCATCCCAAGCCCGGTGGCGGCAAGATGTACGTCCAGGTGATCAAGTCTGCCATCTTCGACACCCAAGGCAACGCGATTGGGATTCAGGGCCTGTTTTGGGACGTTACCAAGAGTAAGCGTGCGGAGGTCGAGCTTCGCGAGAGCGAAGCCCGCAAACGGGCTGTGTTCGAAGCAGCCATGGACTGCATCATGTTCCTGGATCAAGATGGCCGAATCGTTGAATTCAACCATGCGTCGGAGGAAACGTTTGGCCACAACCGCGGCGACGTCATTGGCAAGGACATGACCGAGGTTTTCGTACCCGAGGAGTCTCGGCAGCGGCATCGCCAAAACCTCTTGCGGTATGCCGGCGCGGGCGAGATGGGATCAATGCTGGGCCGACGGCTGGAAATCCCCATGGTCAAGAAGAGCGGCGAGACCTTCCTTGCCGAAATGACGATGCAGCCCATTCCGCTTGGGGGCGAGGCCGGATTTGCCGCGTTCATTCGCGACATTACCCTGCAAAAAGAGGCCGAAGAAGCGCTTCACGAAGAGAAAGAAGCGGCCGAAGCATCCAGCAGGTCGAAGGGCGCTTTTGTTGCCAACATGAGCCACGAGATCCGCACTCCGATGAATGCCATCATCGGAATGACTGAATACGTTCTGAATACGGGTGTGACGGACGAACAAAGGGAATATCTGGAGATGGTACTCGAGTCGGGCAACTCGCTGCTCGGGCTGCTGAACGACGTCCTGGATTTCTCGAAAATCGAAGCTGGCAAACTGGGCTTGGATCACGTTCCGTTCCGTCTGCGCGGGTGGCTGAAGGAGAGCGTAAAATCGCTGGTCTTTCGCGCCAAAGAAGAACACTTGGATCTGGAGTGCCACGTTTCGGCCGACGCGCCCGATTGCCTGATCGGCGACCCGTATCGCGTGCGGCAAGTCCTTGTGAACCTAGTGGGTAATGCCATCAAGTTCACGGATCGCGGCACCATAACAATCAACGTCCACCGGGAGTCACAGGCAGAGGGCGCGGTAGCGATTCGGTTCGAGGTCAAAGACACGGGCATGGGCATTCCCGAGGAGATGCTCAAGGAGATCTTCAGGGAATTCGAGCAGGCCGATACCTCCACAAGACGTCACCACGGGGGCACAGGGTTGGGGCTGTCGATCTGTTCTCGGTTGGTCGAGATGATGAAAGGCCGGATTGGTGTAGAAAGCGAAGTCGGTAAGGGGAGCACGTTCCACTTTACCATAAGGTTTGGCCTAGGAAGCGAGGAAGCGGAACCCGATGGCGCCGAAACCTCCGCGATTCCCGGCAAGCCGATCCAGGAAATCCGAGACGCAATTCAACTGGAACCGAGGGCTCCGCTTCACGTCCTGGTGGCCGAGGACAGCCCGGTGAACCAGAAACTGGCAATCGGCCTGCTGCGAAAGAAGGGACACCAAGTGGTCGTGGCCAACAACGGGCACGAAGCGGTCGAGCAGTTCCGGACGCATCGTTTTGATCTTGTCTTGATGGACGTACAAATGCCCGACATGGACGGTTTCCAGGCGACGGAGGCCATCCGAGAGGCCGAAGAAGACGGCACGCACACGCCCATCATCGCCATAACCGCCCACGCCATGAAAGGCGATCGAGAACGTTGTCTGGACGCGGGAATGGACGGTTATCTCTCCAAGCCGATCCGAGCCAACGACTTGTACAGCGCCATCGAGCAGTTTACGGGACAAGTGCCGCAAGACACTGCACCCGGTTCCTAGGCCAAACGGGGCGCAGGCGGATTGGGCGTGTTCGTGTACATTAGTTGGGTAGCGCACCTGTTGGAAAATGCCACTTTGGCGACCCGCGACGCAAGTTTTGAAGTTGCTCGCCGCGCTTTTCGCCGGGAAACAGGCATCGTAACCCGAAGCGTTAGCGAGGGAGGCATGCGGCCACATTCCGTTCCCTCGCTCACGCTTCGGGTTACTATTACGCGAATCTCTCGTCCAAAGTGGTGTTGCCCTGCCAATCAATAATGTCCCGGATGACCATGCCTCACTTCTTGTACATAAAAACCGTCGGCTGCCAGATGAACGTGCTGGACAGTGAAATGGTCGTGGCCAGCTTGCGCGGTCGCGACTATGAACTGGTCGACGATCCCCGAAACGCCGATACGATCCTGCTGAACACCTGCAGCGTAAGGCAGCATGCCGAGGACAAGATCTACAGCATCCTGGGCAGGCTGAGACGCTACAAACAGAAAGGCCCGCGCAAGATCATTGGCGTGTTGGGCTGTATGGCTCAGAAGGACCAGCAACTGATATTCGAACGCGCCCCCCACGTGGATCTCGTCGTCGGGCCGGGCCAATTGCAGCAGATCGCCGACTTGATCGAGAAAGCAAGATCGGGAGCCGGCCGCCAAATGGGCTTAAGCCTGGGGCGCCGCGACGGTCCGGCCCGAGAAATCAGACGCAGCCACGAGACGTTCGATCCGTTGCGCGATTCCGCGATGCGGCCCACGCCGTTTCAGGCATATTTGCGCATTCAAATCGGTTGTGACAAGTTCTGTACGTATTGTGTCGTGCCGACGACCCGCGGCCCGGAGCAGGGCCGGTCGCCGGAAGAGATCGTGGCCGAGGCACGCATCTTGGCCGATCAAGGGTGCAAAGAGATCACACTGCTGGGCCAGACGGTGAACAGCTACAAGTACGCATCCGGTGGCAAAACGACACGTCTGGCCGATCTGCTCTATGCCCTTGATGGTATCGACGGCGTCGAGCGATTGAAGTTTGTTACGAACTACCCGAAGGACATGAACGCCGATCTACTGGAAGCCGCCCGGGACTTGCCCAAGTGCTCAAGTTATCTGCACGTGCCGCTACAGAGCGGATCGAACCGCATTCTCCGGCATATGAAACGTGGCTACACGGTGGAAGACTACCGCGAAATGATGTGTCGAGTTCGAGAGATGCTGCCCGGTGCGGCTGTGTCCAGCGACTTCATCGTGGGCTTCTGCGGCGAGACGGAGGACGAGTTTCAGCAGTCGGTCGAGATGGTACGCGAATGCCGATTCAAGAACAGTTTCATCTTCAAGTACAGCGAACGTCCCGGGACAAAGGCAGCGGACCTGTTCCCGGACGACGTGCCGGACGATGTGAAGCGTCGCCGAAACAACGAGCTGCTTGCCCTGCAGGCCGCGATCGGCGAGGAGGACAACCGCCGTTTTATCCGCAGCACGGTGGAAGTGCTTGTGGAAGGCCCCAGCAAGAAGGCCGGAAAGCAGGGCTCCGAAGGCGACACGCTGCAACTGACAGGCCGTACGATCTGCGATCGCATCGTCGTCTTTGACGGCACGCGCCGCCAGATCGGCGAAATCGTCCCTGTAACCATCCGCGATTGCACCGCGCACACCTTGATTGGCGAAGTGGTCGCCGAACGCGACGGCCCCGACTTGTTCTCGATCGAAACTCCCGCACTTCGTCGGCAATGTGAGGAATCTCGTCTATGAAAATCTATACAAAGAAAGGGGATCAGGGCGAGACCGGCCTCTTGGGCGGTTCGCGCGTTTCCAAGAGCCACGCTCGCGTCGAAGCATACGGCTCCGTCGACGAGTTGAACGCACTGCTCGGCTTGGCAAGAGCAGAACCGTTGCCGGAAGAAATCGACCGTGTTCTCGGACGCCTTCAGGAAGAGCTGCTGGAACTGGGATCCGGTCTAGCCGCACCGGATCCTGGCAAGCAATCCGCGACACCAGTCGGCGATTCCCACATTGCTCGCATCGAAGACGATATTGATCGTTTCGAGAAGAATGTCGCGCCACTGAAGCATTTCATCTTGCCCGGCGGCGGCAGGGCAGCCGCAACGCTGCACGTCGCGCGCACGGTGTGTCGGCGAGCCGAACGTCGAGTTGTGGCTCTGAGCGATAGAGATGACGAACGCGTGTCGGACGACGCCATCGCATTTCTTAATCGGCTCGCCGATCTGCTGTTCGTTCTTGCGCGCGCGGCAAATGCGAATGACGACGTTGACGACGTGATCTGGCGAAAAGCGAAAGACTAGCCAACGCAGTATTGGCGGACGGAGGAAGACGGCACTCTCGGCCAAGCCATACCCGCTCCCGTCCGCGCAAGACAAAAGCCCCCGGCTTGCCTCGGAGGCTTTTCGTCGTCAATCAAATCGCTCGCCGGAGCGTTCTACTTCTGCAACTCCAAGCCCTTCTGCAATTCCGTGTCCAAGTTTTTCTGTACTTCCACGTCCTTCTGCATGGACATGTCGTAGCTTGGCTCGGCACCGCACGACGGGGCGCAACCGCAGGTGGGTTGGCAGCAGTAACAGCGCGGGCAGAATAGACGAATCTTGACGGCATCGCACAGGGCCTGGGTCCGGCAGTGGAGCCCGACGGCGGCAGTGCGAATGCGGCAGGATGCCTCTTTCAGGAGGCAGGGACGGGGGGCGCAGCCCTTTTGAGCAGCACCTTTCTGCGCACACCCTGCAGCGCCGTAACGTTTCTGAGCGGCACCCTTCTGCGCACAACCTGCAGCGCCGTAACGTTTTTGAGCAGCACCCTTCTGCGCACAACCTGCAGCGCCGTAGCCTTTTTGAGCAGCACCCTTCTGCGCACAACCTGCAGCGCCGTAACCTTTTTGAGCAGCGCCTTTCTGCGCACAACCTGCGGAACCGTAGCCTTTTTGAGCAGCGCCTTTCTGAGCACAACCTGAATTGGCGCAACCTTTTTGAGCGGCACCTTTCTGCGCACAACTCGTTCGGAACCACCTCTTTTGTGCACAGCCTTTTTGTGTGCAGCAGGCGGTGGCGCATGAGTCGGCACAACCGCCTTTGCAGCCACAAGAGCCCTTCTGAGCGCTGCCACCATAGCTACTGGCGTTCAACATGCCGTCGAGCAAATCGAAGGCGTTGGCATTGACGCCAGTGAACGAAACCACGCCGACTGCCAACAGCGCCGGCAACAAGATACGGAATTTCATCTCGAGACTCCTTAGGAAGGGGGACGGATACGTTTCAGGTAGAATGCACTGGTTGCGGGTGAGAGCCTCCCTCCGACGATCGCGTATGCGTCAGCGCGGAGCCTTCACCCGACAAACGCTCGGCTTCCTTGCAAGCATTCCTGATCAGATATCGGCCTGACATTCCGGAGACCTTCGCTATTCTGCCTATTTTCACTTGCCTTGCGGAAGCAAGGTGCGACTCTGCGGTTCAGTCGGATCAGACGCAAGAATCGGACAGTAACGGTAGTGCTGCGTTAGTGGCGTGGAGGATCGCGAGAATTTGGTTCGCGAGCCGCGGATACCTTCAGAACCGTGGACTACGCTTTCAATGTGAAGTCCACGCGAAGCAGCAGGTAGACAAGAACCAGATGACAAGTCGGTTACACGCGAAATACGACAAACGGGACGGTTTCTATTCGAAACTGGCCGACGATCCCGACCTGAAGGAGCTGGTTGCCGTTTTCGTGCAGGAGATTCCCACTCGGGTCGCCGCGTTGATCGACTGTCTGGCCGACGGCAACTGGGAGACACTTGGCCGATTGACTCATCAGTTCAAAAGTGCCGTAGGCAGCTATGGCTTCGACGAATTGGTGCCCGTTGCCAATCGCTTGGAAGTCGCCGTGCGTGAAGGCGATGCCGAAGACGCGGTCGCCGACGCCTTGACGGAGTTGGTCGAGACGTGCCGACGAGTTCGCACCGGCTCGCCCCGTGGCGACGGCTGAGACGAACAAGCGTCTTG
>JADHUC010000173.1 GCA_016784735.1 Pirellulaceae bacterium | reverse complement strand
GCCCGCCGTCGAGGCCGCCAGGCTCAATCAACGCCAGCGGGAGACCTTGCTCGACTTCGCTCTCAGCGAGGGTGCGGCGAACATCCCGCCGGCACTTCTCGCGGCCCTGCTCGCCGGCGACTGGCCTCGCCTCGCCCACGATCACCTCTACATTCGCTACAATGGCCCCGCACCCGACCACGCCCGCAATAAAGCCTTCGCCGCACGATGGAACATCGACTGACCAGAAAAGCATCATGAACGAGACCTATCGGCCGCTCAAGGCGAGGATCTTGTCGAGCACGATGAGCTTCGTTACTGTGTCGCTGCTCATTAGCGTCACCGTTGGGAGGGAGGAAGACCAACCGAAAACGGTCCTCAAAACCGAAAGGTTCGACAGAGATCCCGGCTGGGAGTCGCACAACAACCGCATCGTGCCCAAAGAGTATCCCACTGTCACGCAAGGTTTCGGCTACAGCGAGACGAATTTCGCCGGCAAGGCAACCGGCGAGATGGGCGGCCAGGTCTGGCGGGCATCCGAGCCCGCCTATTACGGCGACAGGATCCGCCCCAAGACACTCGACGACAAGCTCAGCGCTTCGGGGACCTTCGCTTTGACGAGCACCGCGCCCGGCAGCGGTATGTTCTTCGGCTTCTTTAGGGCCGAGCAGCCTGGAGCGGGCGGACGTCCCATCGGTTCACTGGGCATGAACATGGACTGTGAACGTAGCGGCGCTCGCCTGGCCGTGCGACTGATCACTGGCCAGAACCAATCGTGCGGCACATTCATCACTCCCTGCATCCCCGGCAAGGTCTACGAGTGGTCGCTAGTTTACGATCCGGCGGCCAACGACGGCAAAGGCGCCATCACGGCGACGCTCGACAACGAATCTGTCATACACAACCTCAAGCAGGGACAAAAGGCCAAGGCCAAAGATACCCGCTTGGATCGCTTCGGCATGTTCTCCATCGGCCCGGGCGGCCAAATCGTAAAACTCTATCTCGACGACCTGCAGTACACGGCCAAATGATCAACTTGTTTTCTTTCGGGGAACCCAAGCGAGTACATCGCGTCCACGCACAAGCAGGAGCCCTCTATTATGAATGCCATGAATGTCCGAAGCAGTCTCGCTGTTTTGCCGGTCTTGGCTTTCGTGCTTCTCTCTGTCGAGCGGCACGGCCATGCCTTGACGTTGGTCGAAGACGGCGAGCCGATCGCCAGGATCTACGTCGCAGCCGGTGCTCCTGACGATGAATGCGACGCGGCTGATGAGATGGCTCGAGTGCTGGCGATCATGAGCGGTGCGCGGTTGCCGGTGATCGAGGCGGCGGATCGCAGCGAGATCCACAAGACGGCGGTATGCGTAGTGCTCGGTGCCTTGGCCGAAGAGATGGGTCTGACTATGAACCGCAGCTCACGCGCCAGCGACGGCTACCGTTACCAGGTCAACGGCAATCGGCTACTGCTGGTGGCCGAATCGCCGCGCGGGGTTTATCTCGGCGTCAACAACCTTCTGGAGACGCTCGGCTGCGGGTGGTACGCCCCGGGAGCGATTGGCGAGGTCATTCCGCGCCGAGCGACCATTTCCGTCCCAGACGATTTGGACTGCACTCGAGTCAGCAATTCGATCAACCGGCGCTACTGGTACGGCGGGAAGAATTCCAAAGGCGAAGCCAACACCGCTTGGCTGCGCCGGCTGAACGGCGATTACATGTCCGGCAGTTGGTCTCACGCCTGGGCGCGGCTCGTGCCGAAGGAACTGTTCCAAGAGCACCCGGAGTACTTCAGCCTTTACAACGGCGAGCGAACAGCAAGACAGCTTTGCACGACAAGCAGGGACACCATTCACGTCGCCGCAGCCTCGCTGATCGATCGCATGCGCACGAAGGGAGCGGCTCGTCTGGAGCCGAGCGAGACCCTCGTCTATCCGGCAGGTCCCAACGACGGCGGCGGCCTGTGCCAATGCTCCGAATGCGCCGCGCTCGATACGCCTGGGTACGTCGAGCCTTCCAGCGGCAAGCGGGCCTGCAGCACGCGCGTGTTCCAGTTCGCGGCGGATCTGGCCCAGATCACCTCGCGCGAATTCCCCGAGAAGGATCTGGGAATCCTGGTCTACAGCGACTATTCGCGAGTGCCACAGAAAATGAAAAAGCTCCACCCGAACGTGTTTCCCATGATCGCGCCCATTCGACG
Organism: Pirellulaceae bacterium; assembly: GCA_016784735.1. Lineage (GTDB taxonomy): Bacteria > Planctomycetota > Planctomycetia > Pirellulales > Pirellulaceae > JADHUC01. The sequence goes on along the minus strand of JADHUC010000173.1, from coordinate 23,130 downwards.
CTGCCGGTTTCACGGCCTGGGCAATCCCAACTGCCGCTGGAGCAGTCTGTTGCGCGAGGAGATCCATGGATGGGCGAATGTCTCTTGTGGCAAGTTGGGATTCTACATCTACAACTATAACCTCGCTGACAGCCTGCTCCCGTTCAGCAAAATCACCTACTACAAAGAGCTGGTCGGCGAGGTCAACAAGCTGGACGTCGAGCAGTTGGCTTGGGTATTCGAGACGATCGACTCGTGGGCAATGCACGCGCCGCACATGTACTTGAGCGTACGTCTGAGTTGGGATAGCACCATCGACATCGATGCCGAGATGGATCGCTACTTCCGCGGCTTTTACGGCGAAGCCGCCGAGCCCATGAAAACCTATTGGCTGAACATCGATCGAGCCTACGCCCAGGCAAGCACTTGCACCGGCGCCTGCTACGGGCAACATCACATTTGGACCGACCAGTTGCTGGCGTCCTCGCGCGCCGACATCGAGAAGGCCAAACAACTGGCTCGCTCGGACCGCGTCAAGCAGGCGGTGGCAATGGCCGAGGCGGGATTACGCTGCGCCGAGCTGTTTGTCCAGATTTGGCGCAACGTGGGCGAATTCGACTTCCTCGCGGCCGCGGAAGCCAAAGACACGCTCAAAGACCATGTTGCTGCCATGTCGGAGAAACCCGAGCCGCATTGGGCCCACGAGCGCTACGCATTCGGTTACTTGCAGCGTTTCCTTGGTCTGACCATCGACGATGGCGCAAAGATACTGGCTGACGGCGGCAAGATCGTGGGCAAGTTGCCTGACGTCTGGAGGTTCAGCAGAGATGAGCGTGCGATGGGCACCGAGCTTGGCTGGTTTCGCCCCGGTTTCGATGACAGCCACTGGTCGAAATTGGCGACGTACTGGCAGAGCTGGGATGACCAGGAACTGGCCACCTACCATGGCGACGCCTGGTACCGGACCAGTTTTCTCCTGCCGGCGGACGCCAAGGGCCGCGACTTGCGTCTGTGGTTTGGCGGCTTTGACCACAACGTTGACGTGTATCTGAATGGGCATCATCTCGGAGAGAGACGCGGATTTGTCAAGCCTCAAGAATTCAGCGAGATTACCAACTGCCTCAAATTCGGCGAACACAATCTCCTCGCGGTCCGCGTATCCGCCGGGGATCTGGCCGAGCTGGGAACCGGCGGCATCATGATGCCGGTCATGATCTACGCAGCTCCGGCTCTTGGAATGCACGACGGGTCTGCAGGCCGTCCCGGGCAGGTTGCAGATTGATCGAAAAGCTGTCAGCGCCGGATCGTATCGGCGCGTGCGTCCGCAGCATCGTCGTCGACTGATTGCAGTACCTCGGATGTGATGAAGACGACTTGCCGGACGTCTTTGGATTTGCCGTCGGCCTCTCTGGGAGACTCGACCAATGCCAGCGTTTCGTTTGGACTGACCAGACACACGCCGGCGACCTTTCGAGACGTGAGCACAACCTGTGGTGGATCAACGTTGTGCCGATCTTCCGCTAGTTCGTCGAACCGGGCAGTCACCGAGATCCGGATGCGGCCGTCGTCGAGCACCGTGGGCAGGATCGTGAGTTCGGTTCCGTAGCAGAGGTGATCGTCTGGATTGATGTGGGGCAAGTCGACCCGGCTGCCGACCATGCAAGTGCAGATCTGTCCGCTCATGGCCCTCATCGTCGGCCGGGAAGAAGTCCGCATAACGCGATCTTGCTGAAGCCGATGGACATCGGCCTCGATGCTGGGTCCGTTTCCGCCGTCGTCGGCCGGTATCCGGATGAAACGGAGATGCCTGCCTCGTTTTGTGCCCGAGGGTGGGACGAGCAAATCGGCCCCTCCCTGGGAAAGGGCCTTGGGGTCGATCTTGTCCGCGGCCGCCGCATCCAACTCGCCAATCACGACACGAGCCATAATCTGCGGCACGTGCAGTCTGTCGATGATCGGGGACGCCGGGCTGCTCATCAACTCCGGCAAGTTGCGAAGCGAGCCGGACACGATCTCCAAACTGACGGCGCGCCGCAGCACATGAGTGAGAATTGGACTACGCAGGTGGTCGTCCTGAAGTGTCCCTTCGATGGCGATCTTATCGCCCGCCGGTACCACGCGGACGCCGGTATCGGAGAACTCGCGGGCAAGGTCGTCCTGCAAGTATCGGACCTGAGCCAGTCGGCGGTCGCGAATCTTAGTTTGTGAAAGGGGCGTCGCCGCATCGGGACCTGAGGGGCGCTGGCACTCGACACCAACGAGTGTCGCCTTCGCAGGCGAGTCCTTGCCGCCGGCCTGCGGCCCGGCAGCAGTTGCACGATCCGTGCCAGCTCCTCCTGGAGTTTCTGAGCGTAGGCGGGGAACCCCTGGGTGGGTCGATCTTCTTGATCTTGCCGCGGTGGATGATCCGTAAATCAAACGGTTCATACTTGATCCAATCCAACGCCTGCACTTCGGTGACCGCCGTCGTTCGCTGCGTACTGACTTTGAACCGTACGGGATTGCGCGATCGCCATACACCTAACGAGCCACCAAAATCCCTGTAGAACCCTTCTGATTATCGCTCATTCGGAGTTGACCGGCAATCGTTTTCTGGGGGCGGACTGCTTGACGCAGGCGGATGCCCGGTGGTAAGGCGACCGCGAAGCGGTTGCTGCATGATCCTGGGCAGACGTGCAAGTGCGCCCGGTTGCGATTCGTGGTAGATCTCCACGGCCGGTAACCCATGCCGGATTTGCTCGACGCCGCTCGCCGAGATTTGCGTTTCTCGAACGTCCAGTGTCTTGAGCCCCTGGAGTCGAACGATAAACGGAATGCCACTGTTTGACACTTTCGTGCCACGCAACCAGAGATAGCCAAGTTGATCGCAACCCGCCAGGTGCTGCAAACCGACATCCGAAATTGCAGTGCCCTCCGCATTCAGCTCCTTCAAGTCATCAAGTTGGCAAAGAGTAGCCAGCGCGGAATCCGAAATGTCGGTGCCACTGAGATTCAGTCCTTCAAGAGTTCCGAGGCGGGAAAGTGCCTGAACGTCATGGTCCGTCGTTCGTGTGCCGTTCAAGTTGACCTGAACCAGCGAGTAGACGTATTCGCTGCCCTGAACATTGCGTATCAGTGTGCTCAGAAGCGATTCTTCGAACGGCTCGATCGTCTGATAAGGATAGTAGACTCTGCCGCCAATCTCGCGGATATCCGCGATGGCAGACCGCTGGCCCCGTGCCTTTATGAAGACAATACCGCCCCATGAGATTGCGATACCAAGCAATACGAGCAACGTCATGACCGTGGAAGGCTTCAACCGTAGCCGGGCTTGGCGACGTCGCGACGCTGCCCGGACTGCCCCTAGCCAAAGCATGAAGGTAATCGGCCACACTCCGATGATGCACAACGCATCCACGAGCAGTCCCCACAAATGGAGTTTTCCATACTCCTGCATTCCCCAGGGCGTCAAGGAGAGATCTGAAAGATACTGCTCGCGAATGGACGCCATGATGTCGTCACGGTCATTCATTTCCGGATGTCCCCAGACGTAGTTGGGCCCCACGCCGGCACGAATGCCGGGACCTGGCACGGAGCCGTCAAGATAGGGCACTGGCCACCCGAAGGAGAAGGCAAGCGTGGTGGTGGAACCCGGACGATAGAAGACATGACACGTGAGGTTTCGTGATACAAGGATCGGCACGATGACCGCAAAGGCGATCGTCGGTATCAGAAGCTGCATGCGTCGCACGATTCACCCGCCTCGCTCAATCAGAACCAAGACCACCAGTAGCGTCTGGTCCGCCTTCCCAGAATGAGTCATTCATGACTTGTCTCTTACGTTTTCACACATCCGACGCCGAAGGTCCGTCTGTCAGGTCACCAAGCACTATTGAAAGATATTGTTACTTCCCAGATCTTCCCAAGCAACGGCGTATTCGTATGGATGGCGAATCTCTGCGGGCGTGCGTTGTTGGCGAACTCGCTCCACCCGACTCCCGCCCCGGCGGAGCATGTCTTTGTCGAGCGAAGGTTCAAAACCAGAAGCGATCCCCCATCATGTCTGACCGCCACCGCGCAACTCGCCTGCGTGGAGCGATGTTCCCGTCGTCCGATGCGGGGAATCTTTTTGTCATTTTGTTGCGGCCCAGGCAAGCTTGGCCTTTAGGTTATTGCAGTGAGAAGGCGGCAGAAGCTTTTCGCGCTGTAGCCGTCCAACGACAATGCCCGGTGCCCTATTAATCTCACTCGAAAACTGCAAAATCTGAGCTTTGCTTTTCAGGTAAGGTAGGCGGTTGGCCACGGCTGGCGGGATCAAAATATCCTGTGCAAATCGGTTGGCTTCCCTCTCCTCTTCGGTCTTGTCCGTGGCTCCGAACTCAAGAAAGACCTGTTTCTTCCCGTGCAGGAGGATATGGCCCGCCTCGTGGAAGAACGTAAACCATAGTTGGTCGTCGGTTTTGTGTTTCAGGCTTAATTGAAGCAAAGCCTTGTCCTTGGTTAGCCACCGGGTTGCACCACTAACACTAGCGCGCGGGATCTCCTTCGTAAACACTACGGCAACACCAGCGGCCCGGCAAAGTTCGCCCATCTGCTGTCGCCAAACCTTTGCGCGATGAATGGTTAGCTCTCGTAAATCATTCAGGGCCTTTCTGAACTCGCGAGCATCAAATGGTTCGCACTCCACGCCGTCTGCCTGCAGTTCCCCAATTCGCAACCACGTAGCTACATATCCTGGATGTTTCTCTTGAGCGAGCTTCCCCCTATACAGTGCATCTGGAGCGGCCCATGCGTTGCGCCACGAATCCACGCTGCCCGCGCCGAAAAACGCAAGGCTGCTGCGCACCATCACTGCATCCTCGGCGGCCTCCTTCATAAAGCCGCGTGCGACCAATTCCTTGACAGGGATTTCTCGTAGCCAACCTATATCAGCTCTATGTCTTTCCGCTGCTTGCCGTTTCGCCAGTCCCTCCCGATAGGTGAGTTCGCGTTGGTTCCAGAAGTTTGCGGGGACCCCAGTCACAAGTTCCAACTTCTCTGCAGTCTCGAACGAAATTGGCGCAATCCCGTTAATGATCTGACTTACGGTCTTTTCGGCCAGTCCTAGACGCAATGCTAGGTCAGCCTGAGACATGCCTTTTGCCTCAAGTGTTTCCTTCAACGTTGCGCCTGGTGGCACAATGTAATCTGGCTCGAACGTATATATTTTGGTCATTTGACACCCCCACTCAGTGATAGTTGCCAATGCCGACTATTTCGATCTTTGTAACCTGCGCCCAATCCAGCCCGCCGTCTTTCCTGGTGGGGATTGGATCGTGGTCGGGCCTAAACGCTAACCGCTGTGGATGGACTAGATCCACCGCAAGGAGGCCAGCAAGATTCTGCTTTAATTCATGGCATCGCCCCGGAAGCGCCCGCATTACCTCAAGGGTTGCGACGGCGTCAAGGTCGACCAAGCGTTGTTGAATCAGAGAGGCCATTCGCGGACCATACTTTCCACGAAGCTTCTTCTCCGAATTGCATAACTTGGAAAGCTTAGAGTTCGCGAACCTTATCTTCATACTCGGCGTCCTCTTAACTAATCTTAACCTATTTGGTAATCCGTTTTCAATAGGCAAGGACGGAAATTCTTTACTTTGTTCGTAAAGAATTATTCAGATTGTGGACGAGCCAAGAATGGCGATTATCTGGAAGCAACCGACACGCCTCACCAGACCGCTCTAATCGGAGACGTGCGACGAGATTCGACACGGTGCCCGATTGATCTTGGCCTGCGATGCGGAAAGCAAATCCTTCCAAGGCACCGGGGAAAACACCACGGACGAAACGCTGGAACGAGTTCGGGTCGAAGTACACTTGTCAAACGGACGAGAACTCGGACCACAACTCCGGGCGACCTCGAACCGGGTGAAAAAAGAGAAGTCAAACTCACGGCAACAGGCAAAGGCTTTGACGGGTGGTCTGCCCATCCTGAAGTCGGAAACCGCGAACATGGTCACGGTGAAGAACACGGTGGACACGACCGAGAAGGCGGTGAGCATGATCGAGAAAGCCGAAGCGAACACGAATAGGAGGCTTCCGAATCGGGCCGTGCAGGACGCCCACGGTTACTGGAAAAGTCGCTGGCTGAGGAAGAAGAGATCGCTCTTCCAAACCGTCCATGTGTGGCCACCCGAGCTGACACGCCAGGTATGTGGTACCTTCATCTCACTGAGGGCGGAGTGATAGCTTTCGCTGATTCGCATCAAGTCGTCCTGGTCGCCGCAGGATATCCACAGGAATCTCAGCTCCTTGGCGACACGATCCGGATCTAGGACAAGCTTAGTCGCAACCTTAGTGTTTCGTGCCAAAGAGAAAGCGCCAATCCACGCGAATGTGTCAATGTGACTCAGCCCAAAGTTCAAGGATTGTCCTCCGCCCATCGAGAGGCCCGCCAGCGCACGGTGCGTGCGTTCCTTCTTTACCGAGTAGCGTTTCTCTACCAACGGAATGATGTCATTCAGCAGGTCCTTCTCGAACGCTTCAAATGCTGGTAACTGTTCCTTCTGCGGAGTGCGAACCGTGACGCCCGATGCGGCGCGCCCGTTGGGCATGACGACGATCATTGGCTCGACTATTCCATCGGCGTGCAGATTGTCCAGGATTATGTTGGCAGAGCCCTTCTGATACCAGCCATCTTCATCGTCGCCGATCCCGTGCAGCAGGTACAGGACCGGATACTCCCGGTCCTTGGCGTAGCCAGGCGGAGTGTAAATGACCATTCTCCGCGTGATTCCGATGCTCTTGGAATCGTAGGCGATCGCCTCGACGAGTCCTTTCGGGATGTCGTCGCGGGCAACGTCGAAACCCTCCGCCGGCTGAGTGGTCATTCATTGTTCTCCTGCAACAACTCCGCATACTTTTCCATCAAACGAATCCTGTCCGTCATTGGGTGTCTGCCGCAATGGCCGGTATGATGTCAATGGCGAATTCGTAAATCGGATCCTCGCCCGGGCACGACTCTTCAAACGTCAGCGTGTCTTCGCCGACATCCTTGAACCGGCCGCTGCGCATCTGCCTAAGGACCGACGAAATCAGGATCTCCGGCCGGCCAGGCAGCTTGCCGAACCACAGCGGGCCGTTTGGCCGGAAGACGCTCGCGCCTAACCTGAACTCCTCCGGTGCGATCCACTGGTCGATGGAGTAACCAGCAAGGGCATCTTTCCGCCAGACCCACGGTCCGGCTGCTCCCTTGACAGTCACCGGCGCCTTCGCTTCTTTGTCCGTCAGCCGCCATGACCACATCACGTAAACTCGCTCTGGCGGCAGTTTTCTGCGGTCGATGCGGTGGCGAAGACGCAGCGTCCCGTCGTTCAGTCGCTCGGTGCGATGCATGACCCAGGATCCCCCGGGCATGGGCTCGCGGCTGATTTTCTTGTCGAGGAATCTCGCCATGTAAAGATGATTCCTCTTGTACCTTTCGTTCTCTGCGTCGGCGGGAAGCTCCACCGGCGTGCCCGCCGGCCATTCGATCTTCTCCTGAGGCCAACCCGTCTGCAGCTCGGCGAGCTGCCGGTTGTGCTCGACAGCCGTTTTTCGCGTCAAGTGGCCGGGCCAGCACGGACCGGCGCCGATCGTATGACCATAGAAAGTTAATAGCTGCCCGATCGCGCGATCGTCGGGCTGCGGTTTCGCCATCAAACGCTTCTCTTGCGCATAGGCGGAACGCATCGCCGTGGGGATCCAGCATCGCATGTTGTCCCACTGTCCGCCGAAGCCGCCGCGGCGAACGGGGAGTTCGTCGGCGTATTTCGTCTCGATGTGTTTGAAGAACTCACGCGGCGTGGAAAGGACAACCCGTGGTTTGCCGACGTTCTCGTTCCACAGCTCTGCCGCACCCGGCAGCTTCTTCGAGTTGCCAGCGCCCCAATTGTCGAACGCGTGCATCGCCATGACCGCATCGAAGGGGTAATCCCTTTGGCGGTACACCTCGAGCATCTCGCCCATATTCTGCTTCATGATATCCAGCGGTTCGTTGCTCGGGTATTCCTTCTCCTTTCGCGTGAAGAAATGTGATGTCTGGGGATCAATGCCATACTTCATGTAAGCGCCGGTATAGCTCTCCGCGCAGATGAACGTCAACACGCGGTGTTTGCCGTCGAGCGTCTCCCACCAGAACGGCGTATTGCTGACTTCGTCAGGCAGTTTCTTCGACAGCGACTGGTTGGTTCCCAGCGCCAAGTATTTGACGCCGTTATTGGCGAGGAACCTTGGCAGACCCGGCGGGTGTCCCGGTACGTCATTGATCATTGCCCAATCGAGCACAAGATCGTGTTCCCCGCCCCACCGGACAGGTATGCGAAACAACTGGTCCAACATCCAGGCTTTCATCACCGAAGTGTGAGGGCAGATGTACGCCGAGTTGAGACCGAAACGGCCTTCGCGCAGAAGCTCCAGCAGCGGATCGGGATTCTTGCCCGCATCCAGCCAGTGCCGCAACTGCCAGAACGTCTCGATGTTCCAAACGTATTGAGGATCGGCGGCGGCCTGCTCGATGGCATCGTCGATCGACTTGACGGAATTGGCGGCCATCTGCTTCGGCGTCGCGTCGAAACCAACGTCGTTGTGCGTGAAGGGGACAACGTAGATTGTCTCGATCTCAACTGCCCCAGCACCGGCCGACATTGCAGCCAGCACCAGCAGAAACACGGAACGGAATTTTAACTCTGACGCCATGGCTTGTTCCTCCAAAGTATGCCGGAGTATCGTGCGAAACGAACGTATCTGTCAAGCGACTGTCCCTTTCGAAGAAGCCAAGTCGCTGCCGGCCGAGCAACGAGAGCGGCTCGTCTGGGGCGGGATACTGGTAACCACGGGAATCGAGCTGAGAACATTTTACGGAACGGACTGGGTGACTGTCGTGAATACGATCCCGTGAATGGCTCGTTCGCGGGTTCTCGTCCGGCTTCGCAGATCAATCGACGCGGGAAAGACTTGCTATCTGCGCGCCCGACGCATATCGTGACGACGATGTCACGCCCACTGGCGGCAAAGGCCGAAACGCACTTTGTGGATCTCAAGGGAACTGCCATGAGCATCTTTCATCGCACCATATCTTGGCGATCAGGCTGGCTGCCGCTTGCTTTGCTGCTGCTTGTGCTGGCACCAGCATCCGATGGCGACGCGGCAACCGTCACGCGGCGGCTGAGCACGGGGTTGACGGCCACCGACGATGCCGATGGGTTGCCCAAGGCATGGGTGGCACCCGCCGCGACGGCACCCAAGATGGACGGGCAGCTCGATGATAACGCGTGGTCCGTGACGAAACCAATCGTATTAGGTCGACTGGAACGTGTCGGTCGGGCAGAGCCACGCACCGAGGTTTCGCTGATCCACAACGATGGAGTGCTGTACATCGGAGTGAAGTTGGACGAGCCCAACTTGGGGCAGCTACGGAGGGAGGTCACGCAGCGCAACGGGCCGGTCTATCGAGATGATTCGGTCGAGCTATTTCTGTCGCCAAACCCGGACGCCGAGTACTATCAGATCATCGTCAACGCCAACGGTGTCATCTCCGATCGTATCGGGCACGGCAATCCGGGGGCATTTGATTCGAAGGCCGAAACCGCCACCGCCTTGGGTGAACGTGGCTGGTCCATGGAGATCGCCGTTCCGATGACGTCACTCGGGTTCGACGGCGAAATGCCCGTCAAATGGCGCGGCAATTTCTACCGCAACAGGCAGGCAGGCGGCGCCGCGGAAAACCAAGCCTGGTCGCCGACGCTCAGCGCCGACTATGACGTTCCGACCCGCTTCGGCCATTTGCTATTCACTGACGAGCCGCCCGTTGCCGGAAGGCGCGACGAATCGAAGGCACTCAAGGGCATCACACTCACGCAACTCCACGCCGGCGGGGCCGTGCTACAGTTCGATCTATCGACCTTCGCGGGAAAGAAGGTCCATCGGGCGTTGCTGCGGGTCGAGCGGGCGCCGATGGACGGTTTGGCCGCGGACGCGCGCACGAACGTCGAGATCTATCCCCTGACTGCGCCACTGACGGAAGGGGGCAAACCGAAGGCCGCGGAAAAACCACTGGCGCTGGCAGCGCCATGGTGCCGCTGGTTCGATATAACCGATCTGGTGGCCACGTGGGCCGGCGGAAGGACATCCAACACCGGCCTTTACGTGAAGCAATTCCCCGGCTGGCGGCCGGAGACGACGTTCCTGGACGTCATGTTCGACGGCGAACCGGACGACATACCCCAACCGGTGACCGGCCTCGGCGCGGTCCACCACGCCGGTCAGACCTTCCTGACCTGGAAAGAGATCGACGACCTGGTCGGCAAAGATGATGTGAAGTGGGGCGAGATGAAGCAACTGCTCGCCGATCTGGACAAGGGCCGCCGCGTGCGGTACTGCGTCTACCGCTCTGGAAAACCCATCACAGCCGCTACGCTCGCCGCGGCCGAATTGATCGCCGAAGTTAAGCCGCTTTCGGGTTGGAACATCAACGGGCGGAACATCGAGCGACCCATCGACCGCGTGGTTGTGACCGCGACCTACATGAAAACGCCGCGCTACGGGAGTGTTTTCGACAGCGCTCGCATTGACGGCGAATACGGCGTGGATTGTCCGACCGATCGCTTTGTCATCCCCGGCGGCGAAACGCAGTTGCTCCGAGGGACCGGACTGTATGTCCACACGCCGGGCAACGCGGGGAAGGCCTACTACGCGGTCCTCGCCAGTGTCGACGGCGTGCAGAACACTTCGGCGATCGCGGCCACGAAAGCCGTCACCGAAATCGCCGGCGCCGGCGAGCCGGTCCTCCAAGGCGAGTTGCCGCCAGGGCCGCTGTGGCGGTACAAGCAAAAGCGTCTGCACTACGTGCGTTGGGTCGCGCCACCGCTGTCGAATCTGCCGAGCCGCTATTTCAATTGGTCGGTCGGCGTGCCCGAGACAATGTCCAAGGCCGCGCCCCTCGAACTGAATCTGCACCACGATCGCGGCTCCTATTGGCGTACACAGTATCGCCTGGAGCGGGACAGCATCGTGATCAGTCCGCACGACTTCCCGTTTCCGACGTGGTGGTACGGCTATCACGAATCGCGGGACACGCTGCGGAGCTTCAGCCAGGGGACGATTCACAATTATACCCAGCGGCGGTTGTTGTCGTTTGTCGAGTGGGCGTCGACGGAATGGCCGGTCGACCGCGGTCGTGTGATCGTCACGGGCATGCGTTACCGCGGCGGGTTCGGCGCACTGCGACTGGGTGTTTCGTTTCCGGACGTGTTCGCGCTGGTAGTCACAGGCCACGGTCTGCCGGACGCGCGGTACGGGGTGAACGAGGTCAACAAGTTCCGCTGGTCGCAAGGTCAATTCGACTCGCTGGTCGCAGCGCTCGGCCAGGTCGATTGGGAGCTGAAGACCGCCGACGGCGTGAACGTGTGGGATGCATTGGACGTGAACAGGCAGATCAGCGCCCTACCGCCGACCGCCAAGTTGCCGCTGATCGCGATGACCAGCCGCAACGACTGGATACCAAGCCGCGAGTTCTATCAACTGATGCTCGCGAAGCGTCGCCCGGTCATGGGCTCGTACATGTGGGGTGGCACAACGTTGCTGCCCGTCTCGGCGACCAGTACGTGGCCCAACGCCGCGCGGCAACTGGTCCGCAGTGACCGGCCGTTGCTCGCCTTCAAAAGTGCGACGGTGGACGAACTGCTCGCCGGAGGCAAGCAGGGCGAGTTCAATTGGAACTACCGCTGGCGGCCCGATACGGTCGTGGACAAGCCCGGCCGCTGCGAGGTGGTCGTGTTCTATCAGAAGAAGTACGGCCACGGCGATCCGCAGACGGCCGACGCGACAATCCGGCGGTTTGCCAGGTTCAACCCCTCACCGGGCGCGACGGTTTCCTATTCCGTCACGCCGGTCGGCTCGGGCGACGCGGCCCAGAGCGGCACGCTTACGATCGGCGCCGACGGTCTGCTGGTGATTCCCGGCGTAGACATCAGCGAGGCTGGTGTTCGAATCGTTGTGACGGCTCAATAACATTCGGGAGAATGAGGCGATGAAACGCATCGTACCACTATCCGACGATTTCTTGTTCGTCTATGCGCGTTCTTTTCGAACAGGGGGCAACAGAGAGAACGGAGAGAGGTCAAAACCTCTGTTCTCTCCGTTCCCTCCTGTTCAAAACCTGTATGGTTGGGTTGCGGCCATGGGCCGCGTTGTGATACTGCTGGTGGCGGTTCTGACGTTCGCGACCAGCGTACGGGCCGAGTTGGTTTCGCAGCGCTGGGCCGGAGGCGGCGTTCCGGCGACTCACGGGAAAACGATCAGCGTCGTCAAGGACGCTGACGGTGTGCGGCTCGTCATTGATCTGTCGGCGGTACCGTCAGGGGCGACGGTAGTACACGCGTCGCTCTTCTGTTTCACGATCGGCGACGTTCAGCCAACCGAGCTGGCACGAATCGTCCCGCCTGGCGGTGAGCCGCTGGAGCTTGAAGCGCCGTGGTTTCGGAGCTTCGACACGACCGATGCCGTCCACGCGGCAAAAGGCGAATTGGTGCTCGACGTGGAACGGTTCGACAACTGGGACCCGTCTAAGACTTACCTGGACATCCGCTACGAGGGCACTGCTGGGAAGGTGCCCGAACAGGTAACCGGCGTTCGCGTGGCACATCATGACGGACAAACGTTCGTGATGTGGACCGAGCTGCCCGCGTTCCGGCCGGCGAAAGACAAGATCCTCTGGGTCGCCCGATTCGCTAGCGGCCAGAAAGACGAGCAGGTCGCCGACTGCCCCGGTGTCGGGCACATGGGCAAGCCCAATTTGCCGGCGATCACCAACAAGACCCTGCGAGATCTGCAGGGCCTGGACAGCAAAAACGCCGGCCGCGGGGTGGACGTCTTCCGCGTACGTGAGGTGCCGCCGGTGATGTATCGGATTTACCGCCACAGCCGCCCGATCACGGCGGCCAATCTGAAGGACGCCGAACTGCTCGGCGAGAAGGAGCCACTTTCGGCCTACGACGGAGATATGCGGCGGACCTACTACCGCGGCGAGTTCCTTAACCAGCGCGAAATCCCCGAATCGTTGATCGGCACGTGGTGCTACGACGACTACAAGCCGGTCATGCCCGGCGAGGGGCTGTTCGTCCACACGCCCGCCGAATCCGGCAAACGATACTATGCGGTCACCAGCGTTTTGGCCGGCACGGAGAACGCCTCCCAGATCGGATCGGCCAACAGTCTCGCCGCGCCGATCGATGAGGCGCGCGGTACGCCGCGTCCGGTCCTGCAGCGGATCCAACTGAACAATTTCCGCCCGGAGACGCCCGAGTATTGGCACATCCTCTGGCCCGCGCCGCCGCGGGCGAATCTGCCAGGGCGACCGTACCACATCGTGGTCACCGCACCGCCGAAATTCACAGAAGGCGATCCTATGGACATCGTCGGCTTCCAGCGCGGTTTTAACATGGTGAATCACAACGTAAAGATCCCCCCGGACGACGCGCTCAAGCTGTTTGTCGAAAGCCAGATTGGCTACTTCGACAGCCTGTGCTTCTCGAACGGCCGCGGGACGCTGAAGAGCTTCCGCGAGAGCCGCGTGGGTTTCTTCCCGGAGCAGTACCTGCTGACGATGATCCGCTGGTGCCAGGACAAATGGAAGCCGCAGCGCAGCGGCCTGTACGGCACGTTCATGCATTTCGGCGTGCGTCATCCGGAGATCTTCGGCTACCTGTCCTTTGGCCAATACACGGCGGCGTACAACTACCAGTGGACGCGGGGCAGCGCGTCCCTGCCGCGGTACTTGGGGCCCAGGGAGTTGGCCGTCACCGCGGGCGGCGAGAGCGGCTGGGAGATGTTCAACCTCGGGTACTATCTAAAGAAACACCCGGAGCGCGACATTCCTTACATGTTCCTCATCTCGGGCACGGGAAAGACCGGCGGGCACACGGCCGAGTTCGGCTGGCAGGACGACCCTCGCGGCTGGGCGGCCCTGCGCGACGCGCGGCAGCCGTTCGTGGCCTACTGGGCCGGCTTTCGACGCGACGGCGAGCAGTACCAGGCGATCCAGAACGGTATTACGTGGGGCAAGTCACTCCCGGCGTTCGCCAACTGTTCGCTGGACAACAATCCGGGCAGCGGCGATCCCAACGATGGCGACCCCTACGGGCAGATTAACGGCTGGCTACTGTGGGACTCGGTCGACGTGGTCGACGAGCCGATCCGCTGGGAGATGACCGTCTACGTCACCGGCGACTGCATGGAAAACAACTGCACCGTCGACGTCACGCCACGGCACTTGAAGCAGTTCAAGCCGACCGCCGGGCAAACGTTCAAATGGACCAATACGACACTGGCCGACGGCAAGACGATCGGCTCCGGCACGGTCAAGACCGACAAGTGGGGACTGATCACCCTCGATCAGGTCACCGTCACAAAGGGCAGGAACCGGCTGAAGATAACGAAGTAGTCTGCGTTGGCCGGTGGCGCCGAAGCCAAATTGGAGGTCAACCATGATCAGTCGTTTCAATCAGAAGAACAAGGTGAGAGCGTGAAACCGCAAATGATAGGTATGTCAATCGTCGTTGCCCTTGCGGTCGTCCCGACTGCGAACGGGCAGCAGGTCGTTGCCAAGGTCAAGGTACATAACCCTTCCGATGCGATCGCCGACGTTGTGATCCGCGGGACATTGCCGCTGCCGGCCGATTACGACAAGCCGGTCTCCGGTCTTGTCCTCAGCGATAGTGGGCGGAAACTCGTCACGCAGGCGAGCGTTTTCTCCACGTATCCCGGCTCGAGCGACGATCACCCCGTCGGCCGGCCCGAGGTCGTGCAACTTGCGGCCAAGGCATCCCTGCCAGCCAATAGCTTCAAGGAATTCGACGTCATCGAGGTCGGTCCCAACTCGCCGATCAAAGGCGCGTCGCCCGGCCCGGCCGTGACTAAGCTTCTTGGGACGGCGTCGTCCGTCCTCGTCGAGGCTACGGATGTTTATGGCAATTGGTATCGCGCCGATGCACTCGCCGAGGCAGACATATTGGAAGTCCGCCAGAACGGCCCAGTGCTTGAAGAACGCATCTACCAGACGGTCCTCACGCCTGTCGGCCAGGCCGCCAAAGACAAGCCGACAATCGAGAACTTCCTCCGCGTCCGCGCATACCTGACCACGTTCGCGGAGGAGGATTTCGCGACGCTTTCGCTGATGATCTACAACGGCTCGATCGACGATTACAGCGGCCCGATTTACTATCGCAGCATTCGCGTCGGCGTCGCCGAGGGTGTCGGCGTTCACATCTGGCGGAAGGATTTCTTCCCAGCGGCATCGGGTGACGTAACCGGGGCCGACGGACATACGTGGGTGGACTGCCCGCCGGCTCGGGCCGACGGCAAGGTCTTCGTCATGCCCTACGGCTCGGCGGCGGTCTTGCGGACGACCCTCTACGCCACGGCCGCGAAAGAGCGGGCGATTCAATACGCCGACAACACACCGGTCTTTGTGCCGGCCCCTAGCCTGAAGCTCTGGAGTTGGTCGAACTTCGCGACCGCCCGCTACGGAGCGTCGAAGTATCCCATGCCCCTGGACCTCGGCCCCGACGGCCTGGCCGAAACGGCCAAGCTCACCAACGACCGTTTGACCAGCCCGACGCTTGGTTGGGATCTTGTCTACCTTCGACACAATCCCATTCCCGGTGCCCGTACGTTGGGTCACGCAATGCCGGCGGGTGTTGAGTATGGCGGGATGACCGGCGGGCAGGGCGTCGGCTACGTGTTCGGCGTCCGTGCCGCCGTCACCGGTCATAACGGACGAATCCAAGAGCACATCTTGATGGCCGACAGGAACTGGGACCGCCAACGAGCCCATCTGTTTCATGATGACGGCAAGCCGTTCATGTATAGCCGGTACGTCGTAGACGAGGACGGCAAGAAGCTCTTCGATTGGCCTTACGATTCGCGCGGCTTTGAGAAGCTGGATATCAAAGACCCCGCCTGCGTTGTCCAGGCGACCTACGTCAGCGAGAACAAGCTGCTTTCGGCCGAGGGAGCCCGCCTGGCCAGCTACCATAACCATGACGACCAGCATCTTTCGCGTGTCTTCGATGTCGTTCCGGCTGCGTACCTCGCCTGCGACCCGCTCAGCCGCGATCGCATGGTCACGCTCGGCTCGCAGACCTGTAAGAAACTGAACATCTACCCCGTCCGCAAGATGGAGAGCTTTGGCGGCTGGGGCAGTCTGTTTAATGCGATGAAACACATCAACGCCAATCCGCACGAGGGAATCGGTATGGACCGTGCCCATGGCTGGAAGACGCACGCGCTTGGCTGGGCGTTCTGCCTATCGCAGGACAAGCAGATCCGCGAAGACTGTCTCGTCATCGCCCGCGCGGACGTGGCCGCTCGTGCCAAAGCACAGATGCCTCCAGGCAACGTGACTATCCGGAACCCGTCGGACAAAGCCTTCGGCGGCAAATACTGGTTTACGACCGGCTGGGAGGAAGGGGCCATCATGGCCGACGGCGCCCGCGCTGTTGTGGCCATGCTATCCAGCCCCAACGACGCCGAACACGCCCAGACGATGAAGGATATCTACCGGCGCGTCGGCAATTGGATCGCCACCGATGCCTGGAATGAAGACATCCACTCGCCGCCATTTCACATCGGTCTCAAAGACAAAGAAACCGGCAAGTTCCTCGACAAGCCCGTTGGCGATAGCCCCTGCGATTTCTACCTGGGTTCGCCGCTGGCGTGGTATTACGAACTGACGGGCGACAAGCTGTTCCTCGATCGCCTCAACGAAATGTCCGGCGATCAGGGCCTCGCCGCGAGATCGCGTCAGCAACTCCGCAACTGGAGCTACAGCCTGTGGCTCGCCCAGAGCGGCGACAACGAGGATTAGCACGAGCCCCTCACGACAGTTTGCCTCGTGCCGGGCAGGCACGGCGTCATCTTCCTCACATTTCGGCCAAACCGACCCAGCGCGGATGAAGCGACGGAGGAAGCGCTGGACGCCAAGGTCGTTTCTCTCCAACCGCCCAGCGCGGGCCTGGATGGGGGAACTCCCAATCGTCACCAAGCTCGATTGCGCCCAGATCCGGCGCAGATCCGTTGGCCTTGTGATAATACCTGTCGCTTGTATCCGGAGCACCAGCGTCCACGGCTGGTGATTCAGCACGCAGCCTGAAGTCAACATACGGACAGTCAAAAGCTGGCGTGGCTTCGGCGAGTCCAGCTTCCTGTAATGGCAGCACCGGCAGAGCGGAGGCGGCGAAATCCGGGGCTTGCTTGAAGCCAGGGTCGGCGCCGGTCAGCATGGGCGGCATGTGGCTGGGATTCACGTTCGGTCCCGTGAAGATATTGTATCGCGTAGGTTCGTACCCTTCCTGCTCCCACCGCGACGAGCGATTCACCATCATCACGTTGTTCTCGAACACGCAATCAACAAACGTGTGTTTCGTCCAGGAGAGTGTGTGGTAGGAATTGACCAGCGTGTTGTGCACGAACGTGATGCCTCGCGAGGGCGCCCCATAATCACGTCGCCACGGACAGTCAAACTTTAGCAGCGTGCAGTGTTTCAGGCCTCGTTCCGGAGACACGTAGACAATATTGTGATCGACGGTCAGGCCGCCGCCTTGCACGGGTGATAAGGCCAAGGGCACAGTGGCGTCCATGATGAAGTTGTGGTGCACGCGAAGGTTGATCGCCTTTCGCGTGTCAAATTCGATGCACTCGTCCCCGGCGGACATGAACAGGTTGTAGGCGTACTCGGACGTCTTCTGTGGATCCAGAGTACCCATATTCCGTGGCCACATGCCGTCGAACGCCTCGTAGACCACCGAGTGGCGGACTTTCACCGAAGGACCGAAGTGATGAATGAAGGTGTTGCATAGATTCGAGGCGTAGATCGTGTTCCAAAGCCCCATTTTTCCGTTCACGCCATGCAACTGGCCCCAACGCACCCATTGATACGTCGGGTAGCCGCTGTACTCGCAGTACTCGACGGTCAAGTTTGCGCTCCCCAATGACTCGATACCGCGGATACAACCGTCGAAGTAGCAGTCGCGGATGATCACGTTGGCGGCATTGACCTGGACAGCGATATCGGGCGCCATGTGCAACTTGAGGCCCTCGATCACGACGCACGGTGCGCGAATGTCGAGGATGAAACCGTCACCCTGCTTAAAGGAACGACCGCCCCACAGCGTATAGGTCTTCTTCTGGAAGACGCTGGTTTCGCGGTGAACCTCGACCCCGGCTTGGTTCGGATCTTTGCCACCGAGCAAACGGACATAGAGGAATCCATTCTCCCATGCGAAGCCTTCCGGCGGACCGTGTTCCATACGGCGGCTGTCGTTACCGAGCGCCCGAAATGCTTCAAGTCCCGCAAGCGTGACGTAGTCCATCAGGTTGCGATGGCCTTCAACCATCACCCAACGAATCTGCCACGGTACCGGCGCGCGGTACAGGTCCCCCTTGACGTTGGTGAATTCAAGCTTGAATTCTGGCGGCGTGGCATTCGTCAACGTCACCGTGCCCGGTTCTTCAGCACGTAACACGATGGGCGCCCGCCGCTGGCCGCCCTTGCTGATGGTAATGAGCCCGCGGTATGTACCCGGCGCAAGCGTGACGATATCGCCGGGCGATGTGGTGTCCAAGGCCTGCTGCAAGTCACCGTCGGGCGTCACGCGCCGCACTCGCTCCGGCTTCTGGGCGTACACTGCAGTCGTCGCGGCAACAGCGAAGAAGATCGCAAACGATAGATTACACCGACGCCCGCGGATGGTTGTCTTTGTATTCATCTTGTCCCTCACGTCCTTTGCCTGGAGGATACACGATCTGCGGTGTCCGAGGTTACTTCACGTCGACGGCGATGACGTTGGAGATGGGACTCTGGTTGCTGCACTCGTCGCGGCTCTTGAGGGCGAAGTAATGCGTGCCGGGCTTGAGGCCGTTGATCGTGTAGTTCTGTTTGCTGCCCGCCGGTTGCGGTATCGGCTCGTCATCGACATTCGTCGTGCCCCAGAAAGTAATGTGAGTATGCCGCTTGTCGGGCCATGGGACGAAATCAAGGATAGGCTTCACGGCGTACTTGATCTGATAGACACTGGCTGTGCCTTCATCGCCATCGTCGCCCGGAGCGGTCCAGGTAAGCGTTGCC
This sequence comes from Pirellulaceae bacterium, assembly GCA_016784735.1. Lineage (GTDB taxonomy): Bacteria > Planctomycetota > Planctomycetia > Pirellulales > Pirellulaceae > JADHUC01. The sequence goes on along the minus strand of JADHUC010000173.1, from coordinate 4,031 downwards.
TGGCTGCCATCGACCGTTGCCTTCAGGTCCGTCACCCCGGCCGGAGGCGTATTGTCCGGCCGGGGTCCGTAGACTGCGTGCATGGCCGTGGGGAAATAGCCAAGCCACCATGTGTCGTTCTTTTCCCAGGCGAACTCAAAGGCCGGCAGGTACTTTCTGTCGCCCGTTTGGGCATACGCGAAGCCGTACAGGTCCAGATGATAGCCGGCGGCCCATCCTCGACACCCGTGCTCGCCGCCGCGCTTCTCCGGAGGGGCCAACCAGGGCTCGGGCAGGCAATGGTACGGGAATCCTTGGGATGCCACTTCGTACTCGATCGACCAGTCGGCACAACCGATCGCCAGGTCTCGCATCCGCTCGTCGCCGGAAGCCAACCACGCCGCGGTCGCCCCGCGTGCATAGATCGCTTGGCACCACGTTCCTCTGCCGTGGGGCCCGGCCTTGTCGACGTCGGCCCACATCTGATCCATTGCCTCGCGCAGATGTGGTTCGTATCGCTGGTCGCCGATGAGATCGTAGTACCTGGCCAGCGCTCGGATGCACCAGCCCTCCTTGCGGTAGACCCTGCGGGGACGCGGCGAAAGCGTGGACAGTGCCACCCCGTGATCGGCAATTGTCCGCATCGAGCGAAATGCGCGGTCGTCGCCGGTGAGGCAATAGAGATCGTAGACCTCGTCCAGATTCAGGTGTTCCAGGTTCGGCAGCGGCCAGCGATGGCGTGCGTACGGATGCTTCGACCAATCCGGGTGTCTGTTTGGGTTGTGCCCGAACGTTCCGGGGATCAGGCGCGACCAGTGCTCGATGACGCAGTTATTCCAGTAGCCTGGCTTCCAGGTTGTCCAGGCGGCAAGGTTGTCCTGGCCTTCGATGTGATAGGTCCGCACGTCACGGGCATGGCGTGCTACGCGCATGCCGTGTTCCAGGCGGCCCGGATGACGGTTCAACAGGTGCATCCACAGGCTGTTCGAGGTTGCCAACGGCTCGTAGTTCGTCCCGGAGACGCCAGCCCGCTCGATCCAGTTCATCCCGAACACCTGCCATCCGAAGCAATTGTTGTAGCCGCCGCCGGGCATCAGCGATTTCCGCTCGATCTCGGCCAGAGAAAAGTGCGTTCTGGCAGGTTCGGCGATCTTCTCGTGCATCATGTACGGCCCCAAGTCAGACAATGCCCCAGCCGCGCCACAATGCTCGGGCGAAGGCAGCGCGAAGACTCGCTTCTGGTAACGTTTCGCCCCGAGCAGCGCCGCGCGGGCGTCTCCGGCAGAGAAGCACAAGCGGAACTCCTGCGCCTTGGCCGATGCGTCCTCAAGCCAGTGAATCTCTTTGTATTCTCCAGGAAACGGGCTAAGGCGGACCACGCCGTCGCCGCCGAACTGAAACGCCGAAGGAAACTGCTGCCAAAAGTAGCGCGGCGAGACCGTGCAGCCAACCTGCCCTCGGTCACAGCGAACAATGCCGTCGGCGAAGTCACCGGCCGCAACCTCTTGATTAGCCTCAGGGCCGAGTTTGAACAACTTGTAGCCGCGGAAGGTCGCCGAGCCCGGATTCGTCGACTTGGAGCGGCCCGTTGTCTGGATACCCAGGTTTACCTTCCAGTGCTCCGTGCCAATCGAGTCCTGATTCAGCAGTACGGATTCGTCGGCCCGGCCGCCGAGCGATTCTTTCGGTTCGCCCAGACCATCGAAGTGCCACTCGCTTTTGCCCTTGCCAATGCGAGTCAGCAACGACCAATCATCAAAATGAGGTTCGCCGATCGGTTGAGAGGAATTGTTCGTCAGGATCGCATCAACGTCGCAGTGGCTTTGACCGGCGTGGAACGTCATGAATACTTCATACCCGTACAGTCCGGGCTCAAAAGCGCCTTCTTCATTCGATACGTGCCTGCCCTGCGCCAACACCTTCACCATGACCGGTCCCTTCTCCAGAATCCGCACGGTCTCCGTGCCGGCGCTGGAGTAGTAGCTGCGACCCTCCGGATCAGTCACCACCGAGCCAAGTTTGAGGTCAGGGTGCACGATCGTCTGTCCATCCACGGTCACCCTGTCAAGAAGGTTAAATGCCTTCTTGGATATCTCAAACTGTGCAGTGTCGATGTTGATACGCTTGTCGTCTTCGTCCACGCACATCTTCGTTTTCGGCCTCGGAGTGATGGACTTCGTGTCGACCAATTTGTAGATAGGCTTAGCCGGTTCGTTGGCAGTCCGATTGAAGGTTACCAGCACCCAGCGGATGGAGTTGTCCTGTCGCCACCACCTGGACAGCACGCGAAATTGCGCCGGCACTTCCGTACCGTCGGGACCGAGAACGTGAAGTTCCTTCGTGTCAGTCGCCTGGCCTACCAGCAGCGGCACGCCGTTGGAAACCACTTGCATACCGCGTTCCCCGTCGCCGGGCCGCAGGTCAAGTGCCATTTCGATGTCCGCGTTGCCGGACACGGCGACGACGTTCAACAGCATAGCGACAATCAAGGCTATTGGCTTGCCTGTTCCGTACATTGCTCGAAGCGTAGGTTGATGTTGTGTGAACAGTTCGAAGCGCTTCATCCTCAGAACGTGTTTTGAAATTCTGGAAATCTAACGTTTGGGTGTGATTCCTCCCCCGTGGGATACGCTTCCAGCGTGTCAGATGTCCCAATGACAGGCAGGATGCCTATCCCACGGCAATTTCAAAACACGTTCTCACAGCTCTTTCCCAAATGATCATTGATTCGAGGGTTTCGCTTTACCCAGGCACACGATTTCGCCTGCCTTTGTGGATACGTAGAGACACCCGTTGGCCGCTGCCATTCCGTCCCAGACGATCGGGGCGAGGTCCTGTGTGACGATCAGTCGGCCGTCGCTAGTCGAGAAGACGGCCAGCTTGCCACTCTCTGTGGCACAATAGACGTGCTCTCCCGCGAGGACCATCGCGTTGACTGGGGCGTCTGTTGCAGCGGTGACATTCCATCGGGCGCCCTGCATGAGTCGTTCGGTTCGAGTTAGCTCTCCGCCATCCACCGGGACCCTCGACACTTTTCGATAGGAATACCACTCTCGGTCAAAGGTCTCACATTCATCGGGCGTGAAATCGCGTCGAAACAGGCCGCAACGGTCCTCGGTCGCCCCGATCAGCACGTTCTCTCGAAAAACGACGGGTGGTCGCCGCTTGATGCGATCTCCCGAGCGGCCCATTCGCGGGCCGTAGCTCCAATGCCCACGCGGCGCGATCACGCCGGAACTGCCGGTTGCGTAGTGGGCGAATCCGCCTTGAGGTACGACCGACGATTCGCCGGTCATTCGGTCAAATAGCCAACGTGACATGGCTACCTTGTCACCCTCGCAGACCATCAGGTCGTAGTTGTCGAATTCCAGGCCGGCTGCCGCGTAGTAATGGTGATCCGGCAGATCGTTCACGCACGTGCCCCAGCGAACTTGGCCGGTTACTGCATCGACTGCAAAGACTCGTACGCCACCTTCGGCCAAATACTGTCTGCCTGCGGCAAAGTAGGCGGTTCCGTCGACCACCAGGACACTTCCGGCGACCGGCCACGGCGATTCAGTCTGGCCGAACGCTACGATCTGTTCCTCTCCAGCCGCCGCCTGCAGACGCCATACCAATGCCCCCGAACCACCCTGCAGGCAATAGACCCAGCCGCTGCGTGTACCGAATAGACACAGCCCACGCCAGATGGTGGGTGGCGTGTCGACCCTGCCGTCTGCAACGAAACGCCACAGCTCCCGTCCGTTCCGAGCGTCGATTGCCACGACTTCATGGGCGTCCGGCCGCGCCACCAGTAGCTTTCCCTCCGCCACGACCGGCGCAGTGACAGGGCCCCGGATAAACGGGTTGTATCTCCAGTCTTCCGCAAGGTGACTGTCTAGGCGAGCGGCGGTTGGTTCCGTACCGTGGCGTATGGGTAGCGACAATTAGTTTTCCCGGCTTGCGACAATTGGAATTCCTGGGTTGAAGCATTGCTAGCGGCTGGGTGCCGGTCGCTGGCGACAATTAGAATTCCCGTAATCTGTTAATCGTGCGATCATCGCAACTCCCTA
>JADHUC010000172.1 GCA_016784735.1 Pirellulaceae bacterium | reverse complement strand
TTAACTTCTTCGATTTGGATAATCTCCTCGCCTCCCGGCCCAACTTCCGGCGCACGCCATGGCCAACCCGCCCGGGAATACTCGGCATGCGGGTGCTCGAAGGGCGGCAAGCCCTGCCGTAGCCGGGCGTCGATGTTGTTGTCTGCCTGGGGGCACACGGCGACGATTTCGCGGCGCAGGCGGAGTGCGTCGGTGTTTTGGCGGTCGAAATGGATCGACAGATTGACGTACCGCAACGCCGATTCGACATCGCCCGCGGCCCATGCCGCTTGCGCTTTGCGATAGTACCGACGGCCGTAGTACCTTGTGCCGATGGGGCTCATCTTGTCGGCAAACACCTCGACGCGATCGCGGGCCTGTCGCATCGCTTCCTGTCCTTCGGCGTACATGAATGGATCATGCACGATCTGAGGCGTGATCAGCACGACGATTTCGTCGCGTCTGGTTCCCTCCGTCTTCTGCCGGAAGGCCGGGCCAAACAGCGGGAGACTGCCGAACAACGGAATCTGGGTCGTGGTCGAGTCCAACTGCTCTCGTATCAAACCACCGATGACTACCGTGCAACCATCCCGGCACATGATGTTCGAGGTCACCTGCGTGACTTCTTTGTCAGGGACCGTCATGTCCTGTACCGGACGTAGGCTCCCGGTCGACAACTCCGGATGGATCTCCATGCGAATCATACCGTCGCTGGAAATGAATGGTCGTATCCTCAGTTGCGTACCCACTTCCAGAAACTCGACCGTCTGTGTCGCCGCGGTCTCGGTAACGGTGGTGGTGACATACCCCAACTCCTGGCCGATATGGACCTCGGCACGTTGCTTATTCAGGCACATCACTTTCGGCGACGCCACGACGTTGGTGTCGCCGACCGATTCCAACGCCTCCAGGAGCATGCTCAGGCTGCTGTCCAGGAAGCCGATCTTCAGCCCACCGGTTCGGTTGTCCGGTGGGTCGATGTTTACCAGATTGAGCGGTGGCGTTCCTGATATGATGCGCATGTTGTTTTTGTTGCGCAGCAATTCGAAGTTCACGCCGATCCTATTGCTGTCGTCCAGGTTCACCGTCAGGATGACCGCTTCGATGGCGACTTGAAGAGGACGCTGGTCCACCTCCTCGACGATCCGGTCGATTTGAGCGAGCACGGTTTCATAGTCGCGGACCAGCAGCACGTCGCCACTTGCGAAGTTGTCTCCTCCTGTTTTCACGTCGTCCGACGGGATATCCACCTCGGACGGAGACGACACGGTCGACGTGCCGACGCCCTCGGTCAGCAGCGGAGTGACCAGCGTCAGCAGTTCGGCTGCCGTCACGTAGTTGGGGCGGTAGATTCGCATGCCGATGACGTCCTGCGCCTGGTCCATGCTCTTGAAGTCTTCGGGCGTACCGACATAGATCAAATCGTCCTCGTATCGAGCCACGTAGCCGGTGGACTTCAGAATAGCCTTCAACGCAGTGCGCACGTCGACCCCGTTAAGACTCGCGGACATCGTGCCCGTCACGCTCTTGCTGGCCAGGATGTTCAGGCCGCCATGTTGGCTGAGTGACTCTAGAACTCCGCGGATGTCGGAGTCCTTGAGGTTGACAATCAGCGAATCGTCTCCTTCGTCGCGCTGAATCTGCGACTTGGACACAGGATCCGGTGGTTGTGCGTCCTCGTCAGGCAGGGGCGGCGACGAACCTGAAGGTGCCTCAGTGTCGGCCCCCGGCTGGTCGTCAACTTGCGGTTGTGCCCCCGGCTGGCCGACCTGATTCGCGACCATTGGATAGTAGGGAACCTGGTACGGAGCGGCCGGGCCTGGCACGATAGCAGGAGAAGCCACCATGGCGGGCGACGTGATGTAGACGGCCGCTGCGTTGATAGTCGGCAACGAGTCGTTTCTGGGAGGAGCTGGCGACTGGCTCACCTCGACGACTTCCGGAGCCTCTCCCGTCGGCGTTGGTTTATCTGCGTTGGCTTGCGTGGCGGAATTGTCGACGACCGGAGCGTCGTCCGGCGCTTCGTCGCGGGACTCCGACTCGTCCAGAGCGGGCTGGCCGCCGACAGTATCGATCAGCGTCTGCACGACTTCGTTCGGAGACTTGTTGGACGCCGGATCGCTACCGGTGACCACGGCGATCGCCAGGGCGACGCCGACCCCAATCAAGAGAACCAGCATTAGGAAGCGGAAAAAACTGCGCATCGGTCTTCCATGACCCTATGTATCATGCCATCAATTTGTATCGTATTTGGCAGACAAGCTATTGCTGTTACGGCTGCGATACCCATCCTATTCATTCACCGTTGAAGCGTTGATTTTCTCCGCCGTGACGCGCCGAACGATGCGGTCGCCGAAAGCCAAACCACCAAGTTCGAGTTGCAGCAGATGTTTCTTTCCGCCTCGCTTCAAGACCACATGAGACGGCTGTACCTCGACAAGCTCCAATTCGATTGCCTTTCCGGTTGCCGCGTCGGTCGCTTCCGAATCGGTACCGACGGGAATTCTGACGACGTCTCCTTCTTGATACGAACTCCCGTTGATTGTTGCCGATCGAAAGCGAGTGCCGAAGATCGTGCCACTCAACACCAGTTTCAAGTCCGAGATATCAGGTTCGTCGCCGCCCGTCGTCTTCGGCTCGACCGTCAACTCGCCGTCGATTTCGTCTTGGATCTGTTGGATCAGTTTTTCCGAAACGCTGGCCCTGGGACGCCCAAATGGGTCGCGTTGATCCTCCGGCAATACTGCCGGCCCAGTGGCCGGGTCGTCGTCCATCCATTTTGTCAATGTCCGCCAATCGCAGATGCTCGAAACCACTTTTTTTGCATCCGCGACCAGCCCGGAGTCAGTCGTGCCGGGTACCGTCGGTTTGACCACCCTGATGTCCGGCGGCGTGTCCGGTGCCCCGGTTAGCCAGCCGCAAAGGATCGGTGCCCAATACCACAGGGCGACCAGGCAGACCAATCCCAGCAATGCGCTCTTGGCCGGACTCTTAATCAGCTCCCGTTGGAATTTTTTCCCCAGTTTTTCCATGTTCACATAGTTGGCGACACTGAATTCGCGCGCCGGCGCTTCAGTTCGCCTCCTCTTGTATCGGTTGTCCGCAGGGTTGTTCTAATCGGAATTACCCCGATTATCCGCAAAAATTACCAATGTCATCTCGCAGTTCAGGCGATCCGTTTCGTCCCCGGCAGGCTGCAATTGCAACTCGTCGATCCAAAATGCCAGGGGCAGTTGCTCCATGCGCCTGAGGAAACCGAAGAGCTGACAGAAATCGCCCTCGGTCACTAGCGTCGCTGTCATTCGCCTGACCGCGGATTCGTTTTCGTCCTCCGCGTGTGGTTGGAAACGGTGCGTCACGACGCCGGACTCTTTCGCTTCGGCGGCTATCGAGCCAAATACGATGTCGAGATCTCCGTCGGCCGGCGCCCGACTGGCGCGGTCGTCGACATAGTTGCGTACGGCGTTCAGATCGTTTTCCAACCGGACGATCGACACGTCCAAGTGTTCGGATTGCTGGATGTACTGCTCGCGCGCCTCAAGCTCGTCTCGCAACTCGGCCAGCGCCTTTTGACGAGGCAGAAAGACGAATCCGACGGTGCTACCCACGGCCAGCACGAACAGCGCGAAAAGTAACCAGCGGAGCATTTTGGAGTTCGACATGATATCAGCTCGCTACGCGTTTCGACGGGGCTTCCGCAGGGCCGTCCGGCTGGCCATATCCCGGCAGCAACTCCAGGCATATCTCGAACGAAGTGGCACCCGGCGCAGTGTTGTCCTCCATCGAGTCCAGCGATTCGAGGTCGGCCTTGGTGAAGAGCCACGTGTCGCTGAGTTCTCGTATACAGCGATGCAGCGCCGAATTGTCTGTCGTGACGCCCCGGATCCAGATCACCGTGCGTGCGGCGTCGTTCTCGTCGCGCAATTGGGCGAGCGACTGGTGCGAACTCGGCGTTCTAGACGCACTCTCATCGTTCCCCGCGGTTCCGGATCGGCTCTCCTTGCGATGGTCGTCGCGGCGTTCCGGCTTTTCTTGACGGATAGTGACCTCGGTCAGGTTCACTTCCGGCGGCAGATGCTTGATTAGGGCAGCCAGAACTTGAGTGCGCGGCCACGGATGACGCAAGTAGGTGTGCAATTCGGCCAGATCATTCGTCTCGGCCAGTCGGGATTCGAGTTCGGCAACTCGCTGGTTCGCCAACTGAGCCTGGACATACGGCAGTTGCACCTGTTCGTATCGCCGCTCGATGGCTTGCCACGCCAAGAACTGGTGGGTCGCCACCACACCCACGAATCCGCCGTAGATCGTCAGCGTGATGAACAGCCAGATGTGCGACCGCCGGTCGGCCGCCTGACGACGATAGTCACTGGGCAGAAAATCGACACTACTCATTGGATCGACCCATTTCACGCGCGGCCAACCCCACGGCAACGTCCCATTGCCACAACGGGTGAATTTGGTTATCTACCGAGTACGGCCGCAACGGCTCGCTCAGCAGGCAGGGGATGTTCAGCCGCCCTTGCAGAGACTCGGACAACCCGTTCGACGCCTCTCCGCCTCCTAACACCATGCGGCAGATGGGCTGCCCTCGGAACGTGACGCTGTGATATCTGGAACACAAGGAAATCTCGTTGGCCAGTCTTTCAACGATCGGCCGAACTGCGTGCGTGATGCCGCGCGAGACCTCGGGATCCTGCAACTCGCGGCGACGATCGCCGTTGTGGCGGCGCAGGGCGGAAGCTTCTCCGGCGGCCATTCTCAACCGCGACGCTACGGCGTCGTCCATCTGTTTCCCGGCGCTATCGATGTATTTGACAAACAAGATGTGATCGCCGTGAGCGATGATGACGACCGAGTTGGAATAGCCGACGTGTACGAACATGACGCGACGATCGCGATCCTCGTCCCGTCGGAACTGCAGTGAGTAGCTCCGAACAATCGCCGCGGGCTCGATGTCAACGGCAATGGGATGGAATCCGCAGCCCTTCACAAGATCCAACAACCCGTGTAGGACGGGACGATGGCAGGCCGTCACGATCAGTTCTCGGACCGGGCTATCGCTCTGACGCACTTCGCCGGCGTCCAGAAAACGTATCTCTGCTTCGTCAGCCGGGAATGGAAGACGGCGGCCGGTCTCCTCTTGCACGGTCGCGTCAAGCTCGTCGTCGGATCGTCGCGGCAGGCGGAGGTTTTGCAGAAACAAGTGGCTCTTATTCAGGCATACTACCGCATCGCGGCCACGAAAACGGTGCCCCTGGCGGACTCGTCCAAGGGCCTCTGCCATTTGTTCCGATCGCTCTTCGTCGGATGCCATATCAAATGACGTCGGAAAGTCCCACCGGGCGGCTTCGACCAATCGCGAATAGTCGGCCGTCAATTGCACCAGCTTGACGGACCGGGACCCGATATCGATCCCGATGGGGCTGAAGCGGCGTCTGGCAGGCCAAAGAACCATATCTACTCGGTAAACCTCGGCTGTATGGCCGTAAAGCCTTGGCCTGACGGAACGCGGGAAGCAGAACCAAAGGTAGCAGGAACTGGTCCCGCCAGGCCAAGAAGACTCGAATGCTTGCGTAATAACGACGGGCGCCGTGGCTGCCGATTCGGCAGGCAAACGCACCGATCATTTGAAAGATAGCTTGCGATTCAAGGCGAAGTGGCTTGAAGACTGCCAATCGAAGACACGCCGGTCACCGGATTGACCGTGATGGGGATGTATCGGCGTGCGGCGTCCGAACCGCTGGCGAGCCAAATGACGGTTGGTTCCGATCGTATCGTTTCTCCCAGCGGTCCGAATTCCATGGAGTCTATGGTCTGGAACGAATTGTCGTCGCCACGGACGGCCCACAAGACCACCTGGGGACCAAGCCGTGGCATATCGCTCAGGTTCTGCGTTTGTTCCGTTGCAGAGTCCTGCAAACTGCCGAAGGGCGATCGGGGCAGCGTGTTTAGTCGGGAATCGGCGCCGGTGTGTTTCAGAACGTAGGAATTGTCGGCCGTATCGAACGTGACGCGGTAGGTGCTGCCGCCCGTTACGGCCAGCTCGCGAGCGCGGTCCAAATCGCTCGCCACCACTCGGGCCGTGGCCAGCAGGCCTTCGCCAACGTTCGGCTGCATCTGGGTCACCACCGCGCCGGCCAGAATGGCGACGATCGCTATCACGACGAGCAACTCGACAAGCGAGAAACCCGTTTGACGAAGACGCGATGGACAGGCGCCGCGTCCCTGCTCCGCCAGCGTGATCGAAGTCGATTTCGCTCTTCCCGGAAGCCGGTAGAGGCACTGGAGATGAAGCCGCCGAAGATAAAACGCCTTATCCATTTCCCTTTTTCCCGGCGATCTGCCGCAGCAGCGCATTCTGCTCTTTCAGCAGCGTCTTAATTTCCTGCAATTCGCGAATCATCCCGGCTCGCTGCTCGACAGCGTTACTGAAAGGCTGACGGACCGGTTGCGCGACAGCGTTGCCCGCGTCTAGAACAAGGAAGCAGCTCAACGCCACGGCTGCGGCCACAATTAGTGCCCCGAAAAGTCCAGCAAGTTTCGTCCTGTTCATTTCGTCCATTCCTTGTGTATGCTTGAAATCAAATGCCATCCTTCCATTCGACTACCTCCCATCGTAGTCCGCCGTCGTCCGGATGCGGCACGAACAGCGGCTGGCTCCAATCCGGCCAGTGATGGACCACGCCGACAGAGTCGGGTTTTACCGTCACGAGCGGGTCCGGAGCAAGGCCGTTTCGTTTTTCGATCCACTGGGGAAAGTAGCGGATGGCATGCTGATCTTCGAAATTCTCCAACGCATCGCGCCAATTCAATCGATCCCATGCGCGATGCGGCTGGAATTCCAACTCGGCGCACACCAGCTTGCCGCGCAAATGGACTTGCACGTCGTGGTGATTGTGAAAAACTTCGTAGTCATCGCCCGCATACACTGCGCCACGGATCGATGCGTCGGTTTGGTCGTACACGTAGATGTCATCCTGGGAAGCAATGGCGGGCAATTGGTACCTGTTGCTGTCCTCAGCCAACGGCGGCAACATCGGAGCCCGAAAGGCGATCTTCTCTCCCGATACATGTACATCCGTGCTCGTGCTGCCGCCCCAGGTGAGTAAGAATCCTTCGACGGTCGTTTTCTTCTGCACGAACAGACTGCCATGCCGCGTGTACACGCCCAGCGGATTCGTCAGCGGATCCGGCGCGATCGTTTGGTTCTTCAGAATCAGAGGTAGGGTATCAGGCATATACTCCTGACCACCGGGATACAACCGATAACTCGTTATGTCGCCGGGATGCGCAAGCGGTTCTGAATTCCGAGCGGGAACGTTCTTTACCGATACCTTCAGCTCGTTGACCAATAGCGACCGATCCGGGTTCCTGGAGAACGGTAGATACAACGGACCGCCAAACGGCCGGTGATCGGGAAGTCCAGCCGCACGCATTAGCTCCAGGTCGCCCAGATATTCCTCGCGGGCATCACCGTTCGGGTAGTGATGCGCAAGCCAGAGACGTCCTTGGAGATAGCACGGGCCTTCGATTCGCGCGGGAAGCTCGAAGTCGACGTGTCGTTTGGACCATTGGTACACCGTGTACGGCATCACGTCCGACCAACCCGCCGGTGGATCGGCCAACTTTCGCCGTACCAGTTGCACGACGACGCGCAGCCGGTGGATCGACCGTTGCCCCGAATCGACGGGGTCGTGCGCTGTACCCGTAGATATCAGCGTGACACGGTAGGGATACTCGGTGTAGTCCGGCTGCGACGGAACGAGCGATGGGTCGCCCGTTTCAACCGTGACGTAGTAAGAATCGGTATCGCTCACGTCTCTGTACAAGGGCTCTCCAACGCCGGCCCAATCCGGCTGGCTCATAGCGTGCAGCGCAGCCTGAATCCCCGCCATGGCCGCCAACTGCGATTTGGAACGTCGCAACGAGTTGCTCTGAATCTGGATGCAAGTCACTTGCGTCCGAAGCATCGAATAGGACAATGCCAGCGTGATGGCCATCAGCCCAATCACGACGACCACCGCCATGCCGCGACGTTCCAGACGTCCCCGGCGCGGCGTTGGCGGAGCCGGAGAACGGAGTAGTATCTTTTTTGTCATCGTTCCAACACAAAGTATCTGGATGCCGATCCAATGAAAGGAATCTCAATCTTGTCTGACGAGTCGTCGCCGATCGAGAGCTGCAATTCACAGCGACACCATGTTTGTCGCAACCCGGTTTGTTTTCCGTGGATCCCTTGCACCCACTTGAGGTCTTCCCAGGCGACGCTGCCGCTCCGATAGTCTGTCCACGCTTTCTCGGAAGGTCGCAATGCCACATCGAAACGCACAACACCGCGTCGTTCTCCCATCGTGCTGATCGGCACAGTCCGTAGCTGGTCTGTCAATTCGGTTTTGTTCGCCCACTGGCTGACTTTGATGGCGTACAAACGCATGCGCCACCCAGAAGTATCGCTCAACATGGGTGCCAGACTTCCATCGCTGGGAACCGTAATTTCCAGGAGCCGGTTCGGTTGCTCGAGATCGGGACAGTAGATGACCAACTCGTTGAACCGGGGCATGCCGTTCGGGTCTGCCACCGAGACATCGCCGCGCCAGACGACCAGTGTGTCGGGAACGTTTGAACCTTGAATCGGCTCGCCGAAAGCCACGCAGCCGGGAAAATGTTCGTTTGCAGTCGACTCGTTCACCGTACGCTCGATGCGTTGGAGCGCCACGCGCGCGTGCTGGGTCACGGTGCCAATACGTTCATCGTGCTGCGTGTTTTGCTGCACCGCCATCGCCAACGCGCTGATCGCCGCCGCGAACAGTGCCATGATGAGCGACGCCAACAACAATTCGAGCAGCGTCATTCCGCAGCGATTCGACCGCTGGGACGGGTTAGTTGGGCGAAGGAACATAGACAAACACCTGTCGAAGCCGGGCCAACTCTGTTGTCGACCGATCGCGGTTGACTCGTAGGATTCGGACTTCCACGGCTCGATGGTCGCCGGTCTGGCCCGATTCGAGCCGAATGGAAGAATTGAGATCGTTCACATAGTACACGTCGACCTCTTGCCGGAACTTGTCGAAATACGACGAGGGCACACGCAAGTCCGCATGCCTCAAACCACCGCCCACACTGCCCTGGCCGATTGGGGCACCCCACATGTCTACCGGGGGCTGGGCCGCATAACCGTTGTAGTCGCCCGTTTCGTCAAAATGCTCACGCCCCACACCAGCGGCCTCGCGACCTGCTGGCCCTAACGGGTACGCGGTAGGGCCACTTTCCGGTGAATGGTAAGGCTGGCCGAGCACCTCGTCGATCAATTGCCGGGCCAAGCCCATGGCGATCGTCTGCTCCATGGCGTCGGTTCGAGCCTGAACGGTCGTTTGCACAGCCAAGAACAGCGCGGCCGCAGACATGGCGATGACCGTCAATGAGACCATCGCCTCGACCAGCGTAAAGCCTTTTCGTGGGACTGGCGTTGCTCGCATCGTCATTGGTGTTTCGCTGCGGAACTCCCGCAATACATCGTTTAGCCGCGACGCACCTGAACACTAGGTCACATCCGCCCGAAGTCAATGAATGGAAAGCACTTACCCGTTTTTCTCGCGCCGATCGCCGAAGTGCTTCTTGACCATATTCTCCGGCTTCTGCAAGCCAGGCGGCTTCCGTTCAAGCCGCAAGACCGGCAGAGCCGATACCAGAAAGCGCAGGCTCATGCGCAAGCGCCGTCTCAAGGGAGGGGGACGGTCTGTGAGCTGGCGTGTATGACAACCCGCCAAACACGGCAGCTTCAAAACGCCCGTCCCCACTCGCGATGATTGCCACGCGCAAGCCCGGATTGCTCGCTTGCCCACGCCGAGCGGACGCTCAGATGGAATGGAGTTCTTTTTCCACCTGTGTCTCGCTCCGGTGTGCAAGACCCAGTTCCCCAAACCTATTTGGCGAACGAACGATCCGCCCAACGGGCCTTTGACGACAGGAGGGAGTCTAATGAGGGCAAGTGCGCTTGGCCTGACTATTCTAATGCTGAACGGTGTCGTGAGCACGACGACCGCCGCCCAATCCGAGGCTTACAGAGACGCTGGCAGCGCCGGTGAAAGCTCGATTCACCGAACGGGTGACGTCGCGGCGCCCGCTCAATCTCCGCCACGGTCGATCTTCTCTCGCCAATCCACATTCGCCATCCCTTTCGCCGTTGATCGGACTGAAAGGAGCGCACAGGAAGTTCTGCTGTTCTTCTCGACGGATTACGGAAGAACCTGGCGTCTCTACGCGCGCCAGCCGTCCGCAGAGGGCCGCTTTGTGTTCCGTGCCGGCGGCGATGGGGATTACTGGTTCGCGTCGCGCACGGCTGCACCGGGTACAACCACTCCCGCCACCGATTCGTTCAAGCCGGAGTTGAGCGTCATTGTGGATACTGTCAAGCCACGCGTGGATTTGCAGTCCACGGTCAACGCCGATGGCGAAATCAGAATCGCATGGGACATTTTTGACCAATACTTGACGCCCGGTAGCTTCAAGCTGGAATACCAGTCCGGTCTGACGAGCCCCTGGCGCCCCATCCATGTCCAGGCCCCAAATGACGGAGCTAGGGGCACGACCCTCCGAGGCGAGACGGACTGGCAGCCGGACAAGTCAGATCGAATTGTCAGCATCCGAGTCCAGGCCAGCGATAACGCGGAGAACACCAGCGAAATGACTCGCCGGCTGATCATTCCCCTGACGCTCGCTACTCGAACACCAAGCCGGAATACGATGACCGCTGCGAGCATCCCCAGCGATCCATTTGAGCAATACGGTCTTACACCGAACGAAACGGAACGGCGCCAGACACCGCCCGCGAAAGAAGCCACTTGGCCGCCAAAGGAAACCGATACATGGCCGGCGAAGGAAACGGATACGCGGCAGGATGAGGGCAACAACACGTGGCGAGATGAGGGCAACGACACGCGGGAGGACGAGGGCACTGACACGTGGCGGAATGAGGTCAACGACACACGGCAGGACGAGGGCACTGACAAATGGCGGGGTGGGGGAAACGACGCGAGGCCGAAGAAGGAAGATGAAGACCGAGGACCATCGAGCCGTCCACAGCCGGAAAGTGTTGCGTGGCCCAACGACGACAAACAAGACGACAACGGGTACTGGCAAAACGACTATCCGTCGTCCCAGAGTCCGGTCGGACCGCCAGTGGCCAATCGTACTTCGTCCAGTCGTAGCGGGGCGACGGACGATTCTTCCGCCGAATCCACGTTCAGTCACGAATCGGGAGAACGGAAAAGTGCCGACGGTCGCGTGGAGTTGCCTGCCGGCGAACGGCCTCATATGACCAACTCGAAACGATTCAACCTGGACTACTCGATTGACGCCGTTGGCCCAATGGGTGTGGACAAGGTTGAATTGTGGGTCACGCGAAATGGTGGTCGCGACTGGGATCTGTGGGGGCTGGACGAGGACCGTGAGACTCCCTTCCTGGTCTCCGTGAAAGAGCAAGGGGTCTACGGATTCCGCATCGTGATCGTTGGTCGAAACGGCTTGGCGAGCCAGACGCCGCGGTCGGGAGATCTGGCCGATTTGTGGGTCGGATTCGACAACACCAAACCCGTTGCGGAACTCACGTCCGCCGCCTACGGATCAGAATCCTATTCAGGCCACTTGGATATTCGCTGGACTGTCTCCGACGATTTTCTCGGCTCCAAGCCGATCACGTTACTGTTCAACGAGAATCGTTATGGCTCTTGGACACCTATTGCCGCCGGCTTGCCCAACAGTGGCCAATACCATTGGCGAGTTGATTCGCGAGTGCCCGACAAGTTCTACTTGCGTCTGGAGGTGCGAGACGAGGCCGGCAACGTCACCACGCACGACCTGGAAGAGCCGATCAAGTCTGCCGGCCTGACACCCAAGGCTCACGTCCGTGGAATCCGGCCATTCGACAGATAGCGATTGATCGCGGTTCTCTACAAGTCGTGCTTGAACCCTTGCTCCTGTGGTGCACGCGTAACATAATCGTCTAAGGGGCATCGGTCGCAACGATGTAGGGTGGGCCAAGTCTCCGCGGGCTCACCAAGATGGGCTCGCCATTCTGGAAGACGCTATCGTGCGACCAATGCGTGCCTGATTGCGTGGCGGGCGGTTTCCGGTGGGCCCGCGAAGACTTGGCCCACCCTACATCCCATCCGGGTCAGGCGGTTCAAACCGACCGGCTAAAGCCGCTACTACGAGCGTTTGACCAATGAGAATCGACAACGACTCAAAACTCGACTTCGACGACGTACTGATTCGTCCAAAACGATCGGAGGCCCCCAGTCGTTCGGCGGTCGATCTGGATCGGCATTTTACGTTCCTCAACAGCCGCGCAACGTGGAGCGGAATTCCCATCATCGCCTCGAACATGGACACCGTCGGTACGATTGCCATGGCCGACGCGCTCGGTCCGCAGATAATGACCTCCCTGCACAAGTACTACTCCGAACCGGAACTCGTCGATTTCTTCGGCCAAGCCGATCGGCGAACCTTCACGTTTTTGACCTTGGGGATCAAGGACGATGACTTGGACCGACTCCGCCAGGTTACTCAGAAAACCACAATCCAATACGTCTGCGTCGATGCCGCTAACGGATACACCAAGTCTTTCGTCGATTGGGTCAAGCGAATCCGAGACGCCTTCGAGTCAGTGACGATCATGGCCGGCAACGTGGCTACGCCGGAAATGGTCCAGGAACTTCTCATTTCAGGTGCCGCCGACATCGTGAAGATTGGCATCGGCCCTGGCAGCGTGTGTATGACCCGAGTGATGACGGGTGTCGGCTACCCGCAGCTTTCGGCCATCATCGAATGTGCCGACGCCGCGCACGGCCTGAAAGGACACGTCTGCGCCGATGGCGGCTGCCGCACGCCGGGCGACGTTGTCAAAGCCTTCGCAGCCGGCGCGGATTTCGTTATGTTGGGTGGTTTGCTAGCCGGCCACGACGAATGCGAAGGCCAATGGGTGGAGGAAGACGGCCAAAGGACAGGCATGCAGTTTTACGGCATGTCCAGCAAAACGGCGATGGAAAGGTACGCCGGCGGTGCGAGAGACTACCGCGCTTGCGAAGGCAAGGAAATCGTCGTTCCCTACAAAGGCTCAGTCAAGGAGACCATTCGCGAGATTACCGGCGGAATCCGTAGCGCGTGCGCTTACGTCGGCGCGTCGCAATTGAGAGACCTGTCGAGATGCACGACATTCGTGCTCTGTAATCGAACGCACAATACGGTCTTCGAGGCGTGAATGCGGGGCTAAGTACCAGCGCAGAAGTTTCCGCGCGGAATAGAAACCCGGTTTTTCGCAAAAACTGGGTTTCTGTCACGGGCCCAATCTCCGAAAGCTTGTGTTGAGGTACTTACGAACACGCCGTTTCGATAAAGACCCGATATTGGCTTGAGACACGCTCTGGCGATTCGCTATACTGCTAGACAGTAGGACAGTCGTCCCATCGGAGGGCTGCGGCGACTGCCCAACGCACGGCCCCCTCGCGAAAGGAGTTGGATTGATGGGTACAGCCACCTCTGCCTCGCACATCGAGCAGATCGGAGAGATTGCCGGACTCGTTTGGCAGACTCTTAATGGCCGGGAGCCTCTCTCACTCACCAAACTGGTCGAATTGGTCGATGCTCCGCGCGACACCGTCATGCAGGCCATTGGCTGGCTGGCGCGGGAAGATAAGATCTCAATCGAAAAAACAAGCCGAGGGCGGATCATCTCGTTACGTTAGCGGTTGACGCATCTGCCTACATCCCGCCCGCGGCGACGGCGAAGGCAAAGACGAGGGCCTGCAAGATCGCGATAATCGTCGTGATGATGCCGAGGATCATACCCGCCTGAGTCAAACCTTGACCGGCTGGATCCATGCGACCCGCGCGGATCTCTTTCAGAT
Source organism: Pirellulaceae bacterium (assembly GCA_016784735.1). Taxonomy (GTDB): domain Bacteria; phylum Planctomycetota; class Planctomycetia; order Pirellulales; family Pirellulaceae; genus JADHUC01. The sequence goes on along the minus strand of JADHUC010000172.1, from coordinate 11,438 downwards.
CCCCCGATCCCATAATCCAAGCGGCGATGCCAAAAAGCCCGCAGCAGACGAAGCCCAAGATGCCAAACGTTAGTACGAGCCCGCCGCGATGTGGTTTGTAGTAGCGCCTCGGTGCCACGCCCACGGGGCCACTCGGCGACTGGTAGGGGTTGGGAGACGGCTCTGGCAGGTCGGCGAAAGGATTGTCCGGTTCAGCCGCCGGCTTGCCAGGATCAAACGGACTCGCCTCGCTTGAGGCAAACGCCGGAGAATCGCCTTCCGCCGGAACGGTCGCAATCGTCCCGCACTTGGGGCAACGCGCTTTCTTGCCCGCATGCTCGTCGCCCACGCGAAGAGTCTGCCCACAACCCGTACAACTCAACTCGATCGGCATGTCCCGTTCCTCGTTCTCGGCCCGCCAAGAGGTCGAAATAGCACTGCCCAACCTACGAACGCGTGCCCGGTTCGTCAACAGGGATCTTCGCCCAGGGCTGCTTCATCTTGGCATTCTGCTTCCGATTTCCCCTGATTTTCCCCGGAACTCCAAACACCAAGCCGTCGCCAGGCACGTCTCCCAACGGTTACAATCTGAGTGACGTAGAATAGGAGCGGAGCAACGGGCGTCGTTCCCGAGAGAGGTCTGCCACATGTCCGATGTTTTTGACCCGTATTACGAGTGGCTGGGAATACGGCCAAAAGATCAGCCGCCAAACCACTACCGCTTGCTTGCGTTGGACTTGTTTGAAGAAAATCCGAATGTCATCTCTCACGCCGCCAGCCGGCAGATGACGTACGTCCGCACGTTTCAAAACGGCGAGCACGCGGCCGAATCCCAGCGTCTGCTGAACCACATTTCTGTGGCCAAGCTCTGCCTACTGCGGCCCGAGACAAAAGCGGCTTATGACGGCCGACTTCGCTCCGAACTACCGGTGCACGACGACATCGATCCAGACGGATCGATTTTCCGCTCTCGGCGGCGCGGAAGACGTGTCGCATGGCTTGCCGGTCTCTTGGTTCTCGCTGCACTTGCAGCCGTGACTTGGGGCATTGTGTCAAACTCGGACAGGTTTTGGGCGGCCGAGGCCGACGAGACGGGGTCCGCCGCAATCGACGGCAGCGACACCGAAACCTCGGCAGCCCAGCCCCTTGGCATTCCGCCGGAAGCCGAGCAGTGGAACGGACACTGGTACTGGTTTCCGGACCAAGAGCTCCCCATCACCGAGGCGCGCCGGCTTGCCGAGCGTCACAACGCGCGTTTCCTGATCATCAACTCGGATGAAGAGACCTCGTTTGTGTTTCCGCGCATCCGTGGCAAGACTTACCTGGGAATCCACCGCAATGCGGAGGGCGATTGGACCGACGCGGCCGGCCAACCGCAAGCGTACTTTCGTTGGTCGTTCGACGAGCCTTCCACGGATGAAATCGGAGCCATCGTCATGGCCGACGAGTCGGTAGAGTGGTTCAGTGCGGCCGAGTCGTCGACGCCGCACTACGTCGCCTTGGAATGGGGTGACGAATAGGCTAACGTGCCCCTGGGCTGGTACGGGGGCGAAGGGGCCCAGGAGTTGATGGAGCAGGAAGTCGTCGCGGCAGTGCGCCCGATTGACGACGGCGAGACCCTGGTCGAGTTGCAGGCAACGTTCCGTCCCATGGCCGATGTATTGGAGTTTGGCAAGACGAATTTCGGCTTCCTGGCCGTGCTCGTCGCCAAGCACATTTCGGCATTCTTCGGTGGCGGCGAGTTGACCAACAGCGAAGGCGTCCGCGGCGAACCGGAGATTTTTGCCAAGCCAGCTCGCTGGATGGACTATGGTGGCCCCGTTCCAGCCGGCGGCACGGAAGGCATCGCCTACTTCGATCACCCCGCCAATTTGGGCTATCCACCACATTGGCACGTCCGCGAAGATGGCTGGATGGGGGCGTCCGTCTGCATGCACGGACCGCGTGCCACCCTTCGCGACGAGCCCCTTGTGCTTCGCTATCTGCTGCACGCACACCGCGGTGAGGTGGATACCGACAAGGCGAAACGGATCGGCGACGAGTTCGCCCGAACGAAGGGCTACGCGGTCGAACGATCCAAGGCGAAGCATCGGCAATATGAGGTCAGCCGGATTCCATAAGCGGGGCAACTGGGGCGCGGTCCCCCTGTGCCCGCCCTCGGCAAACTTGCGTTGCGACAGAAGCCATGGCGGCAGCTTTCCGACTCCCAGTGAACATCCGCGCGTTTCTCCATGTACCGGAGGCGCGTCCACGCCAGACTATGCCGCCGCTGTTTAGAAATGTCCGTAGCCGGACTCGCAAGAGTTCGGGGCCAGAAGTCTTGCGACTTCTGCTACCGGACAAAGCAAACGGGCGCGGTATGGCATCGCCAGAAAAATCTCAAAAAAATTTCCTGGCGTCCCAGAGAGCCAGAAATCGCCCTGCGCGATTCTTGGGCACAATGAGAGCTGCACAAAACCGTTGCACCTATGCCTAATTTCCGTCAGGTTGCACCGTTTTTCTCTAAGTGCATTCACTGCAAGCACTTCGCTGCTGGTCTTGACGGCAGCGATGGTATTTGGGTAAACCCTCTGCACGCGTTTTCTGAAGCGTCACGTTCGACCCAAACCCGCGTGGAAAACTCGGAAGGAGCCAAGATGATGGAAGCACCGCAACAGACCACTCAAGAAGACAGATGTCAGCAAGCCCGCCGCCTAGCCGCAGATAGATTCCGCCGCGAGCCAGACTGGGTGAGTTTCTACCGTGACGTGCTTGGAGTGGACGGAATCGTCGACCAGATTTTCTCAACGGTTGATCAGAGAAACAAATTCGAACGCACGCCGGAATACGCCGAAATCCAGCAGTTGGTTGCCCGCCTTCGCGAGCGCAATCGCATCCAGAAGGACAGCGACGAGCCAACACGAGTGATCACGGTGCGTTTGCCTCAGAGCCTCCATGAGTCGCTTCGTCATGAGGCTCACAATATGAAAACCAGCATGAACAAGCTGTGTATTTCTAAGCTGTTGCAGGTAATTGCAGACGATCTGGTGCCGTCCGATTTCCAGAGACGCGAGACGGAGTCACCCGCGAAGCCTCGACCCGAGGTGCCGCAGTTCTCCCAACCACAGCCCACAAGACCGACGGTGTCGATGCCAACGCACACCGCACCGCCGCAGACGATCAACCGACCTCACCCGACGCAGCAGCCGTTCGGAACTCAGCCGACGACGCCCCCCTCGATGCCCGGCGGACGACCGTTCTAGAAGTTCGCACTGCCGAAGGCGCGTACCTGTAGGTCCCGTCTGCCGGACGGGACCTCGAAGCGGCATGAGTTCAACTCTGCCGTCAGGTCCCGCCCGGCAGACGGGACCTACTTGACGGCGACGCCACGCCACCCCGCAATTCGCTTGTTTTTCCCCCTGCGCACAGCTACATTCAGGCCAAGATACGCAGAATGGACCTGAAGGAGGTTGGTGCGCATGACAAGCAAATCATATGCGACACGCGTCGTGACTCTAGCTCTGCTCGCCGTGGCCACGCTAGTGGCATCCGGAGGGGCAACCGCCGCTGATAAGCGGGGCAAGTACCCGGAACTCCTGAATGCCGGCGGAGCAGGCGGTGTGGTTGAGTCGATTCTGGCAGCCTTCGGGGAACGGATCGCCGAAGCCCAGATTGGACAGTTGGCGAACACCCTGGTGGCGTCACCCGACAACGCAGCCGCAGTGCTGGACGCCTTGGCCGCGGAAGGTTCCGTCGAGGCGGCGACCGTTAGCTCCGAATTGCTGTATGCGATCGCCAACCACGTCGGTGGTGGCCGGTTGACAGACGATCCCGGCTGGCAGCAATTCGCCGAGAAGGGAACGGCATTGCTCGGACACGACGACCCTTTCGTGCGCGGCATCGCCGCATGGGCGCTTATCTCCGTCCGAGATGCCGACCAAAGCGCCCAAACCAAATCGGACACACCTGACTGGACGGCAAAATGCCTCTCGCTCGATCCGGAGACGTCGCTAGAGTGCGATTTCGTACTTCAGGCATTCAGTCTCGGTGTACACCGGACGCCGCCGAATCTATCGAAATCGGCTGACGACCTCCTGAACCGCGCAGAGGGACTTGCGTCGTATGCTCAGTCACGGGGCGGAGATGAACGTCGCCAACGAGTAGTTGCCGCTCTGGAGAAGCTCAGGCGTGTACACGGGCGTCCAGTGGGGCAGGAGCCCCCGACAGATCTTGCCGGCCGACGGAAATGGTGGATGGAAGTCCGTCGTGCCGCACGGGGCGTGGTGTTGGCCAGCCCTGACATGAATCTGCCGGAGGTCGTCTTCTTCAAGGCCCTTCCCAGGACCGGAGGTTATCATCCCGACTGCCTCGTCCAGAATCACGCACGCCCGAAAGAGCGGCCGCCGGGCGGCGACGTTTTCGTTCAGGCGGGCGTGAGTCCGGCGGACTCGGTGCGGCCCCTGCTCGCGGACCAACTGGGACCCGGGCACGTACAGGACATGGACCTGTGGTGGGACGCCGACAGGCTGGTATTCGCCTTCGTGCGCCAACTGCACTGGGGGCATGGAGATTACAGTTGGGGAAGCGTGCCATGGAGAAATGGCGCGAGGATCGTTGAGTTCGACCACGTGGTCGGATTCGAGGATGGAATTTTCTGGGAAAATGGCAGCGAACCCACGCATCTTTTCGAAATCAGCCTGGACGGTACCGGATTACGCCGACTGACCAACGATCCGCTGTATTGTGATCGTGAACCTGCCTATTTGCCCAACGGCGACGTTGTGTTCTCGTCCGATCGCGGCTGCGGTGCTTCGCAATGCGGGGCCGCGCCGCTGGCTTACAGCGACTTCGGCCTGCCGAATCTGTTCCGTGTGTCCGCCGACGGCAGCAGCGTCGAACGGTTGACGTACAACAAGGACGTGGACCGATACCCGCACTGCCTGGACAACGGGCTGATCGGATATATGCGATGGGACTATCAGGAACGATTCTGGCAATGGCCCCATTCGCTGTGGACCATTCGTCCTGACGGCACGATGAACGACGGCCTGTTCAAATCTCACTTCAATGAACCCCAATCTGTGCGCGAGCCGCGTTCCATTCCTGGGAGCCAAAAACTCGTAGTGATCGCAACCGGCCATCATGCCCCGCCGGAAGGGGCGGTTGCCGTGGTTGATCCAACGTTAGGAGTCAACAATCCCCTGGGCATGCGTTACGTGACGCCTTCGGTTAGTCCGCTCGAAGGCGGTCTCGGATCGTGTCCCACGGTTGCCGAAGGCGGCGTGCCTGACCGCGGAGGGTTGTACATGACGCCATGGCCATTGTCGGAGAACGGTTTTCTTGTTTCCTACGCCCATCACCATCCGCGGAAGACTAGTTATGCGGCCTACTACATCGACGTGTGGGGCAACAAGGAACTGATTCATCGCGACCGAATCATGGACGTGTTGTGCCCCATGCCGGTCCTCAAACGCCCAAAGCCGCCGATGTCGCCTTCCAAAGTGGATCCGATGTCGAATTATGCGATCTGCTACTTGGATGACGTGAATCGTGATATGCCGGGAGTCGAGCCGGGGACGGTGCGATACATCCGGATCTCCGAGCGGCTGCAGTGGTTTTTCAACAAGAACGACAATACCGGTTCGATACGCTGGACGCCGGGTACCCAACATTCACGGAACTTCGGCTACTGGACATGGTCACCGACTCGGGTGATAGGCACCGTGCCGGTGGAAACGGACGGATCGGCATATTTCAAGGTGCCGGAAGGTATGGCCGTTTACTTTCAGGCCCTGGACGAGAACATGATGGAGATCCGGCGGATGCGCAGCCATATCGAGTTCAAAGCGGGCGAGGTCCGAGCTTGTGTCGGCTGCCATGAGACCAAGCAGCATGTTCCCAGGACCAACTCGACGGTCAGCCGACTCGCCTTGGGACGGGAGCCCTCGACGCCCAAGCCGCCGCCGTGGGGCGATGTGGCCATTATCGACTACGAGAAGCTGATTCAACCCATCTTCGAGCGGCACTGCGTTCGGTGTCATGGCGTGAAGGACCCGGAGAAAGGTCTTGACCTGACGAACTCTCGTGATCCCCACGGCTTTGCGCAATCCTACCGGTCTCTGTTCGGGATCACGAAGGACATGCCGACTCCGTTGGGCGAGGGCTTCCGCGAGGCAGACCCGGAGATGCCGAACCTGGAGAACGACGAAGGAGCATTGTACGAATCGGTCAAAAAACGCATCTATAGCCCCGGCGATCTTCTCTGCCTATCGAATCACATGAGTGGACCCGAAGTGACTCAACCCAAGCAATTCGGCTCCCACCAAAGCCGCTTGGTGCTCTCACTCCTGAACGATGAAGCACATCGGAAGGATGTGTCGTTGAGCAAGGACGAGTGGGAGACCTTGGTGACGTGGGTGGACGCCAACGCTCCGTATCGTTCGACGTACTATCAGTACTTCGATTCTGATGGACAGTTACTGCCCCGAGCCATACGAGTACGAGTCGAGTTGGACCCGCCGTTCAAGGCTGGCGAGAAGACTTATCGGATAGTCGCCGACCAGCCGTCGAACCCCGATGCACGTGCCGCCGCCGCGGTCGGGACAAGTGATCGCTTGGCCCGGGAACCGGTATTCCATCCTTGAGACGCCCACGGCGCCGACATGCTGCCCGCGTCCCTCGGCTGAAAGGAACTCAAGAGCCGCAAGGCCAACGACTGCCAACTTACTTTCGCACTTCGGACCGAAATGGGATGGTGTAATCTTCCTGGTTCGCGTGGCCACGGACACACAACTTGTCCGATATCGTGACTTTGGCGTAGCTGCCTCCCCAGTGCGTTGCTGCCAGGGTGATGTAATGGACGCCTCCGTGGACGGTCCAACGACTGCGATGTTTGTGTCCGAAGAAGCAGGCCACAACGGAGCCGTGGTCACTGAATATCTTCCTTAACTGCCATCCGTTGTCGACGTAAGAGCCTTCCTTGCCAACAGGCGGAAAGGAAACGTCGCCGCCTTCGCCAGAGCCCTCGGGTGGCGTGTGGTGCAGTTCCTGGTGACAAAACACCACCGTCAACTTTCCCGGATGGAAAGCTAGGTCCTTCTTTAGCCACGCGATCTGTTGTGTGTCGATATAATAGCCGCCTGCGACGCCGTCATGGCCGGCCGCTGGTGCGGTGGGCTCTCGGGTGTTGTTGGCGTCCAGGGCGATGAAGTGGTAGCCTTTGGCGTCAAACGAATAGTATCTGCCGGGCATGCGCGTCGCGGCCAGGAATTCGTCTTTGGTGATATCTTCTCCGCCATGAGGAGCGGCATAAAGGTCCGCCGGCTTGATCTTCTCGTTGACACCCCGGATCCAGCCGACGTCATGATTGCCCATCGCAATGTAAGCGGGACCGGGAACCTTGGACAAGACCGACCAATGATGGATGAGCCCCTGTAGTTGGGCGTCGTGGAGTTCGCGTGTTGTCTGACCTTCACCGGCCTGGCAGGCGAAGTCGCCCAAGTCGACAACGAAATCGGGCTTCCACCGGTTCATTTCAGCCACATACTCACGAAGGTACGCTTCGTTGCCTGGTGTTCCCCGGCTCATCAAGTGGCAATCCGTAGTCAGCCCAAAACGAACTGAGCCATGTCCGCCCTCTGTTTTCTCACCGGCGTATCCGACCGTCATGATCAAGTGGCAAACCAGCAACACGGCGTTACGCGGGAACATGAGAGACCGAACGTCCAGCCTTATGCCCACCGTGCGTCTCCTAAACGTAATGGGCGCAGTTCTCGTCTCCAGGCATTGCGCCCCAGAATCAGGCCGACGGCGCGGGGCACCTAGCGACCGTTGTTTGCAGCAAACGGCTACTGCGCCAAGCAGCGGCGATCTTTGGATGCGGCGGTTTCACCGAAACGAGTTCAACAGCAGTTGGCCGCCGTCTCCGTCCCGTCACCCTCCTGCCCCTCTTTCAGCTTCATAGGCTGTTCGCAACAGATGATGTTGCAGAGACATGTGGAATCACAGTCCTTGACAACCTTCAACTCGACGCCGCACTTGTCGCAACACAGTGTCTGATCGATTCTTGCAGGTTCCATGGGTTTCCTCCGTCTGGAAAGCGAGAAACTCGCACGTCTTGAGTTGCGTCCGAACGATCCCGCAGCCCGTCACAGTATCATAGCAGTTCTTCGCCATAAGCGCACGACAGAAATGGTTGGCGACGGCAGGGGAATAGGGGCAGGGGAATGCTTCGCTAAGCTATTCCCCTGCCCCCATTCCCCTGCCTTTCTTCATTCTTCTACAACACCGACTAGCTAGACTCCAGTTCCTCAAGCGCCTTCTTAGCTGCCTGGTGGCCTTGCGCTGCTGCTTGCCGGTACCATTCCGCAGCCACATCGTGATCTTCCGTGCCGGCAAGGCCGTGGTTAAAGGACAATCCCATTATGTACTGCGCGTCCGGATGGCCCTGGCTCGCCGCCTTTTCATGCCACCTCACCGCAACTGGATAGTCCTGCGACACGTGTATTCCGAAGGCGTAGCACGTGCCGAGCATGTACTCGGCATCGGCGTGTCCCTGGACCGCTGCCTTCTCGCACCACTTGAATGCTTCTGCGAAATCCTGCGGCACCCCCCGGCCCTCCTCGTAGCATTTGGCCAACGCGTACCGCGAAGCTGCATCGCCCTGTTCGGCTGCTGCCCGATAGTCCTCGGCCAAGTCCGGCGGAGACTTGGCGGCTTGCCCTGCTAAACCGGATTGGAGGGATGACAGGGCCGATGATTCGTCACCGCCAATATCTATTAGCGTATCGAGTTGAAGGGTTTTGAAGATCAGACTAAGCTCCTCGCCAACATCACAAAGTTCGAGAGCAACGCCCTTCGCATCGCACACTTTTTTCAAAAGCACAAGTTGACCGAACATCAACGAACTCATGAATAGCACGCGATCGAAACTGAGCAACATCTTCTTTCCTGGCAAGTCTGATGCGAGTTCCGCCAATTCCGAACCGATCTTCTTGATCCGCAGGTCATCGTTCAGTTCGGGATCGCCAAAATACACGACCAAGACGCCGTCGCGGTTTTCCGTTCTCAACTCAGCCACTTGCTTTCTCCTCAGATGAGCTTCACCCTATGCCCCCAGCGGCGATTCCTTCGCCGCGGCAGATCCCGAGCGGACTATTGACTTGACTCCGGACATTGTATGTTCCGGCAGCACGGACTTAAAGACCACGACTAACCCACATTTATCTGTCGCTGTAAATCAGGCTCAATTCCAGATCCGGCCGGTGTTTCGCCTGCCACAGCTTCAAGAGGGCCATCATCAACGTATCGCCGCGAGTGATCGCCTCGTAGTGATCGTGCCGCGACGATGCCTTCGGCAATGGGGAATCTCCGCTCAGGAAATGCTCGATCGCCAACTGGGCAAACTCGTCGGCGCGGGCCAGGTACTTCTTTTCGCCAGTGATTTCAAAGGCCGTCAGCATGTGGAAAACCACGTCGCCCAGCGAGCCGGGGTAGATTGTACGATTGAGGTCGGGCATGCTGGTCAAATAGCGATCGGCAGAAGCCAAAAGTAGCTTCCGGTAGCCCGCCTTGCGCGTCCCTTCCGGCAACTGCTGCCAGCGGAGATAGTTGAACATGGCGACCTGAGCATCCGTCCAAGCACCGTAACGCGTTGCCCACGGCTGCGTGTGAGTCCAATTGCCGCTGGTGAAGGCTTCCAGCGTGTCGGCATTGCAGCCGGAAACGAATCCGACGCCGTCGGGGCTGAAATCGTGGGCCAGCTTCTGGTACAGTTCGTCGGTCTTCGTCGCCCGGGCCCGCATTTTGGCGGCCAAATCGTCAGGTACCATCTCGGCCCCGGTCCACAGATCAATGGCCAACGACAGGTTGCTCTCCGGCCAAACGATCCCGGCCCGACTCGGATTCGACGAACAGGGGATCATGCCCGTCTTCTTCGAGCTCAATCGGTTGTACATGTCCACCAGGGTTTCGATCGCAGTCAGGTACACCGGGTCGTTTGTGCGACCGTAGGCCTGCGCCCAAGTCAGAATGTAGAACCCACCGTGCCTGGGATACTCGTTGTTCGTCCCCGGCCCATGTGCCGACCACCGAGCGTGCCGCGAAAACTCGCCCGACTTGTGATCGCGAATCTGATGTTCCCACAGTCCACGAGCGAAACTGTCGGCCGCCTTCGGCGTCAGCTTCCACACGCGGTCCCAGAGCACCCAGGGCCGGAAGAACTCGTGCGCGCCGTCGTTGCCGCAGATGCGCTCGCCAAGAAAATCCCAGCCAATGTGCTCGCCCCAGGCCATCAGCCCCGTCGCCGGGCTTTGGCAATTCTCGAAGAACCACTTCAGCGATTTGTCCGCCTCCGTTGCGTACCGCCGATCACCGGTCGCCTCGGTCAGGGCGTAGAGGAGTTGGTAGAGGTTCTCGTCGTGCATCGGGTTGGCACCGGTGGTCGCCCGATCGCCGCCGCGGATGCCTTCAATTCCTGCGAACTTGCCTGGTTTCATATTCTCCCGATCCAGGGCCGCGGCGAACAACGGCGAATGGACTTCTCCATACGAATCCCGGCCGTGCTCGATCATGGCGTCGGCATACGCGCGGACCGCGGTCAGATAGTCTTGTCCGTCGGAAGTCTGACCTAGCGCCGGAGCGACACTTATGATCATCGCTGCCGCCAAGCAGGCCGCCGCGTACAGCAGTCTGCGGTGATTCGTCGTCATGTTCATGTTGCTTCTCCTTACCTGTTCTTGTTTCCTATCGTTATACCGCTGCCGCTGGAATTTGACACATTTGCTCGTTTAACCCGAAACCGGAGGCGATGGCGGACAATGGCATGGATCGTCCACACGTAGCGCTCGCCATCGCCTCCGGCTTCGGGTTAAACAAGCCATTCTCGTTCTGCATTGGTACAGATGCCAGCTTCGAGCCGTGTGATTCGACATCAGCATTGTACACCGCCGAAGGGCAAGTCGGTTGCTGCAGAAAAAGACTTTTGGCTGCGAAGACAAGCTGAAGCTTGAACTCCAACGGGACAAACGAGACGGTAGCCGTTATAACTGGGGTATCAAATGGCCGTGTTTCACAACGACGCATGAAGTGAAAGGAGCCGGCGATGTTGGGAAGAGTTCGAGCGAGCCTCTTGACGGCGACACTCGCCGTTCTTGCCTCGGTTGCGGTGGCTGCGGATTTCGAACAGATCGACGTGTACGTCAGTGGCCAAGACGGCTACCACACTTTTCGCATTCCGTCGATCGTTGTTACGAATAGTGGCACGCTGCTGGCGTTTTGCGAAGGTCGCAAGACTTCGCAGAGTGACCACGGCGACGTGGACCTCGTGCTCAAACGCAGTACCGACGGTGGCCGCATGTGGGGGCCGATGCAATTGATCTACGAAGACGGCGGGTCGGCCAAGATCACCATTGGCAATCCCACGGTCGTGGTTGATCGTCAGACCGGAACGGTCTGGTTGGCCTTCTGTCGCGACAACGATC